>JAQSWD010000134.1 GCA_029266835.1 Steroidobacteraceae bacterium
GGGTCGCATGGGGCTGGGTGCCCAGGCGGGCGAGGCGCGTCTGCGTTCGGTGGTGACGGGAGCGGGCTTCCAGCGATTCCGCCGTGCCTTGCACACGCCGGTGAACCTGATCCTCGAGGCGCGTCCCTGATCGTCGCCCAGGCCATGGGGCCCGGCTACGGGCCCATGCATGACCCTAGGCTACGGCTATGGGACTCGAATGAACGTGCGGGCTGGGCTTGCAGGCTTCCTTGATGCGGGCCCAGCCCGGCCGGTACTTCGAGACGGAGACTTCGAGCTCCGCGGCGCCGAGCTTCGGGAATTCCGCGGCCACGGATTCGAGCATCACGGTGAAGCGCGGCAGGCCCTTGGGAAACTTGGCGCGCCTGGTGAACACGATGCGCCCTTCGACCGGTGTCTCCTGGTCCTGGAGCACGGCCTTGACGCTGGCGATGCGGTCGTAGAGCCCGGACTGCGGGTTCACGAAAGTGCTGCGACGTGGGCCGTCCATGAGCGTCCAGTCGGTCATCTGGTCGCCACCGAAAACATTTCCGGTGATGTCGCGCATGTCGATGATCACCACGCCGCGACTGGTCAGCAGCAGGAAATCGAGGTGGAAGTCGCCACCATTGCCATCAGGGATGAGCACGTTGCGCAGGAAGTCGGCCGCACCCGCGGTGACGCGTGCGACGCGCCGCGCGTCGCGACGGCGCAGCATCCAGATGCGCCCGCCAATGAACAGCAACAACGCCAGCGCAAGCACGCCGATGGCGATGAGGACGAGTTGAACCTGTGTGAGCCCGAAAGGCGGATTCAAATGTGTCTCTTACTTGACCTTCCCCAACGCCCCGCTCAACGCCGCGAGCGAGGGCTCGAGATCGGCGCAGGACACGGGACGCGAGAAGAGTTTAGCAAGGCTTTCCGGCATTTCGATTCGCTGCCCGATGAGCGGCTGCACGATTTCGTGAAATTTCGCCGGGTGCGCGGTCGAAACCAGTACCCAGCGCTGTCCCAGCCGGTCAGCGGACGCCAGCCGCGCATAAACTTCGGCCGCGGTCGCCGTGTGCGGACACCAGGCTTTCCCGTAGTTGCGAAAGTCTTCCGTGATGCGATGGCGGATCTGCTCGTCGGTGACGCTGGCGGCCTGCACGGCCTCGCGCACCTGCGCCACGTCCGGAAACAGTGCACGCAGGCGTTCCATGTTGCTGGGCGAGCCCACGTCCATGGCGGAAGCCAGCGTGGCGATGCTGGGGCGAGGCAGCCAGTTTCCGGTAGCCAGGTAGTCTGGCACCGCGCGATTGATGTTGTGCGCCAGCAGGATGCGCCCCACGGGCAACCCGATCTTGCGCGCCCAGACGCAGGCCACTGAATTACCCAGGTTGCCGCTGGGGATGATGTAGTTGGGCTTCTCGCCAGTGGCGCGGAACACCGCGAGACTGGTTGCCGCGTAGTACACCGCCTGCGGCAGCAACCGGCCGAGATTGATGCTGTTCGCGCTGGACAATTCGAAACGCTGACGCAGATCGGCATCGACGAAGGCTTCCTTCACCACGCGCTGGCAGTCGTCGAAGCTGCCGCTCACGCGATAGGAATGCACGTTGTCGCCCCAGCAGGTGAGCTGGCGCTCCTGGGTGGGCGAGACCAGGCCCTTGGGAAACAGCACGGAAACCAGCACGCCGGGGCGCTGATGGAAGGCCGCTGCAACGGCGCCGCCGGTATCACCCGAGGTGGCGACCAGGATGTTCAGCGGCTTCGCATCGCCGGAATTCGAAGACCGGGCACGGATACGCGCCAGCGCGGCGGCCAGGAAACGCGCGCCGAAGTCCTTGAAGGCCGCCGTGGGACCATGAAACAACTCGAGCACGGACAGCGAGCCGTCCGTATTCACCGGCACCAGCGGCGCCGGGAAATTGAAGGCCTCGCGCACGATGTCGCCGAGCAACGGCGCCACCGGGTCGCCTTTCACGAAAGGCCGCAGCATGATTTCGGCCACTTCCGGCAGCGTGGTCGCGCCGTCGAAATCGGACAGCGGGATCTCGGGCCACGACTCGGGCACGTACAGACCGCCGTCGGGCGCCAGGCCCCGCGCCACCGCTTCGCCGAAGGAAACCGACGGAGCCTGACCTCGCGTGCTGATGTATTTCATGGTCAGCCCGGCACCAGGCAGGCGCCCGTCGAGGAAATCGCAACGATCCAGTCGTCGGTTTCCTTGCCCGCGGCCTGGAACGCCGCGACCATGGCGTCACGCACTTTCACGGCGTCCGCATCCAGTGACCACGCGAACATGGTCGGGCCGGCGCCCGAGATGGTGCATCCCAGGGCGCCGTTGGCCATGGCGGCCGCACGGACGGCGTCGAAACCCGGAATGAGCTGCGAGCGCTGCTTCTCGATGACCACGTCCTCGAACGAGGCGCGAATCATGTCGAGATCGTTGGTGTAACAACCCGAGATGAAGCCGCCGAGATTCGCCGTCTGCCAGATGAAGTCCGACATCTTCACGTCGGGCTTGAGGATGCCGCGCGCCGCCTTGGTGGACAGGAACAGGTGCGGGTGCACGAGGATGGCGCGGATGCCGTTCGGCACCGGGATCTGCTTCACGCGCGGATTGTCGATGCCCACGGTGAGCACCAGGCCGCCGAACAGGCTGGGGCTGATGTTGTCCACGTGCAGCGAACCCGAAGACACCGCCTCACCCTGCATGGCGAACTTCAGTAGTTCGAGCTTGGTGAGCGGTTTGTCGAGCAGCGCATTGGCGGCGACCACGGCGGCCACGGCCGAAGCCGCCGAGCCACCCAGGCCCGAGCCCAGGGGAATGCCCTTTTCGATGAAAGCGTCGAAGCCGAAACCCGGCTTGATCGATTCCTGCATGGCCAGCAGCGCGCGGCCCGCGGTGTTCTTCTCCGGATCGCGCGGGATGTCCTTCACCACGCCCGAGGAGCCGGAAATCGTGACGCCGGGTTTGTCGGTACGCGTCACCGTGCACTTGTCGCCGAGCACGTCGACGGAAAAGCCCAGGATGTCGAAGCCGATGGCGACGTTGGCCGCGGATGCCGGCGCGAATGCAGTGGCCTTGTGCAACTTCGATGAAGACTGCGCCGTCACAGGTGCGCTCCGAGATAGCTGCACACGCGCAGCAGATCCGCGAACACACCCGCCGCCGTGACTTCGGGACCCGCGCCCGGACCCTGCACGATGAGCGGGTTGCTGTTGTAACGCGCGGTGGCGTAACGCACCACGTTGTCGGTCAGCGCGATGTTGGCGAAGGCATGCGATTTCTCGAGCTCGGAAACACCTACCGTGGCCTTGCCATCGGCAGTGAGCCGGCCCACGTAGCGCAGCACCTTGCCGCGCGACGCCGCTTCGTCGAAACGCTTCTTCATCTCGCCGTCGTACTTGGGCAGGCCATCGAGGAAATCGTCGATGCTGCCCTTCTCGAGACCGGCCGGGATCAGGCTTTCCACCTGCACGTCCTTCATCTCGATCTTCAGGCCCATCTCGCGGCCGAGGATGATGACCTTGCGCGCGAAGTCCGTGCCCGAGAGGTCGTCGCGCGGGTCCGGCTCGGTGTATCCCTTGTCCTTGGCATCCCGAACGATCTTGGAAAAAGGCGTCTTGCCATCGTAGACATTGAATAGATAGGCCAGCGTGCCGGAGAAGATGCCTTCCACGCTGGTGATCTTGTCACCCGTCTCGCGCAGGTCGCGCATGGTCTGGATCACGGGCAGGCCCGCGCCCACCGTGGCTTCGTACAGGTACGAGGAACCGCCCGCCTTGCGCGCGTCCTTGAGGCTTTCGTAATAGGCCAGCGGCCCCGAGTTGGCCTTCTTGTTGGGCGTGACCACGTGGATGCCGGCCTTGAGCCAGTCCGCGTAGTTCTTGGCCACGCTCTCGTCGGCCGTGCAATCGATGATCACGGTGTGCGGCAGGTGGTCGACGTTCAGGTGCTCGACGAATTTCGCGATGTCCGCCGGCGTCTTGCTGTTCTCCAGCGCGGGCTTCCAGTTCGCGAGATCCACGCCCTGCTCCGACAGCAGCATCTTCTTGCTGGAGAGGATGCCGCGGACGCGAAGATCGAGCTTGGAGGCATTGAGTCGAGCGCTCTCGGCCGCGATCTGCTCGAGCAGCACCTTGCCCACGGTGCCGGGGCCGATCAACCCGATCGAAATGGTGTGCGGCGATAGATAGAAGCCGGAGTGCACCGCGCGCAGCGCCTTGGTGGCGTCCTTGCCGTCGACCACCACGGAGATGTTGCGTTCGGAAGCGCCCTGGGCGATGGCGTGCACGTTGACGCCCGCGGAACCCAGCGCGTTGAACACCTTGCCGGAAATGCCGGGCAGGCCGGCCATGCCGTCGCCCACCACGGCGAGGATGGCGAGATCGCGATCGACCTGGATGCTCTGGATCTGGCCTTCCTTGATCTCGCGGTCGAAGGCGGCGGCCACTACTTTCGCGGCGCGCTCGGCTTCGACACCGGGTACGGCGCAGCAGATGGAATGCTCCGAACTACCCTGCGAGATCAGGATGACCGAGATGCCCTCCTCGCGCAGCGCGCCGAACAGGCGGTGCGCCGTACCGGGCACGCCGATCATGCCGGCGCCTTCCACGTTGATCATCGCGATGTTTTCAATGGACGTGATGCCCTTCACCGGCAGCTGCGACTCGGGCTTCGCGCAGATCAGCGAACCCGGCTTCTGCGGCGCGAAAGTATTGCGGATCCAGATGGGAATGCCGCGTCCCACGGCCGGCGCCATGGTCTGCGGATGGATCACCTTGGCGCCGAAGTACGCCAGCTCCATGGCTTCGTTGTACGAGAGCGCATCGATGACCTTGGCGTCGGGCACGCGGCGCGGATCGGCGGACAACACGCCATCGACGTCCGTCCAGATGTGAATTTCCTTCGCGTCGAGCAGCGAGCCGAAAATGGAACCGGAGAAATCGGACCCGTTGCGGCCCAGCGTGGTCTGCACGCCGCGCCGGTCGCTGGCGATGAAACCCGTGATGATGAGCGTGCCACCGAAATTGGCCGGCACCCTTTCGCGGAGATTCTTGCGCGACTCTTCCCATTGCACGGCCGGGCCCAGCGGGCCCCATTCCACGACCACGCATTGCCGCGCGTCGATCCATTGCACCGCGCCGGGCCTTTGGGCACGTGCGCTGAAGAATTCCTTGAACAGTTTCGTCGACCAGATCTCGCCGTATCCCGCGATGAGATCGCGCACGTTCTGCGCGGCCGAGCGCGTCAGCTTGACGGTGTGCAGGATGCCTTCGATGTCGTGCCGATCTCGGTCGAAGCCCGCCATGTACAAGGCGCGCGCCTCGGGAGACAACACCGCCTCGGCGATGGTGTTGTGACGAGCGCGAATGGCGTCCAGCTCGCCACGCCAGGCGTCGTCCTGCGCTTCGGCGCGGGCGACCAGGCCGAGAAGGCCGTCGGTGACGCCACGGCAGGCAGAGAGCACCACGCCCAGCGGGCCGGGCGGCAGGTTCTCGAGGATGTTGGCGACGCGTTTGAAGCACTCGGCGTCCGCGACCGAGGAACCGCCAAATTTGTGTACGACCCAGGCGGAGGGGTCTTGAGCTGGCATTGAGACTTGCGACCTGAAGAATGGCCAAAAAAAGCCCGGCAAATCTACTGGTTACACCCCCGTACACGCAAGCGAACACCCCCTGAAATGCCATATATTTCGGCACCCTCATGAGCTTTCACCGCCTACTCGCCCTGTACGAGCGCAGCCGCGAGTCCAACCACACCCTGGTGCTTTGCACGGTCATCAAGACGGCCGGCTCCACCTATGCGAAACCCGGCGCGCAGATGCTGATCGCGCCCGATGGTGAATACGCCGGCCTGTTGTCCGGCGGATGTCTCGAAGGGGACTTGCGCGAACATGCGCGCGCGGTGGCGGCTACCGGCGAAGCCCGCATCGTCAGTTATGACCTGCGCAGCAGCACCGACCAGTTGTTCGGGTTGGGCGCGGGTTGTGAAGGCGCCATGGACATCCTGCTCACACGTGCCAGCGACGCGAACGGCTGGCAGCCGTTGCCGTTTCTCGCCGCCGCTCACCGTCGCGGCCAGCATTGTCGCCTTGCCTTCGTGGTCGCCAGCGGCGACCCGCGGTTCGAGCCGGGGTTGAGTTTTCCAGCCGAGGGCGCATTGCCCGAGGTGGCGCGTGAAGATCCAGGCCTGACGATCTTGATGGCCGCGGCTGGCGCGGCCGCGGACAACAGCCAGGTGCACGCGGCACCCCTCGACGTCTCGCTGTTCGTGGCGTCCTTCACACCGCCGCCGACGCTGTTGTTGTTAGGTGGCGGGCCGGATGCGCGGCCGGTGGCCACGCTGGCGGCATTCCTGGGCTGGCGCGTGGTGGTGGCCGATCACCGTTCGAACTACCTGGAGCCGGCGCGGTTTCCATCCGAAGTCCGGCTGGTCGAGACGCGCGCGGCGGAGGTGACCGGCGCGGTTCGGCTCGAAGATCATTCCGCGGCCATTGTCATGAGCCACCATCTCGATTCCGACCTGCACTACCTGCGCGCGCTGGCGCGCAGCGCCGTGCCCTACGTGGGGTTGCTGGGCCCGGCCGCGCGGCGCGAGAAACTGCTGAGCGACCTGGGCGCGGACGCCGCCCTGCTGCGTCCGCGGCTGCGCGCGCCCGTGGGCCTGGACATCGGCGGGCGCAGCCCGGAGTCCATCGCGCTGTCCATCATCGGTGAAGTACACGCCGCGCTGGCTGGCCGCGGCGGCCGCCCTTTCAGCGAAACGGCGGGTTGACAGGCAGTGAGCGACTCATTCGCCGGCACGTTGCCCGACCTGTTGCCATTGATCGGCATCCTCGCCGTTTCGGGGCTGGTGGCCGGATTCGCGGCCGGTCTTCTGGGCGTGGGTGGCGGCATCGTCACCGTGCCCGTGCTCGAGTACTCGCTGCGCTTTGCCGGCGTTCCCGAGGAGTACCGCATGCATGTCGCGGTGGCGACATCGCTTGCCGCCATCATTCCCACCGCCATCAGCTCCGCGCGTGCGCACCACTCGCGCGGCGCGCTGGATCGCGATCTCGCCAGGCGCTGGGCGGTTCCCATGATCGCTGGGGCCTTCGCCGGCAGCCTGCTGGCATCGCACGCGCCGCTGGCGGTGCTGGCGGGGGTGTTCGGCGCGGTCGCGTGGATCATCGCGGCGAAAATGCTGCTGCCCTTCGACCACTTGCGCGTCGCCAGCCAGGTGCCGCGCGGCCTCGGAGGTGGAATGCTGGCGACATTCATTGGCGGCGTGTCGGCCATGATGGGCATCGGCGGCGGCACACTGGCCGTACCGACGCTGAATCTTTGCGGGTACCCCGCGACCGGGCTGCCATGGCTGACGGTGGGTTTCGTGAGCGTCGCCGGACTCGCGGTGATCGCCCCGGGCTCCATGCTCACGGCGACGCTGGGCGCGCGCGCTTCGCATGCCTTGTCGCGCCGGCGGCTTTCTCAGGCTTTCGGCGTGTTCCTGCTGCTGGTGGGGACGCGGATGCTGTTCCGGGCGTTCGGCTGATCAGCCGCGCGCGCTGGCTTGAGCGTTTCGCGGCTCGGCGCCCTGGCGCGCCAACTGCGCATCCTCGTAAACCACGTCCGCCGGAATCACCGGCACCGGGCAATCCACCAGGATGCAGATGCCACGCAGCAGGTCGACCTGCGGAACCGTGAGCTGGCCACCGACCGCGAGCACTCGCGCCATGCCTTCGGAGAAGGAGCGCTTGCCGGTGGGATGAACCTGCGCGACTCCCGCGATGGCGGCATCGAGCGCCGCCAGCGCCAACGGCGAGTCGGGGAACTGCGGCCACTTCTGCGGCGGCAACATGCCCATGAGGCCAGCGCGGAACGCGTTGAGACCTTGTTTGGAGGCGGAGCTCTTCGCGCTGACGCGGCAATGCGCGAGCATCGCGTACAGGTCGCCCACCTGCTGCGCACGGTCGTGCAATGGCACCGGCGGCGCCTCCGGCGCCGCCTTGGCAAGACGCTTCTCGAGAATTCTCGTGATGGAAAAACGCAGCATGTCGCCCGCGGCCACCGTGGGCGCGAATGCGCGCGCGAGGCCGCGCAGGCGCTTGCGATGCGCCGGGTCCATGCCTTCGAGAAGGCCCAGCAGATCGGTGAGCAAGGGCAGACGCGCCGGCGGTGTCAGCGCCGCGATGCGCGGAATCTGTGCCTGCGTTTCCTTGAACAATTCGATGCCAAGCACGGACGCGAGCTTGGTGAGCTGCGTGCGGTACTTGGCGGGCTCGGACGCCAGCATCGCGGCGATGTAGGTAGCCTGCACGCCCAGGCTGTTGAGCTCGATCGACGCGATGTAGTGGGTGATCGCCGCCTGTTGGTCCTCGCTGATGCGATTGCGCAGCACGTCCGGCGGCAAGGCGCGCCCGGCGATCATGCGCACGCCCGTGGGCAGCGTCTCGGAAAGCGCCGGAGTCTCGAAAGTGGCCGCGAGGCTCAGGCCTCCGTCGCTTTCCGCCGCCGCAGGTGCAGCGGCGATCGGTGTGTCGGCTGCCGAGGAAGAAGGCGCCGCGGTCGACGCCGCCGCGGCCTGCACGGCCACCGCGGCGCTCACGCCTGCCGGCATCGGACGCGCGACGGGCGCCGCGGCCGGTGCCTGACTGGCAGTGCCGGCCTCACTACCCGCACTGGTCGCATTGGCGGCTTCGGCCTTCGCGCGTGCGGCCTGCCTGCGGCGCTCCTCGCTGATCAGCGACTTGAAACGTGACGGGGTCAGGCGCGAATCCAGCGCACGTACTCGTTCCTCGATTTTCGGATGCGTGGCCATGATGCCCCCGAACTTCGCCATCCATCCGGATGCATTACCCGCGAAGCACATGTGCGCGACATCGGCGGAAGATTCGTGCTGCAGCTGGGTGCCTTCGGCACTGGCGGCCATGACGACGAACGCTCCCTGCAATGCCTGCGGATTGCGCGTGAACTGCACCGACGAGGCATCGGCAAGATGTTCGCGCCGGCGCGACACGGCGGCCTGCAGAAGACGCCCGGCCAGCATGCCCACGCCGCCGGCGATGAAAATGCCCAGAGCGATCAACTTGATCTGCGCGGCGCCCTTGCCGCGGCTGCGCCCGCGCATGAGGCGAGCGGCGAGATCGGTGATGACGAACAGGCCGAAGATCCACGCGGTGAGCCGCATGTTGATCTTCATGTCGCCGTTGAGGATGTGGCTGAACTCGTGCCCGATGACAGCCTGCATCTGTTCGCGGTCGAGGTTCTCGAGCGCGCCCTGCGTGACCGCCACCGCTGCCTCATCCGGCGAGTGACCCGCGGCGAACGCATTGATGCCCGGTTCGTCGGGCAGCACGAATACCTGCGGCTTGCGGATACGCGCCGCGATCGCCATCTCCTCGACGATGTTCAGCAGCCGCTTGCGCTTCAGGTCGCCGTCTTCCGCGGTGACCGGCACGCCGCCCAACGAACGCGCAACGGCCGAACCACCCGCGCGCATCTCCGAACTCTTGTGCCACATGGCGCCGAAGATGACGCACAACACGATGAGCGTGGTCCAGACCACCAGCTGCGGCTCTTCGCCGAGCAGCTGCAACGCCTCCGCGCCACCGAGACCGACCACCACCACCAGATTGATCACCAACACCACCGCGAGGATGGCGGCAATGAAGGCCCACACCAGCCAGCGGGTGTAGGTTTTCTGGGTTTCCTGGCGCTCGAAGAATTGAGTGGTCATTACGACAAAACTATCGCGATTCCGGGTGGTTAAGCGTGCTCTGGCGCACGGGGCCCGCCAAAATCCAGAGGCCAAATGCGACCGGTTTAACGGTTGGGCCGGGCAGCGTCTGACTGGGCTGGTTCCAGAGTAAGATGTCCGGCCATGAACCTCGAACCGCTGAAAACCGAGTCCGAAATCCGTAATCAGAGCGGTACGGCACGTCTGCTGGCCGCCCTGGTGATCGTCGTGCTGGCGGCGCTCAGCATCCTGGCGCTGCTCGACGTGATCCCGCGCGATGCCTTCGCGGCAATGGCTGGCAAGGTCGCGCTGGTCACCGGCGTCTGCGTGGTGTCGATATTCGCGATCGGGCTGCTCGCGCGTCGGTAGCGCGGTGAGCGGATCCGCCGGCAGTGACACCAGCCACATCCACGTCGTGGTGCTGGCCGCCGGCGCCTCGACGCGATTCGGTTCGGCCAAACAACTGATACGAGTGAACGGTCGCCCCCTGATGCTCAGCGTGGTGAGCCGCGCCGTCGAACTGGCCGGACATTCGGTCACCGTGGTGCTGGGCGCCAATGCCCCCGAACTCGCGCCACTGCTCCGGCACAGCCCCGCTTCCATTGCCATCAACCGCGAATGGACCGAGGGTATCGCGAGCTCCATTCGCGAGGGGCTCACGCACACTCCCGCCACGGCAGACGGCGTGCTGATCGCGCTGGCCGACCAGGCGGCAGTCACCACCGAAGATCTACGACGGCTCGCAGGCGCCTGGCGCCGCAACCCGGCTTCCATCGCCACCGCGCAGTACGCGGGCGCCGTGGGTGTGCCCGCCATCTTTCCGCGCTGGTGTTTCCGCGATCTGAACGAGTTGCGCGGCGACCGTGGCGCGCAGGTGCTGTTGCATCGTCATGTCGACCGCCTCATCCGCCTGCCCATGCCCAGTGCCGAACTCGACATCGACCGGCCCGAGGACCTGCTGGCGCTGGAACAGAACACCGATCTCAAGCGCCGCGGCGACACCGTCAATAGTTAGGCAGGTACAGGGCAGCAGGCAAAGAAGCATGGCCGCCCAGATCTTGAGCGGCGCCGCCCGTGCCCGCCGCTCGGCCCGCGCGAACCGCGCGGCGGCGCAATGCCGCGCCCTCTCGCGCAATACCCCCGACACGGGCAGCTTCAGCTTCTCGGCCGCGCGTAGCGCGCTCAGCAGGGTGGTGAACGGCTGCAGGCGCAGCCGTTGCTCCATGCCACGCAAGGCGTCCATCGGTTCCATGCCGGAGTGGATGTCGGCGATGACACGCTGCCAGGCCCGCCGCAACGGGCCGTCGGGGGAGCGCTCGACACAGAGCGCCAGCGCCGAACTCCACGAACTGCCCGCCTCCGTGGCCACGGCTAACAGGTCGAGGTGCAGGGCAAGTTCGTCGAGCAGTTGCCGTTCCAGCCGCCGGCGCGCGCCTGTCAGCAGATGTGGCGCCAGCCAGAATCCGAAGCACATGAAAAGGGCGCCGGCCAACATCGCCAGGGCGCCCGACCCACGCGTGATGAACAACACCGGCAGTGCCATCAACACGCCGACAAGGGCGCGAGTGGCGGCCCATTGTGGAGGCGGCACCATCCGGTCGAGCTCCACGGCCTGTACGGCATCGCGGAGGGTCAGCAGACCTCGCAGCCCGTAGACCCCCAATGCGAGCACGCCGCCGGCGATCATCAGCCACGTGAAGGCGGGAATGCCGTCCATTCAGATCTCCACGCGAGCCAGCCGCCACAACAAGGCGCAACCGGCGGCCTCGGCGGCGAGCAAGGTGAGTTGCGCCTCGGATGGAATCTCCGCGCCAGTGGCCTGTGAGGCCCACATGAGCAAGGGTGGCAATGATGCGGCGATGGCGCCGCGACGAAGACCCGGCGCCGTGCGCGCCAGCATTTTGCGCTCGAAACACACGCGCCTCTTCAACCGCAGCGCGAGACGCTGAGCCGCATCGGCAAGCGCTGGCGCACCGCCGCGTTGCAGTTCCTGCGCGAGCTGGAACGAAGCGGCATCGGCAAGGCGAAGTCTGATGAGACGCGCGTGCAGGTTCTCATCGATGGGCAGCAAGCGCTCCGCTTGTCGAACGGACGCGGCGAATTCCGCAAGCTCGATGGCGACCGAACTGGCCTCGTGGCTGTCGCGCCGCCTTTGCCAGGCCGCGGCGGCCGGCAGCGCGATGAATGCCACCAGCACGGGGAAAGCCAGCCAGAGCTGGACATCAGCGGACACCGGGCACCCCCGCCTGCAGCAGCCAGGCGCCGACGCCCTGCCACAATGCCACCAGCTGCAGGCCGGTGAAGGCCAGCAGCCACAGTTTTCTTTGCAATGATTCGCGCGCTTTCATGCGCGCATTGAAGACGATGGACGATGCGCGCGTCAGTCCGCGAATGCGGCGCGCATGAACAGATTTGCGGACCTCAAGCTTCCGTGAGCGTCATTTCATCGTCGGCATGATGAACTCGGCGCCACCCTTGCCGCCGGAACCCGCGTCGCTCTCCGGCCAGCGGCTGGTGACGGTCTTGAGCCTCGTGTAGAACCGCACGCCTTCCATGCCGTGCATGGCGTGATCCGCGAAACTCGAGCGCCGCCAGCCGCCGAAACTCATGAACGCCATGGGTACGGGGATGGGAACGTTCACACCCACCATGCCCACTTCGATCTGCTGGACGAAGGTGCGAGCCGCGCCACCATCGCGCGTGAACAGTGAAGTGCCATTGGCGAATTCATGCGCGTTCACCAGTTTCACGGCGTCCGCGAGCGTCGGGACACGCACCACCACGAGCACCGGCCCGAAGATCTCTTCGCGGTACACCTTCATGGCGGGTGTCACCTGGTCGAACAGGCAACCGCCCAGGAAGAAGCCATTCTCGTGGCCGGGCACTTTGAGTCCGCGGCCGTCGACGACGAGTTGCGCGCCTTCCCTGACACCGGCATCGATGTAACCCAGTACGCGCTCGCGATGCGCGGCCGTGACCAGCGGACCCATGTCCGCGTCACCGTTCTGGGATTGATCCACGCGCAGATTCTTCACGCGGTCGGCCAGGGTGCGCACGAGCCGGTCGCCGGTATCCTCACCCACGGCAACCGCGACGGAGATCGCCATGCAGCGCTCGCCCGCCGAACCATACGCCGCGCCTAACAAGGCGTCGGCCACCTGGTTCACGTCGGCATCGGGCAGCATGACCAGGTGATTCTTCGCGCCGCCCAGGGCCTGCACACGTTTGCCATGCGCCGTGCCTTCACGCTGCACGTATTCGGCGATGGGCGTGGAGCCCACGAAGCTCACGGCATCCACCTGCGGGTGGCGCAGCAAGGCGTCGACGGCGACCTTGTCGCCATTCACCACGTTGAACACGCCGGGCGGAAGGCCGGCTTCGGTCAACCACCGGGCAAGCAACAGCCCCGCGCCGGGGTCGCGCTCCGAAGGTTTGAGGATGAAGGTATTGCCGCAGACCAGCGCCACCGGAAACATCCACATCGGAACCATGGCCGGGAAATTGAACGGCGTGATGCCCGCGGCGACTCCCAGCGGCTGACGCAAGGAGTAACTGTCCACGCCGGTGCCCACGTCGGGCGCGAACTCTCCCTTGGTGAGATGCGGCGCACCGCAGGCGAACTCCACCACTTCGAGCCCGCGCGTGACTTCTCCGGCGGCGTCACTCACCAGCTTGCCGTGTTCGGACGCGATCAGGCGGGCCAGTTCGTCGCGACGCTGCTCGACGATTTCCTTGAACTTGAACATCACGCGCGCGCGCTTCAGCGCGGGGATCGCGGCCCAGCCTGGAAAAGCCGCGCGCGCCGCGCGCACGGCCGCATCCACATCGGCTTCGCTGGCCAGCGCCACGCGCGCGGCCACCAGCCCCAGCGAGGGGTTGAACACATCACCGGCCCGGCCCGACGTTCCGGGCGTCAAGCGGCCCGATATCCAGTGAGAGTAGGAACTGACGCGTTCGTGAGTCATTTACCGATGAGTGTAGCGCCGCGCTACCACGCCCGGGTATTTATACTGACGCAATGCAGAACTCTCCCACCGAACGCGAAAAGCTGTTGGCGGACATCGAGCGCATGCTGGCCGAGGCCAAGGATGAGCCCAGCCGGCGCGATCTCGAGCGGCTGCGCGACTCGCTGAATTCGCCGCAGATGGTGGATATGGCGCGCGACATCGAGAGCAGCCCGCGCCGCAAGCCTTCCGACCTGGTACTGCATTTCCATGCGCCCCGTTTCCCCGTGCCTCTGACGGCGGCAGGCTGCGTGCTGGCGAGCGCCATCTGCCTGTATGCCGCCATGCTGGCCTGGACCAATCCGCTCATTCTCATCGGCGGGCGCGTGATGAATCTGTGGCTGATCGCCGCCTTCTTCGGCTCTTTGTCGGTGTTGTTCACCGCGATGTCGGTCAAGCGCAGCTACTTCGTGCGCATCGACACCGAGGGAATGACGACGCGCGTCACCGGCAAACGCTGGGCGCATCTGCGCACGGGCGACGTGCGCTGGAAGGACATCCGCGCGCTGCGCGAGCAGGACGGCCTGCTGGAGATCCGCACGGCCAGCGGTGAAGTGCTGCAGGTGCCGCAGAAGCTGGTGAACTACAAGGTGCTCAAGCATCACCTCGACAACATGGCGATGCTGTATGGGGACCGCGCCGCTTAGTCAGCGCCAGGATTCCGGGGTTTCATTGGCGATGGTCGTCACCACGGCCCTTTCGGGATCCAGCGGCCGGATCTCGTAGCTCAACCCGAAAGCCTTGCAGGGGTTCTCGGCGGCGATCTCGGCGGCTTCGTCCAGACTACCGGCGATGATGTGCCAATAGCCTCCGATCAGCTCCTTGGTCTCGGCGAAGGGTCCATCGGTGATTCCGGCGCGCGAGACGATCCTGACTTCGGGCTGCAGCCGGCTGCCGGTGCGCATCTTGCCCTCCGCGACCTTGCGCTCGAGCCAGGCATAGAACTGGTCGATGGCCCGCTGAACATCCTGCGGTGACGCGTGCGCGTCCCATTTGCCGCGGGAAATCACCAGGTATTCATTGGCTCGGGGTACGGTGCTCATGTTGGTTTCAGTTCTCCGGTCTTCGCCGCCACTCGTGCATCCGCATAAACCCATGCTTCGCGCCCGGAAAGCAGGCGTGTGCCGATCCGGCGATAGGCCGGGTCGGTTTCGTATCGATCAGCCTGCTCCAGTTCGGATTGCGTGATCTCGAACACCGTGCCGGCAATCTGGTCGGCCGGCTCGCCCGTGAATGTCGCCATGGGGTGGTGGGTCTTGCCGCTGGTGCGAATGACTTCGCGATCGGCGATCTCGAACAGGGTCCGCCGGAAACCCACCAGCCAATCCGCCGTGCCTTCGAGCCTGCGGCCGAATGTCGCGAGCTGGACGTTCTCCTGCTGCAGTGTTCCGTATGAAAACAACAACGGCATTCAGTTACCCGACCGCACGGCCTTCAGGCCCTCGACACCATGAGCACACCCACGATCGTGACCGCGCCGCCGATGAGCATGGACGCGAGCAACTGCTCACCCAGCAGCAACACGCTGATGGCCACACCGAACACCGGCACCAGGTTGTTGAAGATGCTGGTGGTGGACGCACCCACCTTCTTCACCGACATGTAGTACCAGACGA
Source organism: Steroidobacteraceae bacterium (assembly GCA_029266835.1). Classification (GTDB taxonomy): domain Bacteria; phylum Pseudomonadota; class Gammaproteobacteria; order Steroidobacterales; family Steroidobacteraceae; genus CADEED01. Next base: position 15,306 of record JAQSWD010000134.1, read on the forward strand.
ACGCCACGGCCGTTCCGAGCACACCGAGGTACAACAGAGACACCGTCATGCGCCAGTCGAACTGCGTGGGATGCAGCGTGCCGAACGCCGGCGCCGCGGCGAGACCCAGCAGCAAGGTTCCCCACAACGCGGCATAGTTTGTGGCGGCCAGTGGTGTGAGACCGCCCAGCACCTTGCGGCCCAGGATGGTGTACAGCGCCCAGGACGTGACGGCGGCGAACATGAACAACTCGCCCAGGCCGATGCCGCCGCCCGTGAAATTCGCAAAATCGCCCTTGGACACGACGATGGCGACGCCCAGCAGCGCCACCGCCACGCCGATCCAGCGGCGCGCGCTCAGGCGTTCCTTGAAAACCACGGCGGAGATGGCGATGGTGATGGCGGGATTCAACGCGATGATCAACGCGGCCCGGCTGGCGGGTAGTTTGGCCAGCGCGCCCATGAAGAACAGGTTGTAGGCAAAGACACCGAACAGGCCAAGAACGAACGTGGCGGCCCACTGCCGGCCCGACAGCC
>JAQSWD010000016.1 GCA_029266835.1 Steroidobacteraceae bacterium
CCAGGGCACCTCGATGCGATCCCCATGGCGCAGGATAATCGCGGCGGCCTCGGCCTTGTCCCGCATGCGCACCACCAGCACTTCGGCATCGCCGCCGAGTGCGTCCAGCGTCACGTCGAAGAACCTGCGCGGGTACACCGGCGTTCCGAGTTCGTGCATGGATCGCGAGAACACGTGGTAGAACTCCGCGAGCAGCTCCTTGCCGCCCCAGTGGATGCTGGGGTTTTCGCGCTCTGCGCGTTTGATCTGCGAGCGCAGCTTGGAACCCAGCTGCTTGGCGAGCGCCGCTTCGTCGGGCGGCAGCGGAAGAACCATCGAAATCTTGTCCAGCCGCTCCGCGTATCCCATGCCGCCCACCGGCGCATCGTGCCGCAGTTCCACGTGCCGCGCGCGACGCTCGCGCGCCATGGCGCCGGCGTGTGCCGCGAGCGCGGTGGCGGCCTCGGAATCGCGGGCCAGCACGCCACCATAGGTGAAGAACGGCACGTCGCCACCGCGGCGGCTCGGTGGTAGGCCGTTCCGGACGGATGATCAGCGACGAATGCGTCCCACCCCGACGGAGCGTCGGACGTTACCGAGATCCGCACGCCGCGCTCACAACCCGCCGTACCCGCCATCGCGGGGTCCATCGCCCACCTGGTACGCGAGGCGCACCCACAACTCGCTCGCGTCGTAATCGAACGCGTTCTGGCTGTCGCTGCGGTCCATGTACTGGTAGTCCACGCTCAGCTGCGTGAGTCGGCCGAGGCTCCAGCGCAAGCCAAGCCTGGCGCTGAGGTCGTTGAAATCGCGGTCCAGCGATTCGTATTCCTGGCGCGAGTAATTGATGCCCATGTGCGCCCTGACAGCCGCATTGAGATCACGCGAGACGCTGGCGTCGATCGTGATTCGCGTGCGGTCCAGCAACGGCAAGGCATCGTACTGTTCGTCGTAGTAGGCCGCCCGCAGCTGGATGCCGGTCCGCTGCCGCGCGAATCGCGAGAAGATAGCGCCGTAGGTGTTCTCGAACGGCATGGAAGTCTGTTGCACGGACACGGGGTCCACGCTTCCCGGCTGCAACTCCTGCGCCTGCACGAAGGCATTGCCGGCGTCCGACAGATCGTGACCGAGCTCGAGGCCGACGCTGAGCGAGGACGAAGTCCGTCTCACCAGCTCCAGCCGGGCCAGCCAGGTGTCCTGTTTGCCCGTGTCCGAATCGATCTCGGCAACGCCCGCGTCCACCGACAGGTTGGTGCGCGCGGCATCCACGGTGTAGTTGAGATAAGCCTCGTTGCGGTCGAAGTCGGGGAACTGCTCCTCGTTGTCGAAGCTGACCTGCTCGGTATTGACGTTGGCCGACAGGCTGGAGGCATCCGACAGATCGCGGCGCACCGCGACATCGCCGCGAATGCGCTGGTTACCCAGGTTGCTGTCGCCGTAGCTCACGTCTATGTAGCGGCCGCTGACGAGCAGGCGATTTCGCGAACCCAGCGGCAGCGTGAAATCCGGTCCCGTGGACAGGTGATTGACGTTCTCGCGGTTGTCGGGGGTCGTCGGCGAGAACTGGTTCTGCGTGGTCTGTCCGAACGTATCGTCCAGAGTCCACGTGAATCGTTCCTCGACGATCTGGAACACGTTGTTCGCGATGAGATTGCCCACCAGTTCGCTGTCGAAGGTGTCGTCCAGATAGTCGCGGTACTCGAGGCGCGCGGCCAGCCTCGCGGCCAGGCGACGGGAGTCGTGATCCACGCGCAACTGGCCGCCCACCGTGGCAATAGCTTCGCCCTGCGAGTCCTGCGAATCACGCGTGACATTGTCGGTGTAGCCGAGGCCGACGTCCGCGCCGTACCCCACATCCGCGGCGACGGCCGCGTGCGTGAACACACCGGCAACGACGGCACCCCACGCCGCCCTGTAACGACGCCTGTTCGATGTCATGGCTGTTTCTCCCTCGACCTTTTCGTTATTCGCGGGCGACCGGAGTCGCCGTCAGTCCTTCGACTCGCCGTAGTAACCGTCGCCGTAGTAGTAGCCTTCCGAGGCCTGGACGTCGCACTGATTGAGGATGAAGCCCAGGATCTTGTCGGATGGCACATGGCCCACCGCGTCGATCACGGCCTGTTGCGGCGTGCGTCCCGCGCACACCACCACGACCACCTGGCCCACCACGGACGCCAGCGCGCGCGACTCGCTGGTCAGCAGCAGCGGCGGCGAATCCAGCAGCACGATGCGATTGGGGCTGCTGGCGCCAAGACGCGCCACGGTGGTTTCCATGTGCGCGCTGGAGAGCAATTCGGTGGCGATGTCGGTGCGAGTGCCGGCGGGCAGCAAGCTCAGCCCCGGAATGTCGGTGGGAATGACCAGCGACTCCAGATCCAGTGCGTCGTCCTTGAGCGCATCGAGCAGGCCGGCTTCTTTCTCCACGCCGAAGATCTTGCTGAGATGCCGCTTCGCCACGTCGGCGTCGACCAGCAACACGGTGATGTCCTTCTCCATCGCCAGGCTCAGAGCCAGGTTGATGCTGGTAAAGGTCTTGCCTTCGTTCGGCAACGCGCTGGCCGTCATGATCAGGTGCCCGTTCGCCACCTTCTTCGCGCCACGGCCGGTCGCGTTGGCGATCAGTGGCCGCTTGATCTGGCGGAACTGGTCCGCGACCTGGCGCTCCTGGTGTTCGGGCGGCAGCAGGCCCGCGGCGCGCAACGCATTGCGATCGACGGAGACGGGCGCGTGTTGAGGCATCACGATGCGATTCGCGGGCGGCGGCGGCGGTGTACCCGCGGGCGCCGGCGCTGGCCTGTTCACGGCCGCGGGCACGACCGACGCGCGTTCGCGCGACGATTCCTGAAGTTTCTTGAGCGCCCTTTCTACCAGGCTCATGCCGGCTCCAAACTACCCGTGGTTACAACGAGACGCGGATGCCCGCGTCGCTGATCCGCAATACGAACAGGAAAACCACCAGCAGCGCGCCGGCGGCGATCGAATATCGAACCAGTTCGGCACGTCGCCGCAGCCGGTGTTTGTCCAGCCAGGTCTCGCTGACCACGCCGAGCACGGGCAAACCCGTGACTTCGTTGAGCACGCGGCTGCTGGTGAAGACCGGACGCAGCTGGTGGATCACGAAAGCGAGTCCCGCGCCGGCCGCGAGGCCCAGAACGAGACAGCCGATCAACAGCAGCGGCCGATTGGGTGCGACCGGCTCGATCTTGGCGGCGGGCGGGTCCAGCACTTCGAAGCGGATGGCGTCGGTCTCTTCAGCCTGATCGCCGATCTTGGCGCGTTCGGCGCGGTCGACGAACGCGGCGTAACGTTCCTTCATGCCGTCGTAGTCACGGTTGAGGCGCGTGAATTCCGCTTCCACCTCGGGCGCCGTGTCGACCAGCTTTTGCAGCTCCGCCACCTTGCGCTGCCCCTCGGCGATGCGCGCGCGCAGGCCGGCGATCTCGACTTCGGAACGATTCAGCGACAACTGGATGCTCTGTACCACCGGGTTGGACGATGCGCCCGCGGGCAGGCCATTGCCCCCTCGCAACGCGGCCAGTTCGGCGCGGCGGCGCTCCTCGAGCTGGACGATGGTCTCCCTCAGGGCAACCACGTCCGGATGTTTTTCGGTGTACTGCAGCAGGAGGTTGTCGAGCCGTGTCTGGGTTTCCTGGAGGCGCGTCACGGTCTCGCTGGTGCTGGCGGCGCCGCTGGGCGCACGCGCGGCGGCCGAGGCCTCGCCACGCAACTGGCGCTCGAGTTCGTCGCGACCGGTCATGGCGATGGCCAGGTCGGCGCGTGACCGTTCCACGCCGGCAAGCTCAGCCTGCAGGCGCGTGAAGTAATCGCCCTGCGCCCCGGGCATCAGACCCACGTTGCGGCGCTTGAAATCCGCGAGGCGTTCCTCCGCCTCCCGCAACCGCTGTTCGTATTCCTCGATCTGTTCCTGGAGAAATTTCTGGCCGACTTCGGAACCCGACCGCTTGCCACCCAGCACCTCCTCGACGAAGGTGTTCATGAGTATCTCGACGACGCGCAGGCTGGTCTCTCGGTTCCGGTCGTCGTAAGTCAGCGTGAACACCAGGCCGCCCGTGCCGGCGTCGGTGGCCGTGATCTTGATCTTTTTGAGCAGCGAATCCGTCAGACCCACGCGCGCCTCGGGCGTCTTGGCGCGCAAGTCCAGGTCCGTTTCGCGGATCACCTTTTCGAGCTGCGGCCGGCTGAGCAATGACTGGCGCACGAAGTTGATCTGCGCACTCACGTCCTGCTGGATGGCCAGATCCTTGACGTAGCGATCGAGCGCCGTGCGCGTGTCCACGAACACCCTGGCACTGGAGCGGTATTCGTCGGGCATGGTGAAAACCACGGCCCAACCGACGAGACAAACGCCCCAGGCCGCTGCCAGCGCCAGGCGGCGGAAGCGCCAGGAGCCGCGCAGGTCGTCGAGAATTCGCTTCAGTACTTCGCGCATTTGCGTTCCTAGAACCGCGACTCGGGCACGACCAGCACGTCGCCCGGTTGCAGGGGAATGTTCTGGCGCATGTCACCCTTGTTCACGAGATCGTCGAGCTTGAGACGGATCTCGGTCTGCTTGCCATTGACGGTGCGGATGACCTTGGCGCGATTGCCTGCGGCAAAAGGCGCGAGGCCGCCGACCGCGAGCACCGCATCCAGCGCAGTGATGCCTTCGCGGTAGGGTAAAGCCTGCGCCCTCGCGACCTGCCCGATGATCTTCACCTGGCTGTAGATGCTGATGGGCTGGCTCACGATCACATTGACCTGCGGCGAGCGCACGTACTCGGAGAGCACCTTTTCCATCTCACGAGCCAGCTGCGAAGGATTCTTGCCCACGGCCACGATGTCTTCGACCAGCGGCGTCGAGACCTTGCCATCGGGGCGCACGGGGACCGAGACCGAAAGCTCCGGCTGACGCCACACGAACACCTGCAGCACGTCGCCGGGGCCGATCACGTAGGTGTCTGGAACCGCCGAAACCGGCGTGGCCGCCTCCGTGGCTTCGGCGGCGGGAGTCGGTGACCCCTGCGCCAGCGCAACTTGCCCGGTGATGAAGCACAGCAGGCCGAGGCCCAGGCGCGTGAACAGACTGTTGTGGGAATTCATATTGTAATCAATGCGATACCGGGTGCCCGGCCCCATGCATCAAGGCCGCGAAAGGTTAGCAGAGCAGGTCCTCCCCCACCTTTGCAACGAATGTGACCTGCATCCCATTCAATCAAAGTGGTTCCGGGTATGGGGACGGCTGTAAAGAACTTCGACGGCGCCGCGTCACTACCGAGTAGAAAGTTCCTTCAGCAAACGTCGCGCATCCCCTTGCGCACCGAACTCCTCCTTGCTTGCGAGCACATCCTCCAGCACCCGCCGGGCCTGTGCGACATCACTGCTGCGTGCCAGTGCCACCGCGTAGTGATACCGGATTTCGGGTCCGCCTTCGGCTTGAATCGGCTGCAGAATTTTCAATCCGTCGGCAACCTTGCCGCTCTCCACGAGAATCCAACCGTAGGTGTCGGCGATCGCGGCATTGCCCGGCTGCAGGCGATACGCCTTTTCGGCGGTGGCCTCGGCGCGCGCGTCCTTGGTCTCTTGATAGAGCCATGCCAGGTTGTTCAGCACCAGCGCATTGGGCGCGGCATGTTCGACGATGAATTCGTACGTTTCGCGCGCACGCCGCAACTGCCCGCCACGCACATAGGCTTCGGCCAGCACCGCCTGCACGAGAAAGTCGTCCGGTTGCTTGGCGACCCAGGCTTCGAGAGGCGCGGTCGCGTCGCGCAGGCGGCCGTCGCGCCGTGCATGGTAAGCACGGATGCTCAAGGTGCGACTGGGCCGCAGGCGGATCGCGGCATCGAATGCCCGGCTCGCGCCCTCGTAGTCACGGGTCGCGGCGAGAAAGTCGCCTTCCAGCGCCAGAAGGCTCGGGTCATCGGGCCTGGCTTTGCGAAGCGCGGCGATACGCTGCGCACCCGCGGCGGGGCGGCCGTCCCGGATGTCGAGCATGGCGAGCGCCGCGATCACCGTTGCCGAGTCCGGGCGCGCGGCCCGTGCGCGCTCCAGCGATTCACGCGCCTGCACGCGGCGCTCGAGCGCCAGTTGCACGCGTGCCTGGTTCAGCCAGTAGTCCGCGTTGCCGCCCTCCAGGCTGATCGCCTTCTGGAACTGCGCACCGGCTTCGTCGTAGCGTCCGGCTTCCAGGTACAGCAGGCCGATCGCATTGTTCACGGCGGCATTCCGGCCGGCGCCCTGCTCCACTTTCGCCAGCAGGTCCGCGGCGTTCTGCGCACGCCGATCGAGTAGATAGATACGCGCCAGCGCAAGGCGTGGCTCGAGCGCGGCGGCGCCATCCTTGTTCAATGGCTCGAGCGCCGCGGCGGCGGCGCGCAGATCGTTGGCGCGCATCGCGATCTCGGCGAGCCCCATGCGCGCCTGGAGATTGTCCGGCGCCACGGCGATGACCCCCTGAAGGCGGGCGCTGGCGGCGGGCAGATTCCCCGCGGCCAGCTCGACCCGCGCTGAATTGATCAAGGTGTTCGCTTCCGCCGGGTTCTCGGCCAACGCGCGGCCCAGCAGGCCGCGCGCGCGCTCGAACTCGCCGCGCTGCGCGAGGATCAGGCTGCCGGTGTTGAGCAAGGCGATGTCCTTGGGATGCGCGGCGAGCAACGCGTTCATTTCCGCGTCGCCCGCATCGATACCGTCGAGGGCGGCCACCGCCGAGATCAGCAACGTGTCGCGCCGCGAATCTCCGTCGACGTGCTCCAGGCCACGCAGCAGGCTCACGGACTTGCGATATTCACCCGCGCGCAGATAGCTGGCCGCGAGTTCCAGTTGCCGGTCGCGGTTCGACGGCTCCATGGCCGCGGTTCGCTCCAGGAAGGTCAACGCGCGCGCCGATTCTCCGAGCTGCATGTGCGCCAGCCCCATGAGCGCGTTCACGTCAGCGTCACCTTCGGACTGCAGCGAAGACAGGAGTTCCAGCGCCGCGTCGGGCTGGCCGATGCGCAGGCGCACGCGCGCGAGCAGTTTCCGCGCTTCGAGATTGTCGGGCGCGAGCGCCACCACGCGCGACAAATGTGACTCCGCCTGGTTGAAGCTGCCCTGCGCCACGAGCGCGGCGCCGAGCAGGAATCGCGCAGGCACGAAGTCCGGCAATCCGACGACGATGCGCTGCAACTGCGCCGCCGCCGTGGCGTAATCCTGCGAAGCCATGGCGATGCGCGCGTTGAGCAGCGCCGTCAGCGTGGATTCCGGCGTGACCTGCGCCAACGCCTCGAGCGCGCGCCGAGCGCCCTCCACGTCGCCGCCGGTGAGCTCCGCTTCGGTGAGTGTCGCGAGCAGCCTGGCCTGCTGGAGGACGGGGAGCCCCGCGCGGGCCCCGAATGCCTTCTGCAACACGCTGCGCGCATCCGTGAGGCGGCCTTGGGCCGCGAGTATCTCGCCCTTCGCCAGCAACACCGACACGTCGTCGGCGGAACCGGCTGGCGCCTGCTCCAGCAGACGCAATGCTTCGACCGCCTGGCGTTGCCCCGCACGGGCGCGGGCCAGCCCGACCAGCGCGCGCACGGAATCCGGCGCGGCATCGAGCACCTCCTGGAAAGATGCTGCCGCATCATCGGCCTGCCCCAGCGCCAGCAGCGCCTCGGCGCGGTACATCGAGCGCGTGGGTTCTCGCAAAGCGACCTGGTTGGAACCGATTTGTGCCAGGAGCTCGCGCGCCTGGCCCAAGGCGAGGAATACCTCCGCGGACAGTTCGGCGACCTGCGCGGGTTGCGCGCCGGCGTCGCGCGCGCGGCGCAATTCCTTCTGGGCACCGAGCGCATCGCCGAGATGCAATGAGGCCTGGGCCAGCAACAAACGCGCATCCACCTGGTCGGGATCGCTTTCCAGCGCATTCTTGAGTTCGATCACCGCCGCGCCATAGTCGTTCTTCGAGATGTCGGCGCGCGCCCGTTCGACGCGTTTTTCGGGCGATACGAACAGGTCGCAACCTGACAACAGCGCAATCGATACCAGCACCAGGCAGAAGGATTGCAACTTGGCGGATCTCACTGGGGCCCTCCGTCTTTGAAAGTATCGACGACATGCGGCAGAAAAGCCGCCAGCGACTCGCGTGCCGTGGCGCAGTCCGGTGCGCACTCCGCGCTGATGGCATACACGCTGGCAGCGCGTGGTCCGCGCAACGTTCCGATGGCGTACTTCAGTTGCGCCTCGACCCCGCGCCGGACGGACGAGTCACCTATAGCGTACGCATACCAGACGAGACGATCGACACCCGCGCGGCTCCCGAGTTGCAACTCGTTGACGGCGACGCCGGCTTCCTGCCGCACGCGCGCGGCGATGATGTCGGCACCTGGCTCGTGAATCGACTGCAGGTATCCGATCAGCTCCTTGCCCTGATGCTGGGACAGATAGCTGGCTACGTACAGGCAAATGGTGTGCTTCTCATGCCGGTATTGCTGCAGTCGCTGCCAATCCGCCGTCGAGTATTGCGGCCGCCAACCCGTCTCGCAGGATTCCGCCGGGCCGGTCCACCCAGCCACTGCCACGGGCAACTTCAGGTTGGATTGCTCGGCGGCGCCGACGTGCGTCGTTCGGGCCCACAGCGGGATGCCGGCCGAGGCGACCAGCGCTACCGCCGCCGCCACCGCGGGTCCGCGCCAGGAGGCATCACGGCCGGGGCGCGCGGGCTCCGCGCTCGAAGGCGGCTCGGGATGGCGCCAGCGGCGCACGATGAACACGTAGGCAAGCATCGTGACCGCGAACACCACCCATCCGAAATTGCCATGATCGACGCGCACGAGGAAATGCTGCATGTCCGTCAGGTACCCGGCGACGATGATGATGAACACGCGCACCCAATTGCTCACCAACGCGAGAGTTGCCGCGACGGCGAGCAATGCACCGCGCGTGCGCCAGCGGTCTTCGCGCAGCTCACCGGAAAGCAGGGCAATGGTCACCGCCACGATGAAATAGTGCAGCCCCGAGCAGCCGTCCTCGACATGGAACACGCCGCTGCGGATGTAGACGAAATCTCCCTCGACATACGCGGGCACGTTGACGATGCGCAGCATCGCGCCAACTATCTTGACGGTGAGCGCCTGCAGCAACGGCAAGATCAGGTGCCACACCGGGATGGCCGAGCCCAGGATCACCAGCGGCATCAAGGACACCTTGGCGATGCGGCGACCGAGCACCAGCGCCAGGTTGACCAGGATGATGACCGGCAACACCGCCTGATGCGCCACCTGGATCCCGGCTCGCCATGCGATGAGCCAGGCGAAACTCAGGCCAATTGCGGCAATGGCGCAGGCCAGCAGATCGAGGCCACGACTGCCCGCGATTTCCAGGCCCCGAGTGGCGCGGAACAGCAGCCAGAGCACGAGGCCAACGACCAGCGGACCATGTGTATAGGAACTGGAGGGAGTGTCGAACCACTCCACGAACAGGGACTGCGTGGAGGGCCAGTAGATGAACGCGGTGCCAAGGAAAATCGCGATGGCCGCGGCGGGTGCCACCCATCGCCGCCCGGCTTCGCCAGACAAGTCGGAGGACGCCGCACCGGGCGCCGACGACCGGGTCACGACGTCTCCCGTATCCCGTACTTCTCCATCAGGTCGTACAGCGTCGGCCGTGTCACCCCCAGCAATTCGGCCGCGCGTGACACGTTGCCATCGGTGATCGACATGGCCTGCCGGATCGCCTGGCGTTCGGCGCGCGTGCGCACTTCCTTGAGATTGAACAGCAGCGCGCTCTCGGTGCTCTCCTTGAGTCCAAGATCGTTGGCGGAGATCAGATTGGTCTCGGCCATGATCATGGCGGTCTTCACGCGGTTCTCGAGTTCGCGCACGTTGCCGGGCCATGAATACGCCTCGAGCGCCGCCGTGGCCTCTTCCGTGAAACCACGCTTCGACTTGCCACCCACATTGCCGAACTTGCGCAGCATGGCATGGGCGAGCACCGTCGCGCCGCCCGCGCGTTCGCGCAGCGGAGGCACGTTGATGGTCACTTCACCGATGCGGAAATACAGATCCTGGCGGAACTTCTGCTCGGTGATGAACGCCTGCAGGTCGCGGTTGGTGGCGCATACGATGCGCACGTCGACGGCGATCTCCTGCCGGCCGCCCACGCGTTCGATGGTCCGGTCCTGCAGGAAGCGCAGTAGTTTGGCCTGCAGCGCCAGCGGCATGTCGCCGATCTCGTCGAGGAACAGCGTGCCGCCGCTCGCGGTTTCGATCTTGCCAAGCGTGGTCTTCACGGCGCCCGTGAACGCGCCCTTCTCGTAGCCGAACAGTTCGCTTTCCAGCAGCTGCTCGGGGATCGCGGCGCAATTGATGGCGACGAAGCGAGCGCCCTTGCGCCCGCTTTGCGCGTGCACGGCGCGTGCGACCAGTTCCTTGCCGGTGCCGCTCTCGCCGAGGATGAGCACGGAGGCATCCGTGGGCGACACCTTCTCGATCATGCGGCAGACACGGAGCATGGCGTCGTCGGTCGCGATGAGGCCTTCCATAGGCGAGGTGAGTTGCGCCTCGCGCAGCTGGCGATTCTGTTCTTCCAGCGCATGGATGTGGAACGCGCGCCCGACGATCAGCTTGAGCACGTCGGTATCGACGGGCTTCTGGTAGAAATCGTAAGCACCCAGCGACACGGCGCGCACCGCGTTGTCGCGATCCGCGTTGCCGGTGACGACTATCACCTTGGTCTGCGGAACCAGGGTCAGGATTTCGCGCAGCGTCTTCATGCCTTCCGTGACGCCTTCGGCGTCGGGGGGCAACCCCAGATCCTGGAGCACGACCGCGGGCTCGAAGCGGCGCACGAGCGCCAGCGCATCGGCGCGCGTCGCGGCCATGAGCACTTCGTACTCGTCAAAGCACCATTTGAGCTGCCGCTGCAGTCCCTGGTCATCCTCGACGATCAGGAGTTTGCGTTTTTCTTCGGACATAATGGCAGCCTAATACAGAACCTGGTGCCGCGTCCGGGCGCACTCCACACGTCCACCTCTCCTCCCACCGTGCGCGCGTACTCGCGCACCTGGTAGGCGCCTATTCCCATGCCCTTGGAACCCTTGGTGCTGTCGAAGGGACGGAACAGCCGGTTGCGCAGGAATTCCTCGTTCATGCCGACGCCGTCGTCCACCACGGTCAGGCGCGCGTCCTTTTCGTCCGCCTCCATCTTCAGGACGACATTGCCGCCGGCGGCGGTGGCATCCTGGGCGTTGCGGATCACGTGTTCGAGGATGCTGGCCAGTCTTTCCGGGTCGGCCATCACCATTTCGGAATCGAGCTGGCCGTCCACGCGTACCGCCGGCTCACGCGCCTGGCTGCGCGAAACCGCGGCGGCCACGATCGGCGCCAGTTCGACGCTGCGCGAGGAGCCCTGCATGTCGCGGCGCTGCAGCTGCTCGATGAGTCGCGTCATGCGCTCCGACGTGTTGCGGATGGTGTCGATGGCATCATCGACGAACACCGGGTTGGCGCGATGTCTGGCGGCATTGGCCACCAGCAACTGCAGCTGCGCCACCGAATTCTTGAGATCGTGCATGACGAAGGCCGCGAAGCGGTTGTAGGCATCGAACTGCCGGCTCAGCGCCAGTTCCTCGTCCGCGCGGCGCTGCGCGAGCTGCACGGCGACGTTGCGGCCCACCGTCTTGAGCAGGTCGAGATCCTCGAACGTGATCTCGAAGGGATCCGGCGGCGCGCTCAGGACCAGGAACCCGAGTAGTTGGTTGCCGACCAGCAGTGGCGCGACGATGCGCCAGGGGCCGGCCGGATCCAGCCAGGCTGGAAGCGACAGGTTGCCGTACTGCTGGGGATGGTCGGCGTATTCACGCAGATCCACCACCCACTGCTTGTCCATGAGGAACCGCGGCAGACCGTCGCCGCCGGCTACCGAGGTGACCTGTGGGAAATCCGCGCTGCGTTCGGGCCACGCGGCTTGCAGGTAGTAAGGCTCGCCCGGCTGCTCGCGCAACAGCAGCAGGCCGCTCGGACTGCCGAAGATCTGCGCCACCGCCCGGATGGAATTGCGCCGGACATCGGGCTCCTCGCCGCTGGACAGCGTCTGCACGAATCTCAACCACTCGATGCGATAGTCGTATTTGTTGCGGTAGAAATGCGTGGAGATGAATACCCGCAGGCGTCGCGACGGCCAATCCGCGAGCAGGAAGAAGATCAGCAGCAACGCGGCCGCGCCGATCACCACGGTCTGCAGCAGCGGCCCGATGGAGCCACCGAAACGGCGGGCCACGTAAGCCACCAGCGCGGTCGCCACCATGTAGCCGAGCAGCACCACGACGCTGGAGGTGAAGAACACGACCTGTCGCGAAATGAACAGCCGTGGCGGCTGCACGGGCGTGCGCCAGGCGCCGATGGTCATGGGCACGAGCGCGATGCCCACCGCGAGCAATCTCAGCAACGACAATGACGCATGCACGTCGCCCTGCCATTGCGATTGCGCGTAGGTCAGCGCATCCACGGCGAACTGCCCGGCGATGGCCGCTGCCGACCAGCGCACTTCGCGCGGTACGCCACCGTCGGCGTGGCGCCATACGTGCAGCGTGGTGGCCAGTGCCGCCAGAGCGGTGATCAGCCCTGCCACGGAATCCAGCGGCAATGGTTTGACGCCCTCCGCGGACTGAGAAATGCCGCCGAGCGCCGTATAGATAATGAGGAGCCCGCAGAGGCCAAGGCTCACACGACGTAACCACGGCGGCACTTCGGCCGAGGCCAGCGAGAGCAACGCGATCAACCAGGCGCCGAAGCGGAAACCGTCCGCCATGATGGCGTTCCAGGTGGGCCAGGCATGCGCCGCGGTCTGCGAAACGACCACGCCGGCCCAGGCGGCGCTGACGAACGCGGCGAGCGCGACATTGCGCGCGGCCTCGCTGCGTCCCCGACGGATGAGCAGCACCACGCCAACGATGAACATCGCGACCGCACCGGCCACGTATGTCGCACCCAGGATCATGAGGTCCCCTCGGACGCGCGCTCAGCGCGCGCCTTTGCCCAGCAAGATGACTTCCACAGTCTGCAACAGGATCAGGATGTCGAAAATGAGGTCGCGATTCTTCACGTAGAAGAGATCGTACTGGAGCTTCTCGACGGCATCCTGCTCGGATGCCCCGTAGGGATAACAAAGCTGCGCCCAGCCGGTGATTCCCGGCTTCACGCTGTGTCGCTCGTGATAGTAAGGAATGGTCTCGGCGAGCTGGCTGACGAACTCGGGCCGCTCCGGACGCGGGCCGACGAAACTCATGTCGCCGCGCAGGACATTGAACAGCTGCGGCAGCTCGTCGATGCGCAACTTGCGCAAGTACTTGCCGACGGCGGTGACGCGCGAGTCATTCGTGGTCGCCCACTGCGCCTTGCCGTCGCGCTCGGCATCGACACGCATGCTGCGGAACTTGAAGACGTCGAATGCGCGCCCGCCCTGTCCGACACGCTTCTGGCGATACAACAAGGGCGCCGAAAAACCTTCTTCGAGCTTGATGGCGATGATGGTCAGCAAGATGATGGGCGAAGCGATGGCCAGAAGGCACAGCGCCGCGGCCAGGTCGAGCACGCGCTCCGAATGCCGGTTCACGCCGTCGCGATGGAATCCACCGCCGAAGATCATCCAGCTGGGCGTCAGCAGCTCCAGGTGCACCTTTCCGGTCTCGCGCTCGAGGAAGGTCACCTGCTCCGAGATGGGAATGCCCGCCAGGCGGCAATCCAGCAATTCCTTGAGGGGGAAATTCCGGCGGCGGTCGTCCATGGCCACGACGATCTCGTCGATGTTGTGGAGGCGGGCGTAATCGCAGAGCGCGGTGCCGTTGACTTTCACCAGGCGATCCGCGGGCACGACGACATCCTCGCCTTGTGGCGCGACGAAGCCATGCAGGCGGAATCCGCGTTGATCGGCGCGGCGTCGCAGGCGCGCCAGGCGCATCGCGTTGTTGCCCGCGCCGTAGACGAGCACGTGCCTCTTGAAGATGTCCTCGTCGATGAGTCGCTGCGCCACGGCGCGCACCAGCACGAGCAGCGCCCATGCCAATGCCTGTGAGGCGAAGAATTCCACCAGGGAGAGTTTGTAGTTTGGCGCGAGGCCCAGCAGCAACGCGGCCAGGGTGCCGCCGGCCGCCACGCTCACGCTGATGCGCAGGACCACGCCCGCCATGCGATCGCGCATGCGGCGCGTGAACAGCCCCATGGCGACCATGGCCACGATGATGCAGCCGCCGAAGACCGACGCTTGCACCCAGCGGATGCTCGATTCCACGTCCGGCGCGCCCACCAGGGAACAGCCCAGCCGGCAGGCGAACAGAACGGCGGTGGATTCGGCCAGCCACAGGAGGGCCAGCGCGGGGTGCCAAGTTATGCCAAAGAGCCCGATTCGCATTCGGGCGCGAGTCTAGGCGGGAACCCTACGGCTGAATGCCCCTGACAACCCACCGGATTCCGCAAATGTGCTTTCTGTCGCAAAGGTCGCAAAGGTCGGAACGTCACAGGCTGAAACGCCCGTGACGTAAATCACGCAACCTCTGGAATTGAGTGGCGTCCCCAGGGGGATTCGAACCCCCGTTACCGCCGTGAAAGGGCGATGTCCTGGGCCTCTAGACGATGGGGACGCAGTTAAGTTGGTGGAGCCAGACGGGATCGAACCGACGACCTCTTGCATGCCATGCAAGCGCTCTCCCAGCTGAGCTATGGCCCCACGCGAGGCGCGGCAACTTACGGTTCGGCTTCAGGTATGTCAAGTAAACAAAAGCGACTGCATCACATCCTGTTGTTTACCTCGCACCGCACCCGGTCACCTAATTTTCGTGTTCCGAGTCTCCCCGTGTCTGCCAGCTACGACACGTTGAAGAAATGTAAAAGCCACGTTTTACTGCTTACAGAGCAAGGGCAAACCCGTCGTGAGACGGGGACGCAAAGCTTCCGGTCTGAAGTGTCGAAAGGCAGCAGATAGCGGGGTTGCCGGTAGATGGCGAAGCGCTGACAGGCGCACCGCCACCGTCAATCCTGCTGGAAACCGCCGCATCGATGCTTCGGTACTCAAGACAGACATTGGATAGGACCGAACGAAACATGCGAATCAGCGGCAAACATATTCTGTTGGTGTTAGTGGCTTCCGTGACTCTTGCCGGCTGCGGCGGAGAGGAAGGCACGGAGAACGGCGCCAGCAATTCCGCGCCTATCATCTCGGGCACCCCGTCGACGACCCTGTCGGCCGGAAGCCGATACTCGTTCACCCCTACCGCCGCCGATCCGGATGGCGACCAGCTCACCTTCAGTGCCACGAACGTACCCAGCTGGGCCACGTTCGATAGTCAGACGGGCAACCTGGCTGGAACTCCGGCCGAAGCCAATGTCGGCATGACCCCGGAAATCCAGATCGAGGTCAGCGACAGCAAGGTGATCACCCAGCTGCCGGCTTTCCGCATCCAGGTCACCAGCAATGCGAGCACGCCTCCGCCGGCCAACCGGGCTCCGACGCTCACGGGAACGGCTGCCACCACCGCCACGGTGGGTCAGAGCTACACCTTTGCTCCAGTTGGCGATGACGCCGACGACGACAACCTCACTTACACCATCCAGAACCGCCCGAGCTGGTTGACGTTCACCGCCGCCAACGGCAGCGTCAGTGGCACACCGACGAGCGCGAACGTCGGGTCGACGGGGACCATCACCATCACGGCCAGCGATGGCCAGGCCACCGCCACGCTGTCGTTCAGCATCAATGTCCAGGCGTCCGCTCCGCCGGCCAATCGTGCACCGACCATCTCGGGTTCACCGGCAACAACGGTCACGGCTGGCACCAGCTACTCCTTCCGCCCCGTTGGCGCGGATCCGGATGGCAATACGCTGCGGTATTCCATCCAGAACCAGCCGGGTTGGGCCACGTTCAGCACCAGCACCGGGCGCCTGTCGGGCACGCCCGGCACCGCCGACGTGGGTACCAGCCCGCGCATCACGATTTCGGTGAGCGACGGTACGCTCTCCACCTCGCTGCCCTCGTTCACCATCCAGGTCACCGCGCCTGCGAACCGCGCGCCCACGATCTCGGGCTCTCCATTGCTGTCGACGGTGGTCGGGGTGCTCTACAGCTTCCAGCCCAGTGCTTCGGATCCGGACGGCAACACGCTGAGTTTCAACATCCAGAACCGGCCGTCCTGGGCCTCGTTCGACACTGCCACGGGACGGCTGTCGGGCACGCCTGGTCTCGCCGACATCCTGAACTTCAGCAACATCACGATCTCGGTGACGGACGGCACGGCGACGGTGTCGCTGCCCTCGTTCAACCTTTCGGTCATCGCCCTGGCCAACGGCAAGGCGACGGTGTCATGGACGCCGCCCACCACCAATACCGACGGCTCCACGCTCGCGAACCTGGCCGGCTATCGCATCCTTTATGGCCGCAGCGCCGACAACCTCGACCAGTCGGCCTCGGTGAACAACGCGGGCGCGTCGAGCTTCACCATCGAGAATCTCTCGACGGGTACGTGGTACTTCGGCGTTGTCGCGGTCAATTCGGTGGGCTACGAAAGCGACGTATCGGCCGTGGCCACCAAGGTGATCCTGCTCTAAGAGGTAACGACCTGGTCCAGCCGCGCCAGCGTGCGCGGCTGGCCTAACAAGGCCAGGGTCTGGTCGATCGGCGGGGACACCGTGCCGCCCGAGACCGCGACGCGCAGCGGTTGCGCCACTTTCCCCAATCCCAGCGACTTTTCCGCCGCCAGCCCTTCCAGCACGGCGTGGATCGCCGGCGCCTCCCAGATGTCGATGGCGGCGAAGCGGTTGCGCAGCTCGCCCAGAAGGGCCTTGGCGTCCGCCGTCAGGTGCTTTTCCGCCGCCTTGGCGTCCAGGGTCACCTGGTCGCCGAAGAAGAACCGGCTGTTCTCCGCCATCTCCTTGAGCGTCTTCGAGCGTTCCCGCTGCGCGAGGATGATGCCCTCGAGCAAAGTCTCGTCCTGCGAGAACACACCCAGGCGCGCGAGGTGCCACCGCAGGTGCGGCACGATGTCCTTGGGTTGCGCCTTCACCATGTGCTGCTGGTTGAGCCACAGCATCTTGTCGGGGTTCAACGCGCTCGCGGACTTGTTGATGTCGCGCACATCGAACGCCGCGATCATCTCGTCGCGGGTGAAGTATTCCTGGTCGCCATGCGACCAGCCCAGCCGCACGAGATAGTTGAGAAGCGCCTCGGGTAGATAGCCCTGGTCCTGGTACTCGAGAACGCTGACCGCGCCGTGGCGTTTCGACAGCTTCGCGCCATCGGGCCCGAGGATCATCGGTACGTGCGCATACACCGGCGGCTTCTTGCCCAGCGCCAGCAGCATGTTCATCTGCCGCGGCGTGTTGTTGAGGTGGTCGTCGCCACGGATTACATGGGTCACGCCCATGTCGGCGTCGTCGACCACCACGCAGAAGTTGTAGGTAGGCGTGCCGTCCGAGCGCGCGATGATGAGATCGTCGAGCTCCTTGTTCTGGAACGTCACCTGGCCGTGCACCACGTCCTCGACGACGGTGGCGCCCTCTTCCGGATTCGCGAAGCGCACCACCGGCTGGCGGCCACTCTTCTCCCCCGGGCCCTTGCCGTGACGGCAACGGCCGTCATAACGAGGCTTTTCCTTGCGCGCCTGCTGGTCGGCCCGCATGGCGTCGAGTTCTTCCTTGGAGCAGTAGCAGTGATAAGCCGAGCCGGCCTTCACCATGTCCGCGATCACTTCCTTGTAACGGTCGAATCGCTGCGTCTGATAGAACGGGCCCTGGTCGTGATTCAGGCCGAGCCATTGCATTCCTTCCAGGATCACCCGGACGGCCTCGGGCGTGGATCGCTCGAGGTCGGTGTCTTCGACGCGCAGGATGAACTGGCCCTGCATTCGTCGGGCGTACAGCCAGCTGAACAGCGCCGTGCGCACGCCTCCGATATGGAGCATGCCGGTGGGGCTGGGGGCAAATCGGGTGACGACGCTGGTCATGCGGGTTCTGGGTTCTGGGGTCTGGGTGGGCTTTGGAGGGCGCGAATCCTACCATTCGGCCGGCTGGTTGAAGGCCATGAACGCGTCGAGGGAATCCGGCTGAAAGCTCCGATTAATCATTGATTTGATTCGGCCCGGGACGGTCATTACACTCTCGCCCTCTCGAAAGGACGTCCAGTCCCGGCGGGCGGTTAGCTCAGCGGTAGAGCACTGCTTTCACACGGCAGGGGTCACAGGTTCAAGCCCTGTACCGCCCACCATCTCCACGACATGCGCACGCGGCCAGACGCGGCTCGTTTCGCCAGGTAGTTAGACGATTCGAATGGTCCGATGAACGCGAATCAGGGCCCCGGGAAGCCGGGGGCCCTGTTCAAGGCCGCACGTCAGTTGCCGCACATCGAATTCGCGCTACCTCAACCGCCCGCCGGTGTGCCGGCCTTGCCCGGCAGCTTCTCGGCAAGTTGCCTGTGCTGCTTCAAGGTGGGCAACGTCCTCTTCGCGAAACCCGCGATCTCCATATCCGCCGTCTTCGATGCCGCCTCGAACAGCGAGACGGCCTTCGAGTGATCCATGTTCATGTGCTTCGAATACTCGCGGTCGAACTCGGGGCCGGATTTGGCGCTCAATGCATCCACCATGGCCTGATGCTCGGCATCCAGCGCTTCAGGCACATCGAGCCCCTTGGCCTTGGCGATGGCAGCCAGTTCCTTGTTCGCCTTGCCGTGGTCGGCGACCATGCGTTCGGCGAAGCTGCGTACCGACGGATCGCTGGATTTCTCGAGGGCGACCTTGCCCGCTTCGACTTCAGTCATCCCATCCAGCGCCGCCTTCTGAACAAAAGCCGCGGGTTCGGGCACCGCCTCATCGGCACCGGCGGCGATCGCGGCATGGGATACGCTCGCCAGGGCGAGAAACAACAAGCTTTTCGATACATTCATGCGTATGACTCCTGTGAAGGCCCCCAGCCTGCATCCGCCCGCCTGGATGCGATGTCGGCTCACGGCCACCGATGCCTGTCAGCCACGTGCGGCGTCAAACTTCCTGCAACGCGTGAGGCCGCAGGGATGTGCCTACACGGAAACGTCAGCGGTTAAGCTGCGACGGTGAACGAGTTCCGCATCACGGCGATCCATGAAGCCGCCCACGCCGTTGCCGCCATCCGCGCGGGGCTGATCTTCAAACACGTAACGGCCATACCGGATGAATACGAAGAAACCGACGGCGCGCTGCACTGGAGCGATCTGCACGCATCGGGTCATCTGGAAGTGTCGCCGGAATTGCTGGCGGTGGTCTTGCTTGCCGGACCCTGCGCGGAGGCGCGCGCCACCAATCGCGAGGTGGATGAGGTCTTCTCCGACGAGGAAGCGCTGGACGACCGTGAGG
Organism: Steroidobacteraceae bacterium; assembly: GCA_029266835.1. Classification (GTDB taxonomy): domain Bacteria; phylum Pseudomonadota; class Gammaproteobacteria; order Steroidobacterales; family Steroidobacteraceae; genus CADEED01. The sequence goes on from JAQSWD010000016.1 coordinate 19,310, forward strand.
CCATCACCGGGTTGATGCTGAACGCCGACGACTTCCTGAAAGCCAGCACGGAGGCATTGGCGCTCATCGAACGCGACTGGCCACTCATCGTGCGAATCGCCGATGAGCTCATGGAAGTCGACGAACTGGGCTACGAGGAGGTCGAGGCGCTGGTGGCGCGCTCGGCCAACTAGCAGGTTCGGATGGCCGGCGCTGACAGCCGCGGCGCCCCGTCGGAATCCGCACTTCCCCGCGCCCCGGCCTGCGATTAGGCTTGCTTGGTGCCCGAAGAACCAACATCGGCGGTGAAGCCGGTTCCCGCCTGGCGCTATTACGTCATTGCCTTCGTACTGGTGGCTGTGACGCTGATGATTCGCATTGGCATGAAGCCCTGGGATGGTGGCCTGCCGCTGCTCGTCATCTTCGTTTTCCCCATCGTCATCAGCGCGTACCTGGGCGGCCTGGGCCCGGGCCTGCTCGCCACCGCGCTCGCGAGCGCCGCTGTCGACTACTTCTTTCTCGTCCCTTATGACAGCTTCCTGTTCGCGACACCCACCGCGTTCATGCAATGGCTGTTGTTCCTGCTCGGCGGCGTGATGATCAGCGTCCTGCTGGGCGAGATCACCCGCCTGCGCGCCGCCGCGAGCGGAGAATCCGCTACCAGGCGAACCGCCACCACCGAGCGCAAGGTGCGCCTGGGATTCGCGGTGGCCATCCTGTTCCTCGGCACCATCGGCATCGTCTCCTATCTATCGGTGGTGCGGCTGAACGACAACACGCGTCTGGTCATGCGCTCGCACCTGGTCATGGCCAACATCGACGCGCTGGTGGCGACGACCTGGGAAACCGAGTCCGCGCAACGCGCCTACCTGCTCACAGGCGAGGAGCCATTCGCCGCCGAATACACGCGCGCCGTGGGCCGCGTGGAAGGCCTGGTCCAGCAGCTGCGCGATGCGGTCAGCGCCGAGCCTACGCAGATGGCGCAAGCGGAGGCGCTCGCCGAGGCGGTCCGCGAGCGGCTGTCGCAAAGCGCCAAACTACTCGAGCTGCGTCGCACCCAGGGCATGGAGGCCGTGCGCCAGCGGCTCGCGGCCACGCCGAACCGTCCTGGCCCCAGTCTCCAGACACGGGTGCGCGACATCGCGCGCGACATGAAGACCGACGAGTTCCGACTGTTGAACGCCCGCGAGGCTACCGCACGCCGCAGCTCGCAGATAACGCAGGGCGTCATCGTCGGCGGCAGCGCGCTGGCGTTGTTGTTCGTCGGCCTGGCGCTATTCGCGATACGCCGCGATTTCGCCGGCCGCGCACGCGCCGAGGCGGAGCTCGACCGCTTCTTCTCGATGTCCACCGACTTCCTCTGCATTGCGACCACCGACGGGTACTTCCGGCGCGTGAGCCCGTCCATCACCGCGCTGCTGGGATACACCGCCGAGGAAATGCTCAGCCACCCATGGCTGCATTTCGTGCATCCCGACGATGTCGCGCAGACCGTCGCCGAGGCCGCCAAGCTCAAGGCGGGCGAGAAAGTTCTGCGATTCCAGAATCGCTACCGGCACAAGGACGGCAGCTGGCGCGTGTTGTCGTGGCGCTGCACGCCGCATGGCGACCACATCTATGGCATCGCGCGCGACGTCACCGACGAGGCGAAAGCCGCCGAAGATCTGCGACAGGCGAAGGAATTGCTCGAGCAACGCGTCGAAGAGCGTACCCGGGCGCTGGCCGAGGCCAACGAAACCTTGCACAAGAGCGAGCGCCGTTTCCGTGCGCTCATCGAGCATGGCTCGGACAGCATCGCGCTGATCGACTCCAGCAACCGCATCCTCTATCTATCACCCGCCGTCGCGCAGGTGGAGGGCTACCAGCCCCACGAACTGCTGGGCCACAACGGCCTCGAGCACACGCATCCCGACGATCTGCCCGTCATCGGCCGCGCCGTCGAGCAGGTCATGGCGCACCCGGGCAAGCCGATTCCCGTGATCTGGCGCCGCCGTCACAAGGATGGCCGCTGGATCTGGCTGGAAGGCGTGGCCACCAACCTGCTCGACGATCCGTCGGTGGGCGCCATCGTCACCAACTACCGCGACATCACCGAACGATTGGCGCACGAATCGCGGCTCAGCGAGCAGCTGCAACGACTGGCGCTGCTGTCACGCATCACGCGCGCCATCGGGGAACGGCAGGATCTTTCGAGCATCTTCCAGGTGGTGGTTGCGCGGCTCGAAGAAGAGCTGCCGGTGGATTTCTGCTGCATCTTCCTCTACGACATGGGCGAGAACCAGCTCACCGTCACCTGCGTGAGCGAGCGCAGCCTGGCGGCGGCGGAGAAATTGGGCTTCCAGGCCGACACTGTGGTTCCCATCGACGAGAATGGCCTGTCGCGCTGCGTCCAGGGTCACCTGGTCTATGAGCCCGACATCGCCGCCATGAAGTTTTCCTTCCCGCAGCGCCTGGCGAGCGTGGGTCTGGGCGCGATGGTCATCGCGCCGCTGCTGGTGGAAAGCCAGGTGTTCGGGGTGCTGGTCTGCGCTCGCAATTCCGCGGACAGTTTCACCAGCGGCGATTGCGAATTCCTTCGACAGACGAGCGAGCACACGGCGCTGGCCGCGCACCAGGCGCAGCTCTACGCCGCGTTGCAGCGTGCTTACGACGACCTGCGCCAGACGCAACAGCAGGTGATGCAGCAGGAGCGCCTGCGCGCGTTGGGTCAGATGGCCAGCGGCATCGCGCATGACATCAACAACGCCATCTCGCCGGTGGCGCTGTATACCGAAGCGTTGCTGGAGCGCGAACGCGCCCTCACGGAGAAGGGCCGCGGCCAGCTCGAGATCATCCAGCGCGCCGTGGACGACGTGGCGCAGACCGTGGCCCGCATGGGCGAGTTCTACCGCGCGCGCGAACCACAGATTTCGCTGGTTCCCGTGGACATCAACAAGCTGGTGCGCCAGGTGCTGGATCTCACGCGCGCGCGCTGGAGTGACATGGTGCAGCACCGCGGCTCGGCCATCGAGGTGCGCGAGGAACTGGCCGCCAACCTGCCACCCATCGCCGCGGTCGAAAGCCAGGTACGCGACGCGCTGGTGAATCTCGTCTTCAATGCCGTCGATGCCATGCCACAAGGCGGCCCTCTCACGCTGCGCACGCGGCTGGCCGACGGCAGTGGCCGGCAGATCGTGCAACTCGAAGTCATCGATACCGGCGTAGGCATGGACGAGGACACGCGGCGACGTTGTCTCGAGCCTTTCTTCACCACCAAGGGCACGCGCGGCACGGGCCTGGGCCTCGCCATGGTGTACGGCGTCGCGCAGCGCCACTCCGCCAACCTCGAGATCGAGAGCGAACCCGGCAAGGGTACGCTGGTGCGCATGAGTTTCGCGGCCGCGGCCGAACCCGTGGCGACGAGCGCGGGCGCGGTCAGGCCGCCCGTGGGCCCCATGCGCATACTGATCATCGACGACGATCCGTTACTGCTGAAGTCTCTGCGCGACACGCTGGAAAGCGAGGGCCACGACGTCACCTCGGCCAGCGGCGGTCAGGCCGGCATCAACGCTTTCGTCGAGTCGCACGCCGCGGGCAAGCCCTTCCCGCTGGTGATCACCGATCTCGGCATGCCGCATGTGGATGGCCGAAAGGTGGCGTCGACCATCAAGGCCAGCGTGCCGGCGACCGTGGTGCTGATGCTGACCGGATGGGGACGGAGACTCGTGGCGGAAGGCGACGTGCCCCCGGGCGTGGACCAGGTGCTGTCGAAGCCGCCGAAGCTGGTCGAATTGCGCGCGGCGTTTGCTAATCACTTTGCGAAGCAGGCTTGAGGTTGGTGCGACTTCAAGAGTAAGAGCGGGTGTGCGCCCACATCGCCGTCTTCGCAGGCGCTCGAAGAGCGCAGACGAGCGCGTTTCGGCGATCGGCGTCAGCCCGGGGCGGTTGGGTCTTGTGAAATGGGCTGACGCCGATCGCCGAATCACACTCGTCTGCTCTCGCGCCTTTTACGCTACGACGACGATGTGGGCGCACACCCGCCCCTTCGTTCGGTGTACTCGCGGACTTCCGCTGCTTCGCGAGCTTTTGGGTGGGACCGCGCTGAGGTGTGGTCGGATTCGAACCGGAGATATCGAAGTCGATCGGCCGAACGTTGAAGCGCGCGGCCCTAACCACCCGCCAGAGCCAGCCTTCTCCCGACTCTTCTCTTATCCAAACAAAGGCGACGTTCCACGCACCGCCGTGCCGCGAAGAGGGCGGGCGGGCGCGCGTGTCGGCGTCGAAGCGTAAAGGGCGCGAGAGCGGACGAGTGTGATTCGGCAATGAGCGTCAGCCCATTTCACGAGACCCAACCGCCTCGGGCTGACGCTCATTGCCGAAACGCGCTCGTCCGCGTTCTTCGAGCGCCCAGCGAAGACGCCGACACGCGCGCCCGCCCGCCCTCTTCGCTCTTCGTGCGATACCCAAGAACTCAGTGAGAGTCCCGCTTGACCTCCGCCCCGCTGCCGCCGACCAGCAAGTCCAGGTCAGCCCCCAGGTGCGCCTGCTGCACGTGATCCACGTACAACTTGTACCAGCCACGCCGCGGTGCGTCGGGCGCCTTCCAGGCGGCGCGCCGCTTCGCGAGCTCGGCATCGCTCACATCCAGATGCAGCCGTCGGCCGGGCACGTCCACTTCGATGAAATCACCGTTCTGCACCAGCGCCAGCGGCCCGCCCGCGGCGGCCTCGGGCGACACGTGCAGCACCACGGTGCCATAAGCCGTGCCGCTCATGCGCGCGTCGGAGATGCGCACGATGTCGGTGATCCCCTTGCGCAGTAGTTTGGGCGGCAGCGGCATGTTGCCGACCTCTGCCATGCCCGGGTAACCCTTCGGGCCGCAGCCCTTGAGGACCATGACGCAGGTCTCGTCGATGTCGAGATTCTCGTCATCGATCTTCGCATGCAGGTCTTCGATGCTCTCGAACACCACGGCGCGGCCGCGATGCTTGAGCAGCTGCGGCGAGGCCGCCGAAGGCTTGATCACGGCGCCGTCGGGCGCGAGGTTGCCGCGCAATACGGCAATTCCGGCGCGATCCTTGAACGGGTCGTCCAGCGGCTTGATGACTTCGCGGTTCCAGTTGGGCGCATCCGCGATGTTCTCGCCGATCTTCTTGCCATTCACCGTCAGCGCGTCGCGATCGAGCACGTGCTGGATTTCGCGCATCACCGCGGGCAAACCACCCGCGTAGTAGAAATCTTCCATCAGGAACTTGCCGGAGGGCTGCAGGTTCACGAGACAGGGCAACTCGGAGCCCAGCTTGTCCCAGTCCTCGAGCTTGAGCGGCACGCCAATGCGGCCGGCGATGGCCAGCAGGTGGATCACCGCGTTGGTCGACCCGCCGATGGCGGCGTTGGTCTTGATCGCGTTCTCGAAAGCGCTGCGCGTGAGGATCTTCGACAGCACGAGGTCTTCCTGCACCATCTCGACGATGCGCCGGCCGGTGAGCTGCGCCTGCCGGTACCGCCGCGCGTCGACGGCCGGTATCGCCGCGTTGCCCGGCAGCGCGACTCCGAGCGCTTCGACCATGCTGGCCATGGTGGAGGCCGTGCCCATGGTCATGCAGTGCCCTTTCGAGCGATGCATGCAGGACTCGGCGGCGGTGAATTCTTCCTGGCTCATCTTGCCGGCGCGAACGTCCTCGGACATCTGCCAGACACCAGTGCCCGAGCCTAACTGCTTGCCGCGGTAATGCCCGCTGAGCATGGGCCCGCCGGAAATGCCGATGGTGGGGATGTCGACGCTGGCCGCGCCCATGAGCAGCGCCGGCGTGGTCTTGTCGCAGCCCATGAGCAGCACCACGCCGTCGATGGGATTGCCGCGAATGCTTTCTTCCACGTCCATCGACGCGAGATTGCGGAACAACATCGCCGTGGGGCGCAATTGCGTCTCGCCCAGCGACATCACGGGGAATTCCAGCGGAAAGCCGCCGGCTTCGTACACTCCGCGTTTCACGAATTCCGCGATCTCGCGGAAGTGGCCGTTACACGGTGTCAGCTCGCTCCAGGTATTGCAGATGCCGATGACGGGACGCCCATCGAACAGGTCGTCTGGATAGCCCTGGTTCTTGATCCAGCTTCGATGCAGGAAACCGTCTTTTCCTTCTCGGCCGAACCACTGCTGACTACGGAGCGAACGCTTTGTTTTCACGCGCGGCAGCGTACCGAACGTGCAGATAAGCGAAAAATAACTTTCTCAGGAATACCCATACATTCTTTGGCATCACGAAACACTTTTGAGGTCCCCGCTCTTCGCATCCAGCACGCAGCCATAACTACTCACGGCCGATGTCTTGAGCGCGCGCAGCAGCACCATCGCCGCTGGTGAAAGCAGCCAATCGGTACGAGTAATGATGCCAAAGGCATCCATCGAGCATGAAAGCTGCATGGGAAGCATTGCAACCATTCCATAGGTGGCGTAGTAGCGAGCCACCTCCGTGGGAACCACGGCTATAAAGTCGGTTTGTTGCAGCATCTTGGTGACGAACAGCAGCGATGCCGTCTCGATCAGCTGCGTGGGCGGCTGCATCCCGGCTTCACGGAACATGAGATCGAAGCGATGCCGCAGGACGCTGCCCGAAGGCGGGACGATCCAGGGTTTCTTCTCGACCGCGGCCAGATTGAGTCCCGCCACGTTGAGCAGGGGGTGCCCCGGGCGCACCACCGCGGCCACGGGCTCCTCTGCCAGGCGTTCATAACGCAGACCAGTCTTGTCCTGCCGTTCGAAGAGCCGGCCGATCATGATGTCTATCTTTCCCTGCGACAGCGACTCGATCAGCACGTTGCTGGATTCCACGTGCAGCTCTACGCGCAGCTTCGGGTTCTCGCGCGCCACGATCATGATGGCCTGCGGAATCAGCGACAGCGCCGGGCCCGTGATCGCCCCGAGGCTCACGTGGCCCGACAGGCCCGACTTGAGCGCGTCCACTTCCTGGCCCGCCTCGCGCAGACTGGATAGAGCGATCCGCGCGTGACGGATCATGGTCTCGCCATACCAGTTGGGACGCATGCCGCGCGGCTGGCGCTCGAACAACGACACGCCGAGCATGTCTTCGAGATCCTTCAGCAGCTTTGATGCCGCAGGCTGCGACATGTTGAGCACTTCGGCGGCGCGATGGATGTTCCCCTCGTCGCAGATGGCCGTGAGCAGCATGAGCTGGCGCGTCTTGAGACGCGCCCGGATGAACCAGGGCGTGGTCGCCGTCATTTGCTTGTATCCCCTCAGAATCTCGGCCCGGGAAAGATATAACGATGAATATAGCTGAGTACCAATCTCGGGCTTGTTGGATATCGATACGAATACCATGATTCCGGGCTTGCGACTCATCCAATTCCTCAACGAAAACGACCAGCCGCGCGCGGGCTGGGTCACCCCGGACGGCTCATTCGTCGGGGGTTTGGGGAAATTCGATTCCACGTACGAGCTGGCGCGGGCCGCGCTGGCGGCGGGCGAGCCGCTCGCTGCCTTCGCTGATATACATAAAGAGCCCGCCAGCCTCCCCTATTCGACTTTGCTGACATCCGGGCGCGTGCTGCCACCGCTCACGCATCCCGACCCGTCCCGCTGCCTGGTATCGGGTACCGGCCTCACCCATTACGGCAGCGCTTCGGCGCGCGACGCCATGCATCAGAAGCTCGCCGCGAATGCGGGCGCGCTCACCGACACCATGCAGATGTTCAAGTGGGGAATCGAAGGCGGCCGCCCCACGGGCGGGGCGCCTGGCGCGCAGCCGGAGTGGTTCTACAAGGGCGATGGCGAAAGCGTCGTGGGCTGCGGGGCGCCGCTTCCCTCACCGGACTTTGCGCTCGATGGCGGCGAAGAGCCCGAACTGGTCGGCCTGTATCTCATCGGCCCGGGCGGCACGCCGCATCGGCTGGGCTTCGCCATCGGCAACGAATTCAGCGACCACGTCACCGAGCGCCAGAACTACCTGTATCTCGCGCATTCGAAACTGCGTCCCTGCGCGGTGGGCCCCGAATTGCGCACGGGCGCGCCCCCGCCGCACATGGCAGGCGTCAGCCGCATCCGGCGCGGAAGCCTGGTGATCTGGGAACGTCCTTTTGTCACGGGCGAGAACAACATGTGCCATTCTCTCGCCAACCTCGAATATCACCACTTCAAGTATTCGGCGCACCGCCGGCCCGGGGACGTGCACCTGCATTTCTTCGGTACGGCCACCGTGAGTTTCGCGGATGGCGTGCAAACCGAACCTGGAGATGTCTTTGAGGTGGATCTGCCCGACCTCGGCGCGCCATTGGTCAACGTCCTCGCGCGGGTGGACAGCGGATTCGCCTTTGGTGGCGTACGCCAGATGTAGCCAAACAATACGGACAAGTCCTGGGGGAAAGATGAATCGACTGCTGCATATCGTTCGTTTTCCGGTGGCCCTGGTGGCCGCGGCTTCGCTGCTCGTGGCCTGCTCGAATTCGGAGTCCCCGGCGGGTGGCGACAAGGGTGGCGACGCCAGCAAGCAGATCACGCTGGGCTTCAGCCAGATTGGCGCGGAGAGCGAGTGGCGCACCGCGAACACCACCTCGGTGCAAAGCGCCGCCAAGGAAGCCGGCATCAACCTGCGCTTCTCCGACGCGCAGCAGAAGCAGGAAAACCAGATCAAGGCGCTGCGGTCCTTCATCGCGCAGCGCGTCGACGTCATCGCCTTCTCGCCCGTCGTCGAGACTGGCTGGGAAACCGTGCTGCGAGAAGCGAAGGCCGCCCAGATTCCGGTGATCCTCACCGACCGCGCCGTACAGGTTTCCGACGAGTCACTGTATCTCTCGCTGATCGGTTCCGATTTCGTCGAGGAAGGCCGCAAGGCCGGCCGCTGGCTCACCGAGTACTACGCCACCGGCGCGGGCAAGGACGTGAAGGGCGAGATCAAGATCGTCGAACTGCAGGGCACCGTGGGTTCGGCCCCGGCCAACGATCGCAAGAAGGGGTTCGCGGAGATCATTGGCGCCGATGAACGCTTCAAGGTGATCCGCTCGCAGACCGGTGACTTCACCCGCGCCAAGGGCAAGGAAGTCATGGAGGCCTTCCTCAAGGCCGAAGGCCGGAACATCAACGTGCTGTACGCGCACAACGACGACATGGCCATCGGCGCCATCCAGGCCATCGAGGAAGCAGGCCTCGCGCCGGGCAAGGACATCATCATCATTTCCATCGACGGCGTGAAAGGCGCTTTCGAAGCCATGATTGCCGGCAAGCTCAACGTCACCGTGGAATGCAGCCCCCTGTTGGGGCCGCAGCTCATGGAAGCCGTGAAGAAAGTCGCCGCCGGCGAAACCATCGAGCGTCGCATCGTCACCGAGGAATCGGTGTTCCCGATGGAAACCGCGGCCGAAGTCCTGCCCACGCGCAAGTATTGAGAGAGCCGTGGCGGATCACGGCGCGCCCCGGCCGGTGCTCGAGGCACGCGGCATCGTCCACGCTTACGCGGGAAAACCCGCGCTCGATGGCGTGGACCTGTGCCTGCGCGCCGGAGAAGTGCATGCGTTGATGGGGCAGAACGGCGCCGGCAAGTCCACGCTGATCAAAGTGCTCACGGGTGTCGAGAAGCTGCAGAAAGGCGGCATCCTGCTCGATGGGCAAGCCATCGCGCCGGCCTCCACGCTGGATGCGCAAAGACTGGGCATCAGCACCGTCTATCAAGAGGTGAATCTCTGCACCAACCTCTCGGTGGCCGAGAACATCTTCGCCGGGCGCCAGCCGCGAAAGCCGTGGACACGCGGCGGCGGCATCGACTGGCGCTCGGTGAATGCCCGCGCGCGTGAACTTCTGCTCCGCCTGGATGTGGACATCGACGTGCGCCGGGAACTGGGCGCCTACTCGGTGGCCCTGCAGCAGATGGTGGCCATCGCGCGCGCGCTCGACATCTCGGCCAAGGTGCTGATCCTCGACGAGCCTACCTCCAGCCTCGACAGCGACGAAGTCGCGCAGCTGTTCAAGGCGCTGCGCGGCTTGCGCCATTCGGGCATGAGTATCCTGTTCGTCACGCACTTCCTCGACCAGGTGTACGAGGTCTGCGATCGCATCACCGTCCTGCGCAACGGCAAACTGGTCGGCGAGCATCTGGCCTCGCAGCTCGACCATGCGGCGCTGGTGTCGGCGATGGTCGGCCGCACTGTCTCGAATGAAAGCGCGCCCATCGCGCGTTCCGCCACCGACGAAACGGCGGCGCCGCTCGTGAGCGCGCGCGACCTGCGGCGCCAGGGCGGAGTCAGCGGCGTGAACCTCGAGATCCGGCCCGGCGAAATCCTGGGTTTCGCGGGCTTGTTGGGCTCGGGCCGCACGGAGGTGGCGCGACTGCTGGCCGGCCTCGACCAGCCGCATTCGGGCGAGCTGCACATCAAGGGCGAGCCCGTGAAACTGGGTGAACCGGCGACGGCAATCGCCCTGGGCCTTTCGTTCTGCCCCGAGGAGCGCAAGACCGAGGGCATCGTCGACGACCTCTCGATCCGCGACAACATCGTGTTGTCGCTGCAGGCGCGCATGGGCCTGTGGCGCAAACTTTCCCCATCGGCGAGCTGTCGGGCGGAAACCAGCAGAAGTGCCTGATCGCCCGCGCGCTGGCCATCGACCCCGGCCTGCTGATACTCGATGAGCCCACGCGCGGCATAGACGTTGCGGGCAAGCAGGAGATCATGAACCTCCTGTTGAAACTCGCCGCCGACGGCATGGCGCTGGTGTTCATTTCCGCCGAGGTCGAGGAGCTGTTACGCGTCTCCTCGCGCATCATCGTGATGCGTGACCGCG
>JAQSWD010000135.1 GCA_029266835.1 Steroidobacteraceae bacterium
TAGCGGAATGGCTCACCCTCGAGCGTCGTGACACGCCCGCCCGCGGCGACCAGCACGGCCTGGCCCGCGGCGGTGTCCCACTCCATGGTCGGGCCCAGGCGCGGGTACAGGTCCGCCTGCCCGGCCGCCAGCAGGCAGAATTTGAGCGAGGAACCGATGGAGCGGAACTCGCTCACCGGGTAGTTAGCGAGGAAAGCGTCGGTCTCGGGCGAACGGTGCGAGCGCGACGCCACGGCCACCAGGCCCTGCTGCGGCGTCAGTCGCGCGCGCAGCGGCGCGCCCATCAGCGGCATGGTGCCGTCGGGCTCGGCGTCCATGTGGCCGGCGCGGCCGGCGCGCACATCCCCCCAGAAAAGCTCGCGGCGGGCGGGCGCCAGCACCACGCCCAGCACCGGCTCGCCGTTCTCGATGAGCGCGATGTTGACCGTGAACTCGTCGCGATGACTGATGAACTCCTTGGTGCCGTCGAGCGGATCCACGAGGAAGAAGCGCTCGGCCACCTCGGGCACCTTGCCGCCGGCGACCGACTCTTCGGCCACCACGGGAATCCCCGGCGCGATTTCCGCCAGGTCTTCGAGAATGATCTTCTCCGCGGCCTCGTCCGCGACGGTGACGGGCGAGGCATCGGCCTTGTCGCGCACGTCGAAGCCCTTGGCATACACCGCCATGATGGCGCCGCCGGCGCGCTGCGCCGTGTAGATCAGTGACTGGAGCATGACTACATGATACGCGAGGCCGAGATGGCCGAGGCCAGCGCGCGCACGTCATCACGCGCGAAGATCTCCCGCGCGGACAGCGGTATGCGCCGCGTCCAGTTCGAGTACTCGCTGCTGGTGCCGGGGATGTTCACGGGCTCCCGCATGCCTATCATGTCTTCGAGCTGCACCGTGACCAGCGCGGCGTTGCTGCGGCCCAGGTAAACGTGGATCGCCCGTGACAGCTCCGCCGAATACGGCGTCGAGGGTTGGGAGGCTGACGCATCGTCGGACGCCGCCGGCCACAGGCCCTCGCGATTCAATGCACGCAGCAGCCTTTGCTTCTCGCGGTCGCGTTCGGCGCGGGCGGCCATTCCGACCGATTCATCGGCGTAGAAGCCCAGCTTCTGCCACAGGTCTATGTCGTGGCCGGTCCACCAGCCATTGAGAGTGGGCAGGTCGTGCGTCGTGACCGTGGCCAGCGCCGGGCGCACATAGTCTGATGGCGCGACGAACTCGCCTTCGCGCTGCTCGAACATCACCACCTTGTAGTGGTACACGCCGAATTGCGGCAATGCCCGGCGGATCTCGTCCGGCACCACGCCGAGATCCTCACCGACGACCAGACAATGGTTGCGGTGACTCTCGAGCGCCACCACGCCCAGCAAGTCCTCGAGTGGATAGTGCACGTAGCCGCCATCCACCGACTTGTATCCGCGCGGCACCCACCATTGCCGGAACAGCGCCATCACGTGGTCGAGCCGCAGCGCCCCGCAATTGCGCATGCTGGCGCGAACCAGCGCGGCGAAAGGCGCATACGCCGTGCGCCGCAACTGGCGTGGATCCTGGGGCGGGATGCCCCACTCCTGTCCCGCCACGCCCAGCGGATCGGGCGGCGCGCCGATGGCCGCACCCATGCAGTAGAGAGTCTGGTCGGACCAGGTTTCGGAGCCCGAAGCATTCACGCCAACGGCGTAATCACCGTACAGCCCCACGCCGAGGCCGAGTTCGCGCGCCAGCCGGCGCACGGCACCGAGCTGATCGGCTGCCAGCCACTGCAGGTAGGCGAAAAAATCCACGTCGTCGGTGTGTTCGCGGGCGAACCGTTGCACGGCGTCGCCGCGCGGGTCGCGGTACTCCTTCGGCCAGTTCTGCCAGCCGGCGTTCGAGCCCAGCGTCTTGCGGAAATGCCGATCCAGCGCGTCGAACAGCGCATGCAGGCGCAACGGCTCACCGTGTTCGGCGAGAAAATCACGGAACTGCGAGGCGCGCGGCGTGTGCGTGTCCAGGTGGACTTCGCGGAACAGACGGTAACCCGCCTCGAGCACCGGTAGTTTGAGCGCCGCCACGCCCGCGTAGTCCACCTGTGAAGCCGCGCGCACCTGCGCCAGCTTCGCCTTGAACACGCGCGTTTCTGCGAGAGCCCGCGCCCGCTCCGAGGCGCGTACGTCGGGAACCGCGTTCACGTCGATGAACATGACGTTCAAGGCGTGCCGGCTCGAGGCCGAATATGGCGAGTACAGCGACGGATCGGAAGGAAACAGCGCATGCAACGGGCTCACACCCACGAATCCCGCGCCGGCCGCCGCCGCCAGGCGCAGCAGTTCGGCGAGATCGGTGAAGTCGCCGATGCCCCAGTTGTCGTCGGAGCGCAGCGTGTAGATCTGCGCGGCCACGCCCCAGACTTTCCCCGAAGCGGCGAGCTCGGCAGGTTCATGCGCACGATCCGGGGCGACGATCAAAGGGCAACTCTCCCGGCCGCTGAACTCCAGGTCGATTTCCAGGCGGTGGTAACCCGGCGGCAGGTCTTCGGGCAGCGGCAGGTCGCGCAGCATGTACCAGCGTCCTTCGCGCTGGTACGAGCCGCGCTCCGGCAAGCTCCAGGCACGCACCTCGCCACCGCGCTCGGCGCCCTGCTCCAGCACCACGCGCCAGCGCAGCAGCGCATTCTGGTCGATGGCCGGTGTGTTCACGCGCACGTTGCGCGCACCAACCCGGGACACGGCGACGTCGCCTAACAACCCGGAAGGATGCAGCGCTTCGGATTCGGCAATCTGGGCTTCGATCTGGGCCGCATCGCCCAGCCGGCAATGCATGGCGCGCAGGATGGCCGCCTTCGTCTCCAGCGAAAATTGCTTCAGCTCGCCCTTGTACGAGTGATAGGCGTCGCCAATGCCACGAGCGCGGGCCAGCCGCTCGATCAACGGCGCGAGTTCCAGGTCGGAAGCTGGCTCAGGCGGCACGTCGCAACACCAGCGTCTGATGCGGCCCGACTCTCACCGCCCCAGGTGGCAGGCGGAAGCCGGACAACACACCCACGGGATGCGCGGTGTCGATCACCACCTCCCAGGGCTGCGGCGAGGCCAGCGCGGGCAGCCTGAACTCGCATTCGGACTCGGTGGGATTCAGCAGCAACACCAGGTCCTGCTGCGCGGCCGTGCCGCCAAACGCCACCGCGAGGCTGCGCAGCTCGGGGTCATTCCACTCCTGGTCGGCGAGTTCGTGGCCGGCCGGGTGCCACCACGAAATGTCGCGCGAGTGGCTGGCTTGCAGGGCGCCCTTGAGGAATCGGTCCCGGCGGAGCTCCGGATGCGCGCGGCGCAACGCCGACAGCTGGCGCACGAACTGCAGCAGCCCGTCGTCCTCCTTGAGGCTCGCCCAGTCCACCCAGCTGATCTCGTTGTCCTGGCAATAGGCGTTGTTGTTGCCCTTCTGCGTGCGGTAAAGCTCGTCGCCGGCGAGCAGCATGGGCACACCCTGCGCGAAGAACAGCGTGGTCAGCATGTTGCGCACCTGCCGCCGCCGCAGCGCGATGACGCCGGCATCTTCGGTGGGCCCTTCCACGCCGCAGTTCCAGCTGTGGTTGTTGGAATGGCCATCGCGGTTGTGCTCCAGATTGGCCTCGTTATGCCGCTCGTTGTAACTGACCGAGTCGCGCAGCGTGAAGCCGTCGTGCGCGGCGACGAAATTGATGCTGGCCGTGGGCTTGCGCCCATTGCGGCGGAACAGGTCCGAACTACCCGCGAAGCGTTCGGCGAATCCGCCCACCATGCGCCGCCCGCCATGCCAGAACGCGCGCATGGTGTCGCGGAAGCGGTCGTTCCACTCCGACCAGCCCTGCGGAAAATTGCCCAGTTGATAGCCGCCGAGGCCCACATCCCAGGGCTCGGCGATGAGTTTCACGTAGGCCAGCACCGGGTCCGCGGCGATCATGGCGAAGAACGCCGCATTCGAATTGAAACCGGAACGGTCGCGCCCGAGGACGGTCGCCAGATCGAAGCGGAAGCCGTCGATGCGGAATTCCTCGGCGAAGTAACGCAGCGAGGCAACTATGTCCGCCTGCACGATGGGGTGATCGCAGGCCACGGTATTGCCGCAGCCGGTGACGTCGTCGTAAAAACGCCGGTCGGCCGCGCGATGGAAGTAGTAAGCCCGGTTGTCGATGGCCTTGTAGTTGAGCGTGGGGCCCAGCTCATTACCCTCGGCCGTGTGGTTGTAGACCACGTCGAGGATCACTTCGATGCCGGCCTTGTGCAGCGCCTTGACCGCCTGCTTGAGTTCCACCACCGGGTCCTTGACCGCATAACGGTTCGTCGGCGCGAACCAGCACGCCGTGTTGTAACCCCAGTAGTTTGTCAGGCCTTTTTCGCTGAGAAACCCTTCGTCGACCATGGCGTGCACGGGCATGAGCTCCACGGCCGTGACTCCCAGTGACTTCAGGTGATCGATGACCGCGGGCACCGTGAGCGCCAGGTATTTTCCGCGCCATTCCGGCGGCACCTCGGGGTGCAGCTGCGTGAAACCCTTGACGTGCAGCTCGTAGATGAAAGTGTCTCGCCAGGGCACCGCGGGTAGTTTGTCGCCGTTCCAGTCGAAGACGCCGTCGATCACGCGCGCACGCGGCATGTAGGGAGCACTGTCGGCCAGGCTGGGCTTCAGGCCCTCGGGATCGGTGGCGTCGTACCCCAGCACCGCGGGGTTCCACTCGACCTGGCCGACGATGTCGCGCGCCCAGGGGTCGATCAGCAGTTTGTTCGAGTTGAAGCGATATCCTTCGCGCGGGTCGTAGGCACCGAACACGCGTATGCCGTACAGCGTTCCCACGCGCGCGAACTCGGGCTCGACCAGGCCGTGGAACACCGCGCCCGTCTTCTTCGGCAGGGTCAGCCGAGCCGTCTCGTTCCTGCCCGTGGAGTCGAACAGGCAGATGTCCACGCGCGTGGCGGCGCGCGAACGAATGGCGAAATTCACGCCGCCGGGAGTGACCGTCGCCCCGAGGACATCGGGCGATCCGTCCTTCATCCGCCAGACCTCTTGAGGTAGACACCGCAGAGCGGCGGCAGCCGCATGCGCAAGGCATACGGATATCCATGCACGGTGTGCTCGAAGGCCTCGTAGCCGCTGGCGACGGCGAAACCGGAACCCCCGAAGCCCGGATGATCCGAATCGAAGACCACCTCGTAACGTCCCGGGTCAGGCACACCCAGCCAGTAGTCTTCGCGTGGCACCGGCGTTGCGTTGAATATGCAGATGACCGGCGCGTGCCCATGCTCCTGCCGCAGGAAGGCGAACACGCTCTCCTCGGAATTGTGCAGGTCGCTCCAGCGGAAACCGCCCGCGTCGCAATCGCTGGCGTGGAACTGCGGCAATCGGCGATAAAGCCCCGCAAGCTCGCGGTTGAGCTGCTGCAGGCCACGATGATTCTCGTTCGCCAGCAGAGGCCAGTCGAGTTGCTCGTGTTCGCGCCATTCATGCCACTGCCCGAACTCCGAACCCATGAACATGAGCTTCTTGCCGGGATGCGCCGTCATGTAAGCCATGAACAGCCGGTAATTGGCCCGCTTCTGCCATTCGTCACCCGGCATCTTGTCGAGCAGGGATTTTTTTCCGTGCACCACTTCGTCATGCGAGATGGGCAGGATGAAGTTCTCGGTCCAGGCGTACATGAACGAGAACGTGATCTTGTTGTGTTCGTGCCGGCGGTAGACGGGGTCTTTCTCGAAATAATGCAGGGTGTCGTTCATCCACCCCATGTTCCACTTGAACGAGAAGCCCACGCCGCCGAGATGCACGGGGCGCGAGACACCGGGAAACGCGGTGGATTCCTCGGCTATGGTCAGCACGCCCGCATGGTTGCCATGCGCCACGGTGTTGAATTCGCGCAGGAACTCGAGCGCGTCGAGATTCTCGCGGCCGCCATACTTGTTAGGCACCCACTCGCCGGCCTTGCGGCTGTAGTCGAGGTACAACATCGAGGCCACCGCGTCCACGCGCAGCCCGTCGACGTGATACTGGTCGAGCCAGTACAACGCATTGGCGACCAGGAAATTCTTCACCTCGTGCCGGCCGAAGTTGAAGATCTTCGTGCCCCAGTCCATGTGTTCGCCGAGGCGCGTGTCCTCGTGTTCGTACAGCGCGGTGCCGTCGAACTCGGCGAGTCCGTGCGCGTCTTTGGGAAAATGCGCCGGCACCCAGTCGAGGATGACGCCGATGCCGGCCTGGTGGCACTTGTCGACGAAAGCCATGAAGTCCTTGGGCGTACCGAAGCGCGAGGTGGGCGCGAAGTAGCCCACCACCTGGTATCCCCAGCTGCCGTCGAAGGGATGTTCGGCGACGCCCATGAGCTCGATGTGCGTGTAGCCCATGTCGACCACGTACGGGATCAGCGTGTCGGCCGCTTCCGCCCAGGTATAGAACGGCGGCTGCCTGCCCCAGGCGTGTTTCCAGCTCGAGAGGTGCACCTCGTAGATGTTGATGGGAGAACGCCGCCAGTCACGCTGCGCGCGTTCGCGCATCCAGTCGCCATCGCCCCACTCGTGACCTTCGAGATTGGCAACGATCGACGCGGTCTCGGGCCGCTTCTGCATCTGAAACCCGAAAGGATCCGACTTCAGCAGAAGATTGTTCTTCTGCGAGCGGATCTCGAACTTGTATTCAGCCCCCTCGCCGACGCCTGGCACGAACAGCTCCCACACCCCCGAGCCGCCGCGCGCCTGCATGGCATGCTTGCGGCCATCCCAGAAGTTGAAGCTGCCCACCACGCTCACGCGCTTCGCATTGGGCGCCCAGACCGCGAAATGCGTTCCGGCCACGCCGTCGCGCACGCGCGGATGCGCGCCGAACTTGTGGTACAGGCCGTAGTGCCGGCCCGCGCCGAACAGATAGAGATCGAAATCCGAAAGCTCGTGCGAGAAGAAATACGTGTCGTGCTTGGTGAGCTCGTGCCCATCCGGAAACCGGATGCGCAACTTGTAAGGCACCAGCGGCCGCCGATGCGGAATGCTGCCCTCGAACAGCCCCGCCTCATGCACGCGTTTCAACGAATGCAGCGTCGCCGGCTCATCCTCCCAGAACACCTCCACCGCATCCGCGCCCGGCTCCAGCACCCGCACCACGCACAAGGGCGTGCTCTCGCTGCGCGCAAACTCGTGATACCCGAGCAACGACCGGGGCTCATGGTGACTCGCGCTCACCAGCGCGCCGATCTCAGCCTTTGTCAGACGACCTTTAATGGGGACATTCCTCGTTTTCTAGAAAATGGGGACGCGGCTGATGACCCCGTCGCGAAGTAGAGGGCGCCGAGCGGGAAGCGTAAAGCGCGAAGGGATTCTCAGGGGCTCACGCCCCACTCCTACGCCGCCGAAGCGGCGTCGTCCATAAATGCGCTTCGCGCGGCTGACAGCTCTGTCTGCGTAGCTCCCCGCGAGGGAACGGCCGAAGGCCGCGCCCGAAAGTGAGCGACGGAAACGCTTCGCCTCCGATGACGACACCGCGACGCGCCAGCCGCGTCCCCATTTTCTAGAAAACGAGGAATGTCCCCATTTCATATGACGGACCTGATGCTCCAG
>JAQSWD010000136.1 GCA_029266835.1 Steroidobacteraceae bacterium
ACTACCATTCGCCGCTCGAAAAACGCCCCGGGACAGGGCATTGCCTGTTCCAACCCCCTGAATTCAAAGAGAACTTTGCAATGGCCCGTACCACGCCCCTTAGCGACATCCGCAATATCGGAATCATCGCCCACGTCGACGCCGGTAAAACCACCACCACCGAGCGCATTCTTTATTACACGGGCAAGAAGCACACGATCGTCGACATCCACGACACGAAGGACCTGAAGTCCTCGACGACGACCGACTACCTGGAACAGGAACAGAAGCGCGGCATCACGATTCAGTCGGCGGCCGTGTCGACCTTCTGGCGCAAGAAGAAGATCAACGTCATCGACACCCCCGGGCACGTGGACTTCACCATCGAGGTGAACCGTTCGCTGCGCGTGCTCGACGGCGCGGTCGTCGTGTTCGACGGCGTGGCGGGCGTGGAGCCGCAGTCGGAGACGAACTGGCGCCTGGCTAACAACTACAACGTGCCGCGTATCTGCTACGTGAACAAGATGGACCGCTCGGGCGCGAACTTCGTGCGCTGCGTGGACATGATCAGGACGCGCCTCGGCGCGCGTCCGCTGGTGATCCAGCTCCCGATCGGCTCGGAAGACAACTTCAAGGGCATGATCGACCTGGTCGAAGAAACCGCGCTCGTCTGGAGCTCGGACGACAAGGACGCGACTGGTCGAGCAGAACGCGCTGGTGTGGAGCTCGGACGACAAGGATGCCAAGTGGGAAATCATCCCGGTGGGTGACGGCTCGGGCCTGGCGGACAAGCTGGGCATCACGGTGCCGTCGGATCGCAAGATCCTCGACAACTACGCCAAGTACCGCGCGGAGCTGGTCGACACGGCGCTGGAGATGGACGACGCGGCGATGGAGAAGTACCTGACCGACGGCGAAGCGCCTTCGGCGGACACGCTGCGCAAGTGCATCCGCAAGGGTGTGATCGCGGGCGCCTTCAACCCGGTGCTCTGCGGCTCCTCTTATAAGAACAAGGGCGTGCAGCAGGTGCTGGACGCGGTGGTCGACTACATGCCGGCCCCGACGGACGTGCAGGCCATCGCGACGGTGGACGCGGACGGCAACCCGACCGGCGAGCGCGTGTGCTCGGACGACGCGCCCTTCGCGGGCCTGGCGTTCAAGGTGATCAACGACACCTACGGCGCGCTCACCTTCGTGCGCGTGTACTCGGGCGTGCTCACCAAGGGCATGTCGGTGACGAACACCACGCGCGGCAAGCGCGAAAAAATCGGCCGCATGGTCGAGATGTTCGCCGACAAGCAGAACCCGATCGAAGAAGCGCGCGCGGGCGACATCATCGCCCTCGTCTCGCTGGCCGAAACGGATACCGGCGACACGCTGGCGGACTCGGAGAACCAGGTGGTGCTGGAGCGCATGCGCTTCCCGGACCCGGTGATCTCGGTGTCGGTGAAGGCGAAGAGCAAGGCCGAAGCCGAGAAGTTCGGCGCGGCGCTGGGCAAGATGGTTCGTGCCGATCCTTCGCTGCATCTGGAAACGGATCGCGAGACGAACGAGACGATTCTGCGCGGCATGGGCGAGCTGCACCTCGAAGTGACGCTCGATCGCATGCGCACGGAGTTCGGCGTGGAAGGCACGATGGGCGAGCCGCAGGTGGCTTACCGTGAGAGCTTCACCAAGTCGATCGACGAACACTACGTGCACAAGAAGCAGACCGGCGGTTCGGGCCAGTTCGCCGAAGTGTGGATCAAGTTCGAGCCGCTCGAGCGCGGCAAGGGCTTCGAGTTCGTGGACGAGACGGTCGGCGGCTCGGTGCCGCGCGAGTTCGTCCCGGCCGTGCGTGGACTCGAACGCGCTGACGTTCGAAATCGCCGCGAAGGCCTGCTTCCGCGAAGCGATCAAGAAGGCCGCTCCGCAGCTGCTGGAGCCGGTGATGAAGGTGGAGACCGTGACGCCTGGCGACTACCTGGGTGACGTGATCGGCGACATGAACCGTCGTCGCGGCACGATCCTCGAGCAGGTGGAGCGTGGGACGAACACGGCCGTGGTGGCGACGATTCCGCTGTCCGAGATGTTTGGATACATCGGTCAGCTGCGCTCGATGAGCTCGGGCCGCGCGTCGTTCACCATGGAGTTCTCGCACTACGATCCGGTGCCGAAGAACGTGGCGGACGAGGTGATCGCGGAAGTGGCGAAGCGGCGTGCGGCGCTGAACGCGTAAGGGTCGCGGCAACGCGGAGTACGGCATCGCTCTGGCTCGATCGAAGGCCTGATCGGGAGGCCTGACCCCTTTTGCCAGCAAATGGGGAGTGACTCCTTTATTCGAATGACCAGTGGCCTGTGATGGTCCGCGGGCCTCGCCGAATGGGCGGATTCAGCTCACCGATGATCCCCTTCTCCGGATCGACGGCGCCCTGCTGCTTCCCCAGCGCCATGGAGATGTACTTCACGGCCATGGGCGCCGGAGCCACGATGTTTGGAAACACGCACTTGCCATCAAGCATCCATGTGGGAAAAGGATCGGGATTGTCGGGAATGACCAGCATCACGCGATAACGCCCGTCTTCCTCGAGCTCCAGCTTCATGAGGCGCAGAGCGCTGCGCGACAGGCTCTCGACATTGAACGTCTTGCTGCCCAGCCCCTCGCACCGGCTGGCGATGCCAGGCGCATTGAACTTGAGCTCGACGGTGATCGACCCGCTCTTCGGTTTGAACACCATGGGACCACCCGGCGGCGCGCCGCTTTGCGGGTCCAGCTTCCACACGAGGTCGCCGGTGACTTTCACCGAGTCCAGGGACGAAGAATCGAGCGAAGTGAACTTGCCCCTCATTTGCGGCTCACATCCGCAACTCTCGTCACCCTTGAATTCCCCGCCCATGGCGTCTATCCACTCGCGCCCGAGACGGATCAACGCGGCGTGCGAGATCGACGGCGGTATCGGCTCGAGGCCCTCGACACCCCGGTTTCCGGCGAATGCTGTCTTGGTGAAGGCGTTGCCGCCGTTGTCATCGACCAGATGGCCCACGAAGTGTTCCGCGGAGCCGGTGGCTCGCTTGAACTGCTTGCAAAGTGTCGGCGCGTCCTTGTCCAGGAATGTGAGGAACGGCGGCGCCGTGAACCAGCGCGAATTGGAGCCGTCGCCCCTCGGCGCCATGCCGTCATGGCAGCCATTGCATGTCACTTCCATGGTCCGGCGTCCCTGGGCGTCCGGAACGACAAATCGGTCGATGGCGCCCGGGCCATGCGCGACTCTCGAAGGCACTTCATCGGGAGCATCGGGGTCGGGTCCCGGTTCGTCGATATGAGGATTCACTCCGCCATGGCAGTTCACGCAGCGGGGTTCGTTCACCACGAACTTGTGGATGGGCGCGAAAGCGCTGACGGACTTCAACTGCTTTGCGAGCGGCAACGGGCACGCGCCTTTATCGGCGGCGAACAGCAACGACGGCAGGGCCAGCGTCACCACGCCCGCGATGACTCGGAGCTTCACCGACTGGCTCCTAGTCCGCCGTCTCGGCCGCCTTCGCCCACTCGCACTGCTTCGCCACCGCAAGCTCGATCACGCGCTGCCCGCGCATCAACGCGGGCAGAAGGCCGACCATCTTCTGCGCCCGCTCCGAGCGTTCCTTCATCTGCTTCATGCCCTGCATTCCCTGGGCCATGGCCTGCGACTGCGCCTGCGCCATGCCGCCCATCGCGGCGCCGGGCACGCTCGTCATGAGCGCGGCGCGGAAGGTCTGCATGGCGACCTGCCCCTTGTCGAGCTTCATCTCCGCCTGCCGTTTCTCGGCTTCGACGCCGGTGGCTTCCACGTGTGCCTGGAACTCGGGGTCCTGCGTCATTGCGAACAATTGTTCCTCCAATTGATCGCAGGTGAGCTTGTCGTCGCCGGGCTTCGAGGCCTCGGCCTGGGCCTGCTCCATGGCCTTGGCCATGGCCTGGTAATCCTGGCCGTTTACCCACGCGCTGGCGGCGGACAACGCCGCGGCGGCGCAAAACGCGCGAATTTTCATGTTTGTCCTCCCGAATTGCGGCTACCTATTGAATAGAGCGCAAACGGCGGTGAAACTGGATCAACGCCACCTCGATCCATGGCCCCCATGAACAAGAGCCCCGCGGGTGACATCACGCAGTTGCTGCTGCGCTGGCGCGCGGGCGAAAAGGCCGCGCTGGACTCGCTGTTGCCGCTGGTCTACCAGGAGCTGCGCGCCATGGCGTTGCGTCACCTGCGGCGCGAGCGTTCGGCGCACACGCTGCAACGCACCGCCCTGGTCCACGAGGCATTTCTCAAGCTGGTGGATCAAGCCAACGTCGACTGGCAGGGCCGCGCGCAATTCTTCGGCGTCGCCTCGCAGGCGATGCGCCGCATCCTCGTGGACCACGCACGCCGGCGGTCCGCGAAGAAGCGTGGCGTGCGCGACGAACAGGTGGACGTGGAGCAACTGCTGCTGGCCGAGGACGACGACGCGCCGCGCACCGACGGCCCACCGCTCGACACGCGCGTGGACTTCGAAGCCATCGACGACGCCCTGCACAAGCTGGAGGCGCTCGATGCCGACCAGGGCCGGCTGGTCGAACTGAGATTCTTCGGCGGCCTGTCGATCGAGGAAACCGCGCAGGTGGTGGGCGTGTCTTCCGCCACCGTGAAACGCGAGTGGGCCCTGGCGCGCGCCTGGCTGCAGCGCGAACTGGAGAGCACCGCTTGAACGAACGCTGGCAACGCATCAAGCAGTTGTTCGGTGACGCGAACGCGCTCGCCCCCGAAGCGAGGGGCGCATTCCTCGACGAAGCCTGCGACGGCGACGCGGACCTGCGTACCGAAGTGGAATCGCTCCTGGCGCATTCGCGTGAAGGCGCCATCGTCGATATGCCCGCCGCCGCTTACGTCACCGGTTCCGCTTTCCGCGCGGGGGCCGAGCAGTGGATAGGCCAACGCCTGGGTCCGTACGAGCTCACCGCCCTGCTAGGCCACGGCGGCATGGGCGAGGTGTACCGCGCGCGGCGCGTGGACGCCGAGTACGACAAGGAAGTGGCCATCAAGCTCGTGCCCGCGGGCTACCAGGCCGCTTACGTGTTGCAGAGGCTGCGCACCGAGCGGCAGATCCTGGCGACACTCGAACACCCTAACATCGCGCGGCTCATCGACGGTGGCGCCAGTGCGCAGGGCATTCCGTATCTCGTCATGGAGCTGGTGGAAGGCAAGCCCATCGACACGTATTGCGCGCCGTTGCCGATCGAGAAGCGCCTCGACCTGTTCCGCGAAGTCTGCGGCGCGGTGAGTTACGCGCACCAGCGGCTGGTGGTGCACCGCGACCTCAAGCCCGGCAATATCCTGGTGACCTCGGAGGGCCAGGTGAAGCTGCTGGACTTCGGCATTGCCAAGCTGCTGAGGCCTTCGGCCAGTGACATCACGCAGCCACCCGCCACGCTGATGCAGACGTTCACGCCGGGCTTTGCCAGTCCCGAGCAGGTGCTGGGGCGTCCGATCACCACCGCCAGCGATGTGTACTCGCTGGGCGTGCTTCTCTATCTACTGTTGTCGGGCCGCAGCCCCTATCGCGGCAGCCTCGACACCACGCAGGATGCGATCCGCGAAATCTGCGAAACGGAGCCCGAGCCTCCGGGCGTGTCGGCCGACCTCGACGCCATCTGCCTGCGTGCTTTGCGCAAGGAGCCCTCGCGTCGATACGTCTCGGTCGACCAGCTGTCCGAAGACGTGCACCGGTATCTGCGTGGCCTCCCCGTCATCGCCCGCGGCGACCACTTGAGCTACCGCGCGGGCAAGTTCCTGCGGCGGCGACGCCTCGAACTGGCCGCCGCCGTCGTGGTGGTGCTCACGCTCGTAGGTGGTCTGCTGTTTTCGCTGCGCGAGGCGCGCATCGCCGAGGCGCAGCGTGCGCGTGCGGAACGGCACTTCCAGAGCGTACGCGACCTGGCCGACACCTTCATGTTCCAGGTGCACGATGCCGTCGCGCCGCTGCCCGGCTCCACCGAGGCACGCGGGTTGCTGGTGGATACGGCGCTGAAATATCTGAATACGCTGGCCACCGAGGCGGGCGACGACCGCGAGCTGCGGCTGGATCTGGCCCAGGCCTACATCAAGGTGGGTGACGTACAGGGTCAGCCCTACGGCGCCAGCATTGGCAAACAACCCGAAGCCGTGGCCAGTTATCGCAAGAGCACGGAACTCGCGGACGGCGTGCTGGCGGCCGACCCGAACTACCTGCCCGCATTGCGGGTGCTCACCGCCAGCCTGCGTGCCGAGAGTCGACTGCTTCTGCAGCTGGGTGAAACTGCCGCGGCGGTCGCTGCGTCCCGAAGGTCAGTCGAAACCAATGACCGGCTCATGCGCCTGGCGCCGGACCGCGGTTCGCGGCTGCAGAGCGGGCGAACGCATGTGTCGCACGCCATCACGATGGACTTCGCGGGGCATGAGGGCGAGGCGCGCGAGCACATCAAAATGGGGGTCCGGATTCTCGCGGACCTGAGCGCGGAGTTCCCCGACGATCTCGTCGTGGCCGGTGAGTTGGCCACGGCCTACGGCGCCAGTGCGTCCACGGTCCTGGGTCCGCAGCGTGACGAGCAGGCCCTGGCCGCGGCGGTATCCGACTATCGAAAATCGTTGGCGGCGGATCAGCGGGTGTTCGACCGGACGCCCGCGGACAAGAGAGGCGCGGAAGAAATCCGCTCTGTTTTCGCGGGGCATGCCAATGTGGCCAACATGCTCTTTCACACGGGCGACTTCGCCGAGGCCATGGTCCACTGCGAGAAAGCGCAGGAACTGCTCGCGCAGTTGCGCGTCGATGCGAAGAACGCGCAGACCGATGTGGACGACGCCATGTTGGTCGGGCATCGCGCGCGCATCCTGATCGGACTCGGCCGGCACGAGGAAGCGGAACGAACCGCGCTCGGCAACGTGACCCGCCTGCGGGTACTGACCCGCGATTCGGACAACCTTCACCTGCATTTCCACCTGGGGCTGAGCCAACAGTTGCTGGGTTCCCTCGCCGAGCGTCGTGGGGATTGCAAACGCGCCCACGATTGGTATGCGGAAGCGCTGCCGCATTTCGAACGCGTGACTGCCGCAGTCACGCTCGATTTCACCGACATGTCTGCCATCGAACTCACGAAGGCGGGGCTGAACCGCTGCGGAGCGCAGCTGCGGTCGCCCACCGCGCTCATCCCTCGTTCATCCGCGCTCGTTCGATAGTCGTCGCCGGCCGATTCGTCCTCGCCTACCGTGGCGCCTCCCGTTCACGAGGTGCCTGCCATGTACAAGGTCAATCTGCTGTTTTCCCCTCTCTGGATCATCGCCGCCACGGCGCTGAGTGCAACCGACGCGGACAATGCCGTCCTGGCCCTGTCGCAACAGAAGCAGTTGGAGTTCCGCCAGGGCGATCTCGCCGTGGCCGCGCCGCTCGTGAAGTCGCTGGAAGACGCGGTCGCGAAGTCGCCCGACAATGCGAAGCTCTGGGAAGCGCTGGGTAATGCACGCATGTCGCTACAGGGTTCGTTGTTCGCCGGACAACCTGACTTCTCGAAAGTCATCGAGATCGGCGAAGGCGCACGCGAGGCCTATGCGCGCTCGTTGACATTGAACTCGCACAACCCGCTGGTGCGGTCCAGCCACGGCATGGCCGCGCTGGTGGTCGCACAGTTCAAGGGCGATGGCCCCGGAATGGCGGGCGGTATCGAAGAAATGAATGCCGCCGTCCGCGATGCGCCGAAATCCACGGCCGTCCGGTTGACGCGAGGCTTCACCATGATTCACCTTCCGCCGGCCATGCGCGATACCCGGGCTGTCATCGAAGACCTGCAATTCATCATCGACGCGGCGCCTGGTGGCCGCCCCGAGGATGTGCTCCACGTGCTGT
Source organism: Steroidobacteraceae bacterium (assembly GCA_029266835.1). Taxonomy (GTDB): domain Bacteria; phylum Pseudomonadota; class Gammaproteobacteria; order Steroidobacterales; family Steroidobacteraceae; genus CADEED01. Next base: position 7,852 of record JAQSWD010000136.1, read on the forward strand.
TGGGCGATGTGTACGCTGAAATGGGCGATCTCGAAGCTGCGCGCGCGGAGTACGCGTTGGTCGACGGTTCATCGGCGTTCGCGGCCGAGCAGGTGAAACTGCGTTTCGACGATCTGCGCAAGGGCGCCGTCCGTCCCGAGTCGATCGGCGCGGTGCGATCCGGCACGGGCGCGCGCTGCGCCATGTGCCACGCGCCTGGCACCGACAAGTAATGGAACGAGACCTCACCACCGTCGCGCTGGACGCCATCGCATTCCTCACGGGCGCGACGCTCAGCGCAATGCTGGGGCACATGCAATGGCGCGTGGACCGCGCCGCCGGCAGCGTCAGTGGCTATCTACTGCTGTGGATACTCGGGTTCATCTGGACTTTCGGCACCTTCCTGCGCTGCGCGCTGGAGCTGGCGGGCGTGGAGGCGGGTTCCGTTTTCGTGAAGTTCGCGGAGTCATTCGCCTGGAGCTGCACATTGCTGGGGCCCATCGTCATCGGGCGTCTGCTGCTGGCGGGCCTCGGCAAGGCCAATCGCGCGGCCAGTGCTTTCTTCGCGCTCGCGGCCGGCGCGTCGTTGCTGAACCTGCTGCTGATGGCGCGTGCCAACTACCTGTACTCGTGGCGGCTCGAGGCCAGCGGTTACCCGACCGCGTCGTTCTACATCGCGCTGGCGCTGGGCATCGTTGCATTAGTGGTGTACCGCGTGAACCGCCCAGACACCCCTGCGCGCAGGACGATGCCGCGCTGGTTCGCGCTCGCCGCGGTGCTGTTCGCCATCGTTCACACGGCCGCCATCCTGCTGAGCATGCTCGAGTCACGCTTGCCTGCAACGGCGTTGACCGTCACCAGTCTCATCGGCCGTCACTGGACCATCCCCTGGTCGATACTCATCGCGGTGTCGCTGGCGCAGGCCCACTACGCCGACGTCATCGCCAAGCGCAGCCTGTGGCTGCTGGCGAGCGTGACGATCGCCACTGTATTCAGCATAAAGGTACTCAACGCGTCGCCCGGCTTGCCGCTGCTGGCCGCGTCGCTCGGTACGGCGGCGCTGATGCTGGTGGCTCCGCGCATCATCCGCGCGCTGGATTCGCTGGTGGACAAGGCCATCCTCGCACGGCCGGATTTCGCCGCTGCGAACAAGGCGCTGGATGAATGCCTGCGCCGCGCCACCCGCCCCGAACAAGTCACGGAGCTCGCTCTGGAATCCGTGCGCGGAACGCTGCGCGTCGACGCCCGGTTCACCGACCAGATCGAGATCTCGACCACGCACCAGGCGCGCACGCTGATGCAATCCGAGCTGGCTTTTCTCGACTCGGTTCGCGCGAAGCTGCGGCATCGCCTCGACGCGTTGCGATTCGA
>JAQSWD010000137.1 GCA_029266835.1 Steroidobacteraceae bacterium
TACATCGGCGTCGAGCTCATGTCGCTGTCGCTGTACGCCATGGTGGCCTTCGACCGCGACTCGGGCATCGCCGCCGAATCGGCCATGAAGTACTTCGTGCTCGGCGCCATCGCGTCCGGCATGTTGTTGTACGGCATGTCGCTGATCTACGGCCTGACCGGCTACATGAATCTCGACGATCTCGCGGCCATCGCTTCGGGCGACCCGAGCCTGGGCGTGATACTGGGTCTCGTGTTCGTGGTGATCGGCGTGGCGTTCAAGTTCGGCGCCGTGCCATTCCACATGTGGGTGCCGGACGTGTACCACGGCGCGCCCACGGGCGTGACGCTGTTCCTGTCCACCGTGCCCAAGATCGCGTCGTTCGCGTTTGCCTTCCGCCTGCTGGCACACGGCATGGGCCCTGTAGGTGTGGCGTGGCAGGACATGCTGGCGCCGCTGGCCGTGCTGTCGATGGTATTCGGCAACGTGGTGGCCATCGCGCAGACCAACCTCAAGCGAATGCTGGCGTATTCGGCCATCGGCAACGTGGGCTTCATTCTGCTCGGCTTCGTCGCGGGAACCGCGGCGGGCTACGAGGCCGCGCTGTACTACACCGTGGTGTACGTGATCATGACACTGGGTTCCTTCGGCGTGATCACGCTGGCGGCGCGCCAGGGCTTCGAGGCCGACGAGCTCGACCACTACAAGGGCCTGCACAAGCGCGATCCGTTGCTGGCGCTGGCCATGATGTTCCTGATGTTCTCCACCGCCGGCATCCCGCCGTTCGTGGGCTTCTGGGCCAAGTTCAACATCTTCCAGGCGCTGTGGCTCTCCGGCCACGTGTGGCTGATCATCATCGCCGCCGCGGCTTCCGTGATCGGCGTGTTCTATTACCTGCGGGTGGTGAAGCTGATGTACTTCGACGCGCCCGGTGAACTGCCCAGCGGGCCGTCCTCGTCATTCGGTGTGCGTGCGGTGCTGGCGTTGAACGCTTTCGCGGTCCTGGCGCTCGGAATCGTGCCCAACGCGTTGATTCAGCTCTGCGCACGCGTCATCGGTTAAACAAGTTTGCAAAGCGCGCGCGCTTGAACCAGAATGCGCGCCCCCTCGATGAGGGGATCGGTTGCGGGGTGGAGCAGTCTGGCAGCTCGTCGGGCTCATAACCCGAAGGTCGTAGGTTCAAATCCTACCCCCGCTACCACTTCACCCAGTACCCACTGCTCCCGCGCGTCCCGTCCCGACGCTCGACGGCCGCTCGGCCCGGCGGGGTTCTCGTGCAACCACCGCGTTTCGGTATCTCGGATTGCGCGGCTTGTCCCTCGTGCGTGATGGCAGTAGCTGGAGCTTGCGCTCCAGCTGCGAAGTTCGGGAAGTGATCTGACTTCAAGCCGCTGCCGCGCGCTCTTCACGCTGCCTTCGCGCGCCCTTCACGCTGCCTTCACACTGGTGGGCCTTAGAGTTCACGCCCGCTTGCCATTCATGGCAATCACGCCGGAGGAAAAGGGCATGAAACGGATCATTCAAATTCTCGCAGGGTCGCTGGCGTTCTGGGGTCCAGCTCCGGCGATGGCGCAAGGTGCTGGAGGCGGGATGCGCATCGTCATTGTCAGCGTGGAGACGAGGAGGCCTATCGAGGGCGTGGTTGTTACCGCGACCGACCGGGACGGTAATGTTGTCAGTGGCCGTACCCAGGCCAATGGCGCTGTCGAATTGAGTGGCCTCGAAACGGGGCTCTACGCGGTCACGGCAGAGGGCCCTGGCCTGGTGCCTTCCAGCGAACCCAGCGTACGTGTAGTTGGGCGCAAGGTGACGCCGCTCAACCTCGAGATGCTCGTCCGCCCGCAGGCACTGCAGGAGGTCGTGGTTTCCGCGCGGGCGCAAATCGCCGATCCGAATGGAGCGGTGAGCAACTCCTTGTTGAACCGGGAGGAACTGCGCAGCGCCGCCGGCACAGGCAGTGACGTGATGCGGGCGTTGGACGGCCTGCCGGGGCTGATATCCGACGGTGAATTCGCCAGTTTCTCCGTGCGCGGCCGTGGACCCCGCGACAACCTCATTCTGATCGACGATCTGCCCTTTGACCGTGTCATTCACTTCGACCAGACACTCGGCGAGGAAGAGGACATCGGTGGCGGTGGTCGCTATTCGATCTTCGCGCCGAACTCCATCGCGGGTGCCGAGTTCTCACCCGGCGGCTGGAGCGCCGCGTATGGAGGGCGCTCCGGTTCTCTGCTGAAGCTCGATGTCGTGGGCGGCAGCCCGACGCCGAGCGCCAGCCTGCGTGTGGACCTCGCTGGGCTCGAAGGGAGCTACGAAGGGCCGAGCGGCATCCACGACGACACGACCGTGTTCTTCAGTGCGCGCCAGTTCGATTTCGGCCAGGTTTTCGAAATGATCGAAGAACTGGATATTGGCCAGCCGGAACTGACCGATGTCGTTCTCAAGACGGTGACCTCACTCGATTCCGGCGACTCGATCGAATTCCTCGGCATCTACGCACCGGAGAAATACACACGCAACATCGACAATGTGCTCGAGTCCCCTAACTACGAGGACGTGTCGCTGATGGAGACCGACCAGGACCTGTACCTGGCGGGACTGACCTGGCGCCACCTGGTCGGGGAATCCGGTGAATGGACAAATCGGATCTACCTGCGCTCGAACGACAAGAGTTCAGCGGAGGGTGAGGCATATCCGGACCTCGTGCCGGAGGGTACGCCGGCTGCGGACATCCCGGTTCGCGAGCGCCTGATTACGGTCACCGAGAAGGAGACCGAGATCGGTATGCACAGCGACTACATGACGCGCAACCGCTTCGGCCTGGCGTCGGGCGGGCTGCGCATCTGGCAGACCGACGTCGATTACTCGACTTTCCTCCGGGAGGACTGGGACCGGTTCGTCTATCGTTCCACCGATCCGCGCCCGCCCGGCCAGCAATACATCACGCTGACCCCAGAGAGCGTCAATTCGTCATATATGGCGAAGGAGACCAGCTATGCCGCCTATGGCGAGCAGATTTTCGAGTTCGCGCACTGGGATCTGAGAGCAGGCGTTCGATACGACCTCGATGGCTTTTCCGACGAGTCGCTGATTTCCCCGCGGCTTGCGGCGAACTGGCGCCCTGATGCAGACATGCGGCTGTCGGCAACCGCGGGCGTGTTTTACCAGTCGCCTCGCTTTCTGGTCCGCGCTGCGAGCCCGGACAACTTTCGAATCGAAAACGAGCGAATGACGCACGTCAGTGTCGGCATGGAGCGTTACTTCGGCCCGAACTGGTCGCTGCTCGTCGAGCCGTACTATCAGTGGCTGGATAACATGGTCGTCGAGCAGGAACGCACCAGCGGCCGCGTCACCAACGACGGGGAAGGGACCAATCTCGGCCTTGACGTTGTCCTGTCGCGGAGTTTTGCAGATGGCTGGTTCGGGAATGTCGTCTACGCCTACAACGATGCCAGGATCGATGAAGCCGACGGCTTCGGGGACTACGACGCCGACTTCAACCGCGAGCACTTCTTCTCCATCGGCGGCAGTTGGGAGATCACCGAACGCTGGAAGCTCGGTGCACGCTGGAAATGGGCGACCGGACGACCCACGGATGCATTCATCATCAACAGTGACGTGCTGGGAGCAGGACAGCCGCCGCGCTACTCGAAGGAACTGACGCAGCGCAACGCGCTTCGGCTCGAGGACTCGCACGCGCTCAATATCCGTATCGATTACCGGCGTACTCTCGGCCCGATCGACCTGGTCACGTTCCTGGACGTGATCAACGTCTATGGCGGGCCGGGCGGGGGATCGCAGGAGTTTGACCCGCGGCGGGGCGTCATCGTCGCAGACGAAGGGGAAGCATTTCCCATCTTCGGCCTCGTCTTCGAGCGTTCGTGGTGATCTGGATCTACAGGAATCCTATCCACCGACCCGCGATCAGCACTGACAACCACAGGCAGAGCGACCCGCCCGCGGCGAACCGCGTGGCCACGGAAACGTGGCCTTCGCGGAAGCTGGTAGCCCGGTGCTGAATGGCGACGTTTGCCAAAGCCAGCAAGAGCAGTATCGCCTTCCAGCGGAAGGCTTCGTTTGCGAGGTATTCGCCGGGCTTCACTGAAAACAACCACAGCCCGGTCAGGATTGCCATGGCGAGGCCAGCAGCTGCGCTGCGCGCCAGAAAGGGCCCCAGGATCGCTACGGGAATGCCGCGGAAGAAACCCAGCAGCCGCAAGTCCAGCGGCAGTATTCCGCCCAGCAGAACGCCAATCCCCAGGATGTGCGCGGCGTTCACGAACAGATAGGCCGTTCCTGACTGCTGCAGCCAGACCGCACCCGGCCACGAGCCGATGGCTTCGATCACCCGCGCGAGCTCAGTCTTTCCTGATCCGCTCGGGATACATGTCGAACTGCTTGTCGCGCACGGTGATGCGCACCGCCTTCATGTGTTTCCTGTTCTTCTCGAGCGAACGATTGCCCAGCACCACGATGGGATCGCCGACCTTCGCCGATTCGGCCTTGAAGCCCGAACGATCGGTCTGGTTGGGGTTGCCGAGGTCCACCTGCCACACGCCATCGTCTGCTTTCACCCGCAGCGTGGGGTGGGGCGGGTCCATCGAGATGGATGCGATGGTGCCGGTGAGCGTGGTCTGTTCATCTTCGGCCCAGCTCCAGCCGTGATGGGCGAAGGCGGAAACACTGATCAGCGCAGTGGCGGTGAGTGCGAGCATCCTCATGATGTCCTCCAGTTGAAGCCAGGCGGGTCTCTGAGGGATTGACGGCCCTCAGGAAAGTTTCCGTATGCGCAGGTTTTCCTACGCCCCGCGCAACGCGGCGCTCGCGTCCGACCGGATGCTCAACCCTTGAATCCCTTGGCCACGATGTAGACCTCGCGCGACTCCTTGCGAGACGCCTCGGGCTTGCGGATCAGCACCTTTTCGAACGACTTGCGCAGCTCCTTCAGGTATTCGTCCGATCCGGAACCCTGGAACATCTTGGCGACGAATGTCGCGCCAGGCTTGAGCGTCTGCTTCACGGTGTCGAGCGCGAGCTCGAGGAAGTACATGGAGCCCGCCTGGTCCGCCGAGTCGATGCCGGTGATGTTGGGCGCGATATCCGAGATGATGAGATCGAACTTGCCGCCGCCCAGCCAGCCGAGCAACTGGTCCACCGTCGCCTGCTCGGTGAAGTCGCCCTGGATGAAATCGACATTGGCCAGCGAGGCCATGGGCAGAATGTCGGTGGCCAGCACGCGGCCCTTGGCGCCGACCAGTTTGCCGGCCACTTGCGACCAGCCACCGGGCGCGGACCCCAGGTCCATGATGCGCATGCCGGGCTTGATGAGCCGGTCCTTGTTATTGAGCTCGACCAGCTTGTAAGCCGACCGCGAGCGATAACCGTCGACCTGGGCCTTCTTGACGAAGGGGTCCTTGAGATGGCGCGCCATCCAGCTGTTGCTGCTTTTCGAGCGGGGCATAGAATGGCGCGCATTCTACCTCTGATCCGCATCACTGAGCTGGCGCTGCCGCTCGACTACACGCCTGAGGCGCTGCGCGCCGCCATCGTCAGGCGGTTGAAGATCCGCGACGCGGACCTGCTCGAATGGACGCTCTTCAAGCGCAGCTACGACGCGCGCAAGAAGCACACCGGCATCCTGTTCATCTGCATCGTCGATGTGAAGGTGGCGGATGAGGCCGGCGTTCTGAAGCGCTTCGCGAAGGATCGCCAGGTCGCGGCCGCCCCCGACACGAGTTATCACCCGGTGGCCCGGGCACCGGCCGCGCCCGCGGATCGGCCCATCGTCGTCGGCTTCGGACCCGGGGGACTGTTCGCCGCGCTGCTGCTGGCGCAGATGGGATTCAAGCCCATTGTGCTCGAGCGCGGCCGCGACGTACGCCGGCGTACCCAGGACACCTGGGGACTGTGGCGCAAGAAGATACTCACTCCCGAATCCAACGTGCAATTCGGCGAGGGCGGGGCTGGGTTGTTCTCCGATGGCAAGCTGTACAGCCAGATCAAGGATCCGAAGTTCTACGGACGCAAGGTGATGCACGAGTTCGTCCGCGCCGGGGCGCCCGAAGAGATCCTGTACGTCAGCAAGCCGCATATCGGCACCTTCCGCCTCACGGGCATCGTGGAGAGGATGCGCGCCGAGATCATCGACCTGGGCGGGGAAGTGCGTTTCGAAAGCAAAGTCACCGACCTCGTCATCGAAAACGGCCAGATCCGCGGCGTCGCGCTGGAAAGCGGCGAAACAATAGATAGCCGGCACGTGGTCCTGGCGCTGGGCCACAGTTCGCGCGACACACTGCGCATGCTGGAGCGCCGCGGCGTGTTCCTCGAAGCCAAGCCCTTCGCCATCGGCTTCCGCATCGAACATCCACAGTCGCTGATCGACCGCGCGCGGCTGGGGCGCTTCGCGGGCCATCCGGATCTTGGCGCCGCCGACTACAAACTGGTTCACCACGCCACCAATGGCCGCTCGGTCTACAGCTTCTGCATGTGCCCGGGCGGCACCGTGGTGGCCGCGACGTCGGAGCCCGGACGCGTGGTGACCAACGGCATGAGCCAGTATTCGCGCAACGAGCGCAACGCCAATGCGGGCATCGTCGTGGGCATCGAGCCGCAACAGGATTTTCCGGGCGGACCGCTGGCGGGAGTCGCCCTGCAGGAAGCGCTGGAATCCAAAGCCTTCGAACTCGGTGGCCGCGACTACTGCGCGCCGGGGCAACTGGTCGGCGACTTCCTGCGCGGCGCGCCGTCCACGCAACTGGGAGAAGTCGAGCCTTCCTACCAGCCCGGTGTGTTGTTAGGCGACCTGGCGGCGGCGTTGCCGGCATACGCCATCGACGCGATCCGCGAGGCATTGCCGGTCTTCGGGAACCAGATTTCCGGTTTCGACCGCGACGACGCGGTGCTCACCGGCGTGGAGACGCGCACCTCATCACCGGTGCGCATCACGCGCGACGTCGATTCGTTGCAAAGTCTCAACACGCGCGGCCTGTATCCTTGCGGTGAAGGCGCGGGTTATGCCGGAGGCATCCTGTCCGCGGGAGTGGACGGCATCAAGGTGGCGGAGGCGGTTGCGCGGGACATGTCATGAAATTCGACGACATCAAGAAGCTGCACCAGAAGAAATTCCGCGAGGAACTCGGGCATTTCATCATCGAGGGCGAACACCTCGTGCAGGAACTCGAGAAGGCGGCCGCCAGGGATGCGCGGCTGGCGGCCAGCGAGATCTACGTCACCCACGAATACGAGAAGCGTCCGGGCAGGCTGCCCACGCATGTCATCAATGCCCGGTACATGGCGCAGATCAGCGAAACGCGTTCACCCCAGGGTGTGGCTGCGGTCGTGCCGCTGCTCGAGGCCGCCGCGCCGCGGGCCGGCGAAAAGTCTGTCTATCTACATGAGGTGCAGGACCCCGGAAACCTCGGCACCATCCTGCGCACGCTGGCCTGGTTCGGGAATTTCCGCTGCCTGTTGAGCCCCGACAGCGTCGACGTGCACAACGGCAAGGTGGTGCGCGCCAGCATGGGCGCCATCTTCCACGTGCCGGTGGAAATCGATGTGGCGCTGAGCGTGCTGCCCGGGCGTTTCCCGCGCATCGCCAGTCTCGACCTCGCGGGCGACCCGATCTCGTCCGCCGCATTCCGCGAATTCGATTGCTATGTATTCGGCAACGAGGCGCGCGGGCTGCCGCGCGAACAGATGGGGGCGATGAATGCGCGCGCCTTCACCATTCCGGGCACTGGGACCATCGAGTCGCTGAACGTCGCGGCCTCGGTCAATATCAGCCTGTACGAGCTCCATCGGTAGGGTGGGGGTTGTCCGCGGATCGAATCCGTGAACTCTGTGACGGGCGTCACCAAGACCCCTCCGGGAAGCCCTGTAGCCGCGTGCGATTCGTGCCGTTAAGACCCAGTCGACTTAATCGGTGACCCAAATGGGTGAAGTAATCCACGTGAACTTCGGCGAGGTCCAATACTCGGCGAACGTTCAGGGCGTCTTGTCAAAGCGCATTCAGGCGAAGCTGGACCAGTTGTATCCGGAGCGCTGGAATCGCGCCGACCGCATTGCCGCGCAGGCGATCGCGGACATGAAGAACTTCGACAAGCGCATCGAGTTCACGCTGAACATCGAGCGGCCGGTTGCGGCCGACGGCACCTTCTCCGAGCAGGCTTTCCTCGCGTCGAACGAGAAGCTCCGGAACGAAATAAACGCGCTGGTGCACGAGCTGCGCAAGGCCGCGCACCTCGCCATCGCCTCGACGGCTTACAGCACGGTCATCCAGGTCGCCGCGCCCGACGAGATGTTGCCCGGCAGGATGCCAGGCTCCGGCTGATCTTCAGACGATGCGTTTGAGGAAGGTGCGGATGTCCGCGACCTCCTGCTCACACAGCGAATGCGGCATCGCGTAGGCATGCCACTCCACCTTGAAGCCGGTGCCCTCGAGCACGCGGCGTGAATCATCACCCAGCTGGAATGGGACCACGGGATCCTGCATTCCATGCGCGATGAACATCGGCGTGGTGAGATTGGCGCTCGACCGCTCGGTTGCGAACTGGCGTGCCAGCGGTAGATAGCAGGAGAGGGCGATGACGCCCGCCAGCTTTTCCGGCGCGCGCGTGGCCACGTGCAATGCCATGGCGCCGCCCTGGGAAAAGCCGGCGATCGCGATGCGTGATGTCGGGATCCCCGAGGTGTTTTCCCGCTTGATCAACTCGCCAATGGCGCCGGCCGATGCGTGGATGCCTTCGGCGTCTTCGGCCGCGCGCCGATCGATGGCGAGCAGGTCATACCACGCCCGCATGCGGTAGCCATTGTTCAGCGTCACCGGCCGAACGGGCGCATGTGGAAAAACGAATCGCAGGCTGGGCATGCCAGCCTCGATCAATTCCGGCACCAGGGGCTCGAAGTCGTGGCCATCGGCGCCGAGTCCGTGCATCCAGATGATGGTGAAGGAGGGCTTGGTCCCGGTTTCTACGATGACGCTTTCGAGTGTGGACAAGCCCTTGTTTCCTTCAGATGACGTCGAGCAGCGAGAAGTTGTTGGAGACGAAGGTCTCGGAAAGATTGTCGATGGTCAGGCTGGCCGCCCAGACGAACTGGTCGACCAGGTCGCCGACGCCGGGAATGAAAGTGTAGGCCACCCACAGCAGCAGCAGCGCCGTGCAGATCCAGACGACGGCATGCAACGCGCTCCACCCCACATGGCTCGCGCCCGCGGGCATGCCGCCATAACGGATGGCGCGCACCAGGCCGGCAGACAGGGCATAGACCGCGACCAGCGCCACGAGCAAGACCCACATCGGTATGGAATACGAGAAGTGCCAGCCGAAGATGCTGTGCTGGGTCACCAGCTGGAACAGCGCCAGCATGAAGCCAACGAACAGCACGGCGCCGATGACGGCAGCGATGGGCACGAACACCGCGGCAATCGCGCGAGCCGCGTTGCTCATCTGGGGCGCGGCGGTGGCCGTGGCCTGCCTCATCTGCGCGTTCATGTTGTTCCACTGACGCTGCCATTGGCGTTGCTGACGGCGCCATTCGCGGCGCCACCTCTCGTACTCCCCGCTGTCATCAAACTTTTTTTTTGCGCGGCCGATGAATTCCTCGGTGCTGAATGGCGCGCCGAAGGCCGCGGCGCGGTCCTCCGAGGTCTCGGCATAAGGCACGATGAGCGCGAGGCCGAAATACGCCAGCAACGCGAAGCCGGTGGTGACCAGCGCGAGCACGACCACCGCGATACGCACCCAGGTGACATCCACACCGAGGTAGGCGGCGATGCCGTTGCACACACCACACCACATCTGGCCTTCGCGGATCTTGAACAGCCGCTTGCGAAGCGGTGGCGCGGGGTGAGCGCCGGAATGCGTCGAGGACGCCCCGGAGCCGAACGGCGCATCGGCGGGCTTCTCCTCCGCCGATTCCACCGGCCCCATTTCCGCGAGGATGCCGGCGAGCTCCGCGCCGCTCACGACGGTCTTGTGAGGGCCGAGGACCCGCGAGCATTTCTCGCCGATGGCCTGCTCGAGATCCGCCATGACCTCGGCGCGATCGGGGCTGTCATGGAGCCGCGCCTCGGCGCGTTCCAGGTATACACGCAGCTCGTCGTAACCATCTTCTTCGAGCTGGAAGGCGATGCCATTGAGGCTGATGCTGACCACTTTCTTCATGGTTTTAGTTCCCAAAATCGGCGAGGGTGCGGTTCAAATCTTTCCAGTACTCATTGAGCGTAGTCAGCTGCGTGCGGCCCTTCTGCGTCAGCTTGTAGTACTTGCGGGGAGGGCCGGCCTCGGACTCCTGCCACTCGTAATCCACGAGTTCCTCGCGGCGCAGTTTGCTGAGAAGGGGGTACAAGGTCCCTTCCTGGGTTGCGAACTCGGTCGGGCCCAGCAGCTTCAGCATGTCGGCGACATAGACCTTGTCGCCCGCCACGATCTTCAGGATGACGAATTCGAGCAAGCCCTTGCGGATCGGCGCGAGTTTTTCGGTGATGTTCATGGGTTCAGACAGCTACCTTGGAGGCGCAAGGTACTTGAATGAACCATGGTCGTCAAGAGCGCCTTCAAAAGGGGCTGTCAAAACAGCCGCTGTGCCGTACAATCCGCGCCCTCGATGGGTTGGGGCGGCTTTGCCGCGGTTCTTCCCGAGCGTCAAAGCCCCGTTGGGGCTTTAGTTTTTTTGGGCCGGCGCCATTTCGGGTTGCCGGGTGTGATGGGAGGGCCGATAAGGCCCTTTTTTGTTGCCGTTCTTTCGATTGGAGGAGACGGGTGGATACGGGAGTACACGACCGTCTCATCGCCCGATTCGAGCCGGAATTGCGGGATCTGGGGTACGAACTCGTGGAAGTGGAGTTCGCGCCGGGTCCGGGTGGCGGTACGTTGCGCTTCTACATCGACAAACCGGAAGGGATCGATGCGGAAGATTGCGCGAAGGTCAGCCACGGTTTGCTGGACTCCATCGAGGCCGACGATCCGCTCCCGGGTGATTACTCGATCGAAGTGTCGTCACCAGGGCTCGACCGGGTGTTGCGCACGCCGGAGCACTTCGCCCGGTTCGTGGACAGCCGCGTGAAGGTGGAGCTTCTGGCGGCGCGTGATGGCCGCAAGCGTTACACGGGAGTGTTGCGCCGCGCGGACGGCGAGAGAATCGAGATGGATGTGGACAATTTTTCGGTGAGCATCAGGCTCGCGAATGGGACGTACGCGTCCAGATCAACCGCAAGACCGGTGACTACGACACGTTCCGCCGCTGGAAAGTGTTCGCTGACGATTCCCGCGAGATGGAAGTGCCGCAGCGCGAAGTGCGCCTCGAAGACGCGCTCGACATGGACAAGAACGCAGTGGTCGGCGGATACGTCGAGGAGCCGATGGAATCGGTGGCCTTCGGCCGCATCGCCGCGCAGCAGGCCAAGCAGGTCATCGTGCAGAAGGTGCGCGAGGCCGAGCGGTCACAGGTGGTCGAGGCCTACCAGGACCGCGTGAACCAGCTCGTATCCGGCGTGGTGAAGCGCGTCGACCGCAATGGCATCTACGTGGACCTCGGCGGCAATGCCGAAGGTTTCGTGCCGCGCACCGACATGATTCCGCGCGAGATCGTGAAGAGCCAGGACCGCATCAAGGCCCTGCTCAAGGAAGTGAAGAGCGCAACGGAGACGCAGCGCGGGCCGCTGTTGTTCCTGTCGCGAACCGACCGGGCTTTCCTCATCGAACTGTTCAAGCTCGAAGTGCCGGAAGTCGGGCAGGGACTCATCCAGATCCTGGGCGCCGCGCGCGACCCGGGCGTGCGCGCCAAGATCGCGGTGAAAAGCCTCGAGCCGCGCGTCGACCCCGTCGGCGCCTGCGTGGGCATGCGCGGTTCGCGCGTGCAGGCCGTCTCGAACGAGATCGCCGGCGAACGCGTGGACATCATCCCGCACGACGACAATGCCGCGCAGTTCGTCATCAACGCCATGTCGCCGGCCGAAGTGCTGTCGATCGTGGTCGATGAGGATTCGCACTCCATGGACATCGCGGTAGCCGAGGACAAGCTGTCGCAGGCCATCGGCCGTGGCGGCCAGAACATCCGCCTCGCCAGCCAGCTCACGGGCTGGGACCTGAACGTCATGACGGAGTCCGATGCCGAGGCCAAGAGCGAGACCGAAGCCAAGACGCTGGTCGAGGCTTTCATGAAGCAGCTGGACGTGGACGAGGACGTGGCCACCATCCTGGTGCAGGAAGGCTTCTCCACCGTCGAGGAAGTCGCCTATCTGCCGCAGTCGGAACTGGCCAGCATCGAAGAGTTCGACGACGAGATGGTCAAGGAATTGCGCAACCGCGCCCGCGACGTCCTGCTGACACAGGCCATCGCCAGCGAGGAGACGCTCGAATCGGGCATGCCGGCGGACGATCTGTTGTTGCTCGAAGGAATGAAGCCCGACCTGGCCCTGGCCCTGGCGCGCCGCGGTGTCCGCACGCGCGAGGACCTGGCCGACCAGGCGGTCGATGATCTGCTGGATATTGAAGGGCTGTCGGCCGACGAGGCGGGCAAGCTCATCATGAAGGCGCGTGAAATCTGGTTCGAAGCCGGTCGCGCCTGAGGAGAGTGAATGTCTGACGTCACCGTAGCGCAATTCGCCGAAGTCCTTAAGGTGCCCGTCGACCGGCTGCTCGTGCAGCTGGAGTCGGCCGGCATCCAGGTGGCCGGTCCCCAGGCTTTGATCAGCGACGAAGCGAAGCTCGAGCTGCTCACGCACCTGCGTCGCGCGCATGGCGCGAGCGAACCCGTGAGCAAGACGCAGGTCGGCCAGGCCGCACCGCGCAAGATCACGCTGGCGCGCAAGACGCAAAGTGAGCTCAAGCAGGCCAGCAACCAGGGTCGCGCGCGCACCGTCAACGTCGAAGTCCGCCACAAGAAGACCTACATCAAGCGCGACGTTCTCGAAGAGCAGAACAAGCAGCACCAGGACGAAGCCGAGCTCAAGAAGAAAGAGCTGGAAGCGGCCGAGGTCGCGGAGCGCGAGCGCCAGGAAAATGCGCGCAAGGAAAGCGAGCGCATGGAGGCGGAGAACCGCCGGCGCATCGAAGACGAAGCCACGAAGAAGAAGCTGGCCGAAGAAGCGCGCCGCGCGCAGGAAGAAGCCCGCGCCAAGCAGGAGCAGGAGGCGCAGCGTCGCGCCGCCGCCGAAGCCGCGGCCGCGCACGCACAGCCTGTGCGTCCCGAGCGCCACGCGCCGACCAAGGCGCCCGCCGCCCCGGTCGCGAACGGCGGCGCCAAGGGCGACACGCGTTACGGCCGCCAGGAGCTGCACGTCGCCAGCGGCGCCAGCGCTCGCAACAAGAAGAAAAAGCGCGTCAAGGAACGCACCGGCACCGGTGGTGTGAGTTCGGAGACCAGACACGCCTTCGAAATGCCCACCGCGCCCATCAAGCGCGAGGTCTCCATTGGCGAGACCATCACGCCGCAGGAGATCGCGCAGAAAATGGCCGTGAAGGCCACCGAAGTCATCAAGACCATGCTGAACATGGGCGTGATGGCGACAATCAATCAGCCCATCGACCAGGACACCGCGATCCTGATCGTGGAAGAAATGGGCCACACGGCCAAGGCGCTCAAGGCCGACCAGGTGGAAGAGGATCTGCAGGGTGCGTCGGCGCCCGAGACCGAAGCGCCGCGTCCGCCCGTGGTCACCGTCATGGGTCACGTCGACCATGGCAAGACCTCGTTGCTCGACTACATCCGCCGCGCCAAGGTGGCCGCGGGTGAGGCCGGCGGCATCACGCAGCACATCGGCGCGTACCACGTGGAAACGCCGAAAGGCATGATCACCTTCCTCGATACCCCGGGCCACGCGGCGTTCACCGCCATGCGCGCGCGCGGCGCGAAGGCCACCGACGTGGTGGTGCTGGTAGTGGCGGCCGACGACGGCGTCATGCCGCAGACCATCGAAGCCATCCAGCATGCGAAGGCGGCGGGTGTGCCTATTGTCGTGGCCGTCAACAAGATCGACAAGCACGACGCCGATCCGGACCGCGTGCGCACCGAACTCTCCAAGCACGAAGTGGTCGCGGAAGAGTGGGGCGGCAGCAATATCTTCGTGCCCGTGTCGGCCAAGACCGGCGAAGGCATCGACAAACTACTCGACGCCATCCTTCTGCAGGCGGAAGTGCTCGAACTCACCGCGGCGGCCGATGGCCTCGCGACGGGTTTCGTGATCGAAGCGTCCATCGAGAAGGGCCGCGGTGCCGTCGCCACGGTGCTGGTGAAGAAGGGCACGCTGAAGTTGGGCGACCCGATCATCGCCGGCAACGAATTCGGCCGCGTGCGCGCCATGTTCGACGAGAACGGCAAGCCGGTGGATAGCGCGGCGCCGTCCATGCCCGTGCAGGTGCTGGGTCTTCAGGGCACACCCAACGCGGGTGATGAAATCCTCGCGGTGGAGAACGAACGCAAGGCGCGCGAAGTCGCGTTGTATCGCCAGGGCAAGTTCCGCGACGTCAAACTCGCGAAGCAGGCCTCGAAGATGCAGGACGTGCTCGGCCAGCTCGAAGAACAGAAGATCGGCAGCATCGCCATCCTGCTCAAGACCGATGTGCAGGGCAGCGCCGAGGCGCTGCGCGATGCGCTGAACAAGCTGTCGACCGAAGAGGTCGCGGTGAAGATCATCGCCAGCGGCGTCGGCGGCATCACCATCTCCGACGTGCAGCTCGCCGCGGCTTCGCAGGCGCGCATCATCGGATTCAACGTTCGCGCCGATGGCGCCGCGCGTGATGCCATGAAGGATGCCGGCCTCGAACCGCAGTACTTCAGCATCATTTACGAAGCCATCGACTACGTGAAGCAGTTGATGAGCGGCCTGCTGGCGCCCGAGATCAAGGAATCGATCGTCGGTACGGCACAGGTGCGCGAGGTGTTCCGCTCCAGCAAGTTCGGCGTGGTCGCCGGCTGCCTGGTCACGGAAGGTTCGGTCAAGCGCAACAACCCGATCCGCGTGCTGCGTGACAGCGTCGTGATCTTCGAAGGCGCGCTGGAATCCCTGCGCCGCTTCAAGGATGAGGCCAACGAAGTGCGCGCCGGCACCGAGTGCGGCATCGGCGTGAAGAACTACCAGGACGTGCGCGTCGGAGACCAGATCGAGTGTTACTCCCGCGTCGAGGTGGCACGCAGCATCCAGTGACGCTGCGTAGCCGGAAATAGAGATGGCCAAATCGCAACGGCTGGCGCGCATCGAGGGCGAGATGCAGCGCGTGCTGGCGACGCTGGTATCGCGCGAAGTGCGCGATCCGCGCGTCGGCAACGTGACGATCACCGCCGTGAGCGTCACGCCCGACATGTCCACGGCGCGAATCTGGTTCATGCCGTTCGGCGACAAGCACACGCCCGAGGAAGTGGGCGAAGGCCTCGGTCGCGCCGCGGGGTTCCTGCGTGGTGAACTGGGCCGGGCGCTGCAACTTCGCCATGCTCCCAAGCTCGAGTTCCTGTACGACCAGCAGATCGAGAATGCCGACAAGCTCACGCGTCTCATCGATGGCGCGGTGAAGTCCGACCAGCGCAAGCCGGACTAGACCGTCTCTTCATGCCCAACGGCATCATCCTGCTCGACAAGCCCCGGGGGCTGACGTCGAACGGCGCGCTGCAACGTGTCCGCAAGGCCTTCGGTGCCAACAGCGCCGGCCATGTGGGGACGCTGGATCCAATGGCGACGGGAATGCTGCCCATCTGCCTCGACGAGGCCACCAAGGTCATCGCCGAGATCGAATCCGGCGCGAAGGCCTATGAATTCACACTGCAGCTCGGTACGCGCACGGACACGGGCGATGCCGAGGGGCAGGTCGTCGAGACTCAGCCAATTCCCGCGCCTGACGACGCTGCCATCGAGGCGGCGCTCGCGGGGTTTCGCGGTCCGCAACTCCAGGTGCCGCCCATGTATTCGGCGCTGAAACGCGAGGGGCGTCCGCTGTACGAGCTTGCCCGCCAGGGAGTGGAGGTCGATCGCGCGGCGCGCCCCATCGAGATTCTGCGGTTCGATTTGCTGGAGCGTGGCGCCGACTTCCTGCGCCTGGCCTGCGAGTGCGCCAAGGGCACCTACATCCGGGTCCTGGGCGAGGACCTGGCGCGCGCACTGGGAACAGTGGGGCATCTGACCCAGCTGCGGCGGACCTGGGTGGTTCCCTTCCGCGACATGCCGATGGTGTCCCTGGAAGCCGCCTTGTCGGGCGCGGCCGAGGCAAGGGGCCTGATGCCGCCGGACGCCGCGCTGGCGGCGCTGCCGCAGGCCCGGCTGTCCCCCGATCAGGTGGCCAGCGTCCGCAACGGCCAGACGGTGCGCCAGGACGCCGATCCGCTGCCCACGACGGGCAAGCGGGTCCGTCTCTATGGGCCGGCGGGGGAGTTCCTGGGCCTCGCGGAGGCGATGCCCGACGGCTGGCTGCAGCCGCGCCGCCTGCTGCGGTCGGCGACCTCGACGGCCGCTTCGTAAACCTATGCTTTACGGAATGTTTTCGGTAGAATTCGCGCCCGCAAAATCAGGCAAATTTAACGTTTGAGGAATCAAATCTGATGTCTCTTGCCACTGAAAAAAAATCCGGTGTCGTTGCCCAGTTCCAACGTGCGGCGAATGACACTGGTTCGCCCGAAGTCCAGATCGCGCTGCTTTCCGAGCGCATCAACGGCCTCGGCGAGCACTTCGGCGCGCACAAGCGCGACCACGCTTCCCGTCGCGGTCTCGTCAAGCTGGTGAACCAGCGTCGCAAGCTTCTCGACTACCTGAAGGCCACCAAGCCTGCGAAGTATCAGGAAGTGGTCGAGCGCCTCGGGCTCCGGCGCTAACACTGTCATCCCAAGGCCGCGCATCAAGCGCGGCCTTTTTCGTTTTTTCCCGTCAATACGCACTCGAGGCATTAGGGCCTCGTGAAGGAATCAAGCGTGAGCGTTCTCAAGAAATCGTTTCAATATGGTCAGCACACCATCTCCATCGAGACTGGTGAAGTCGCCCGCCAGGCTTCGGCCTCGGTCGTGGTCTCCATGGGCGACACCGTGGTGCTCGTCACCGCCGTCGCCGCGAAGAAGGCCGTCCCCGGCAAGGACTTCTTCCCGCTGACCGTCAACTACATCGAGAAGACCTACGCCGCGGGTCGCATCCCCGGCGGCTTTTTCAAGCGCGAAGGTCGTCCGACTGAAAAAGAGACGCTCAACTCCCGCCTCATCGATCGCCCGATCCGCCCGCTGTTCCCCGATGGCTTCTTCAACGAAGTGCAGGTCGTGGCGCAGGTGGTCTCGATGGATCCGGACATCGACGCCGACATCCCGGCGCTCATCGGTGCGTCCGCTGCGTTGTCGCTCGCGGGTGTGCCGTTCGCGGGCCCCATTGGCGCCACGCGCGTGGGCTACAAGGATGGCAAGTACCTTCTGAACCCGACTCGCAAGGAACTCACCGAGTCGCAGCTGCACCTGGTGGTCGCAGGTACCGCGAAGTCGGTGCTCATGGTCGAGTCGGAAGCTTCGGGCCTTTCCGAAGAAGTCATGCTCGGCGCCGTCGTGTTCGGCCACGAGCAGATGCAGGTCGCGATCAAGACCATCAACGAAATGGTGGCCGCCGTCGGCAAGCCGCGCTGGGACTGGAAGCCGAACGCCGCCAGCGCCGAACTCGACGCCGCCGTGGCCGAGCATGCGCAGAAGGCGCTGTCGGATGCTTACCTGATCACCGTGAAGCAGGATCGCTACACCAAGGTTGGCGAGATCAAGGCCGCCACGATTCTCGCGCTCTCGGGTGGTGATGCTCCCAAGTACACCGCTGACGATGTCGACAATTCGCTGTTCAAGCTCGAGAGCAACATCGTCCGTCAGCGCATCCTCAATGGTGAACCGCGCATCGACGGCCGTGACGCGACGACGGTCCGCCCGATCACCGTGAAGGTGGGCGTGCTGCCGCGAACGCACGGTTCAGCGCTGTTCACGCGTGGCGAGACGCAGGCGTTGGTCGTGACGACGCTCGGCACCGGCCGCGACGCGCAGATCATCGACGCGCTCGAAGGCGAACGCCGCGAGCCGTTCATGTTCCACTACAACTTCCCTCCGTTCTCGGTGGGTGAGACCGGCATGATGGGTTCACCGAAGCGCCGCGAAATCGGTCACGGCAACCTGGCCCGCCGCGGCATCGCCGCGATGATGCCGGACATGGAGAAGTTCCCGTACGTCATCCGCATCGTCTCGGAAATTCTCGAGTCGAACGGTTCGTCGTCGATGGCTTCGGTCTGCGGTGCCTCGCTGTCACTCATGAACGCC
>JAQSWD010000218.1 GCA_029266835.1 Steroidobacteraceae bacterium
CCGGATTGTCGAGCACGGCGCGCGCGATCACGCTCTGGCCGCGCGTGGCCACGGGCAGCAGGGCGCTGATGCGCGTCTCCGCGTGCAATTCGCCGGTGGCCGACTGGACGCGCACGTTCTGGTTCTGCCGGATACGCGTGGCCACATCACCCAGCGCGTGCAGTTCAATCCAGACGCGCGAGAGATCGGCGACTTCCAGCAGCACATTGCCCCCGGTGACGTCACCCACGTTGGTGGCGCGCGTGAGCACCACGCCGTCGAAGGGCGCGGTCACGGGATACTCACGCATGCTCTCGTTGCCTTCGACGATGAGCAGCGTCTGTCCTCGCTTCACGCGATCGCCCTGGCGCACGCGCACTTCACGCACCGTGCCGTCGAAACGCGCCTTGATGGCGGCGTGCCGGTCGGCGTTCAGCGCCACGCTTCCCAGCAGATGCACCTGGTCGCGGATCACGGCTTTGCCGGCGGTTTCCACTTTGACGCCGGCATCCTCCGCCACCTGGGCCGCGATGGTGGTCCGCGCCACTCCCTCTTCGGCATGCCCGCCGCTCTCGGTGTGTTCCGCCTGTTCGTCGTGCGCTTCTCCGGAAGGTCTCTGTTCACCGCAGGCCGCGAGGCCCAGGGCGAGCAGCGAAGTAATGAGCATGCGATTCATGGCGATTCTCCCGGAGAGGCGGCGCCGAGCAGGTCGATTTCGGCGAGCAGCGTGTGGTAGCGCGCGGCGGCGTCGATGCGGCGCCGCTGCAGTTCGATCCAGCGTTCCTGCGACACGGCCAGCGCCTGGTAGGCGAAGCGGCCGGCATCGAATCCGCGTTGTGCGAGTACCAGCGATTTCTGCGCCGCCGGCAGCATCCGTTCGCGCAGCGCCTCGAATTCACTGCGCGCGTGCTGGAGCTCCTGGTATTTCTCGAAGAGCCGGCGATAGTCGTCGGCCTGGGTGGAGGCGCGGCGATGATGCCGGGCCTCGCGCAGCGACTCGTTCTCGCGCAGGTCGAGCGCCGCGCGGCTTCTCGAGCCCAGCGGCAACGATACGGACATGACCACCGCCTGTTCGCCCAATCCCTCGACTCGGCGCACGCCCAGCGTGGCGCTGAGATCGGGAACGCCCGACGTTTCCGCCACCCGCCGTTTTGCCGCGAGCACTTCGGAATGCAGCTGAGCATCCCGGGCCCAGGGCGAACTATCGAGGTGGGCCGTCAGCGTCTCCAGGGAATCCGCGGTGGGCAGATCGTCGAGGCTTCCCAGGGCTTCACCGAAGTCGGCCGTGCGGCCGCCCCAACTACTGGCCAGCGAAACCCGCGCGGCGGCCAGCTCATGATCGGCGTGTTCGAGTTCCAGCTCCGCATCGGCAAGCGCGATGTCCGCCGCATGAAGATCGGTTTCCGGGTTTCGCGCGCTCTCGACCGCGCGCACCACTTCCGCGCGCGCGCGCCGCGCCATCTCGACGTGTTCACGCGCCACGGTCAGGCGGCGCTGGTTCGCCAGCACTGCGACGAATCGCAGGCGCGTCCGCGATGCGGCCTCGACCTTCGCGATGTCGCCCAGGTTCCGCTGGCGTGATATCTCGGCATCACCCAGCGCCCTGCGCGCGTTGCGTTTGCCGCCAAGCTCGATCAGGCGGCCCAGGCGCAACGTGGCTTCGGCGCCATCCACACCGCGCAGCGAACCGCTGCCAGCGAAGTTCTCGAGCTCGGCGCCCACGGTGAAAGGCGGGGACAAGGCATCCCGCTCGGCGCGCGCCTGCGCGACGGACACCTCGGCGGCGCGCTCCGCAAGTTCCGGACTGCCCGAAAGCGTTCTTTCGATGGCCTGGCCCAGTGTGATGCCACGTGGTTCCTGCGCCGCGCAGACCAGCGGCACGAACAAGGCAATGCAGGCGAGCCAGCGGCTCGCGTCGCGATGAATCATGGAAATCTCCCGCGGACTTTCCCCGGCACGGCGGGAAAAATCCGTTCGACTGACTAGCTAACGGAGGTTGTCAGGCGAGGGAGGGCGGTCCGCGCAGTGGCGGACGCAGCCAATGGAAACGGCTGCGCGGGAGAAGCGATTGGAGCGGCGACAGGCGGGGCTGGCGCGCGGGCGGGAGCAGGAGCCACAGCAGCGCCAGCGAGCAGAGCAGCAGGTGCGTTTCGCCGGCGCCATGTTCGTCCTGGTGGTGAATGCCCGAGTCGACCAGGTGATAACTGACCGGCGGTTCCGCGCCATCGAGGCACAGGTGCAAATGAACGCCGCTGACACGCAGCAGCAGCAGCGACAGACAGAGGGGCGCGAGGATCCAGCGAAGTTGTGAGCGGTGCAGGGTCACGCGACGCAGTATGAGGCCAACCAGCGGATAGGGGGCACGGACTGCGTCACATCGCCCCGGGCCAACAACGTGGGCAACGCCGCAAGCGAGCCGCTACCGTGGCGGCTCCGCACCCGGCTGCTTGTCCTCGAGCGGATACGTCTGCATGCCCGACGCCTGCGGCGCCTCGCCCGCGGGCGGGGTTTCCGCCGGAGTGGTGGTGGCGTTGCTGATCGCCGAGCCCGGCGCGGGCGCCGCGCTGGCGGTGCTGGCCAGGATGGCGCGCTGGAAGCGCTTGGCCTCGGCCGCTTCAGTGTGTATGTGGCCCGCAATGATATCCGTGGCCGGCGCCTTCTTGCCGTACAGCCGGGTGTTCGACTTGGTGTCGATGGCGATGATGCTGCCGTCGATGGATACCCCCGCG
>JAQSWD010000138.1 GCA_029266835.1 Steroidobacteraceae bacterium
CGCGCCGGGCTGCCCGACGATGTGCGCGAATGGGTGCGCAGCTCACCACTCACCGCCAACCTGCTGACTCGCGTCTCCGGCCGCGGCCATCTCAACGGTTACCTGATCCTGCGCGACCATCTCGGTACGCCAATCTGGCTGGTGCAGCTCGAGATCCCGCGCAGCGCCTTCGCGCAGGCCACGCGTACCACGTTGCTGCAGACCATCCTGCTCGGCTCGCTGGTGGTGGGGTTCACCATCGTCGCCATGCTGCTGCTCGCGCGTTCGCGCCGGCTCAACGCCGACCGACTCTCGCTGGAATCGCGCTACCGCGCCATCATCGAACAGGCGCAGGACGGTCTGCTGATCGCCGACGCGCGCACCGGCGAAATCGTCGATGCGAACCCGGCCGTGCAGCAGCAGCTGGGGTTCACGCTGGACGAGCTCCGCGGACGCTCGGTCCTGTCCGTGCTGCGCGGGCCCAACGATTCGCAGGACCCGGTCATCGCCACGCTCGCACGCGTCGAGCCCTCGCGCGGCATCGAGCTCGTGCAGTGGCTCAAGGACGGCCGGCAGATGGACGTCGAAGTGAGCTGCGTGCCCGTCGAGTCCAGCGACCGGCGGCTGGTGTCCTACCTGATGCGCGATCTGTCGGAGCGAAAAAAAGCCCAGACACAATTGCTTGCCAACCAGCAGCGTCTGGACAAGCTCGCCAACCACGACACGCTCACGGGTT
The DNA here is from genome assembly GCA_029266835.1 of Steroidobacteraceae bacterium. Taxonomy (GTDB): domain Bacteria; phylum Pseudomonadota; class Gammaproteobacteria; order Steroidobacterales; family Steroidobacteraceae; genus CADEED01. The sequence continues at coordinate 716 of JAQSWD010000138.1, forward strand.
TGCCCAACCGGCTCTTCCTGCAGGCGCACCTGCCCGAAGCCATCGCTCGCGCGCAGGAGTCCGGCGCCATGCTCGCGGTGCTGTTCCTCGATCTCGACCGCTTCAAGCACATCAACGACTCGCGTGGCCACGAAGTCGGCGACAAGCTGCTGCAGGAAATCGCCAGGCGCGTGCGCGCGGCCGTGCGCCCCGCCGATATTGTCGTCCGCATGGGAGGCGACGAATTCGTCGTGGTGCTGAACAAGGTCCACGCCCCCGATGAAGTGGCGATTGCCGCCACGCGCATCAACGAAGTTCTGAGCGCGCCCGTGATGGTGGATTCGCGCGCGCTGGTGGTCACCGTGAGCATCGGTGTCAGCCTCTATCCGCGCGATGGCGCATCGATGGGCGAACTGCTCAAGCATTCCGACACGGCCATGTACCAGGCCAAGGACCTGGGGCGAAACGGATTCCAGGTGTTCTCGCCGCAAATGGATCGCACGCTGAAGGAACGCGTGGCCATCGAGTCGTCCCTGCGCGCCGGGCTCAAGCTCAACCAGTTCGACGTCCATTACCAGCCCATCATCGACATCAACTCACGGCGCGTCGCCGGGCTGGAAGCGCTGCTGCGCTGGCGTCATCCCACCCAGGGCTTCGTGTCGCCCGAGCGTTTCATCGAAGTGGCCGAGGAAACCGGGCTCATCATTCCCATCGGCCAGTTCGTGCTGGACCGCATCGGCCGCGACATCACGCAGTGGCGTGAGCAGGGCGCGCACCTGGTGCCCGTGTCGATGAACGTGTCCGCCGTGCAGCTGGAGCGCACCAAGCTGCGCGAGCTGATCCAGCAGGCGATGCAGCGCAATCGCATCGGGCCGCAACTCATCGCGCTGGAACTGACCGAGGGCTCGCTGTTCGAAACGCGCACGGGTGAGTTCCGCGAAGACGCACTGGCTTCGCTGCGCGACCTGGGCGTCAAGATCGCCATCGATGACTTCGGCACGGGCTATTCGTCCTTGTCCTATCTAAAGCGCTGGCGCGTGGACTCGCTCAAGATCGACCGCAGCTTCGTGCGCGACATCGCCACGGACCCATCGGATCACGCCATCGTCAGCGCCGTCGTCGCCATGGCGCGCAGCCTCAATATCCAGGTGGTGGCCGAAGGCATCGAGACCTGGCAGCAGCTCGACATCCTTCGTTCCATGGGTTGCCAGCTCGCGCAGGGTTTCCTGTTCGCCAAGCCCTGCGCGGCGGCGGATGCGACGCGATACCTGCGGGTCGATCCGCTCGACCTGCTGGAAGTCAATGACTGGAGCGCGAACTCGCTGGCCGATACCGGCTGAGCGCCGGCCGGCGGTCGAGACAGCCCGCTTTGATCCCTCGGGCAGGGGCGGCGACTTGGCCCGTCCATCTTCCCGCCTATCTCCTGCACCCATCCTCGCGTCAATCTGAAATACTCCGCAAATACTTTCGGAGTAGCCATGCGATCACGATGGATGTGGACGGCCACCTGCCTTTGCTTCGGCGTCGCCAATGCGCAGGAAATCGCGCGCGAGCAGCTCAATGCCACGCTGTGGATGCAGACTTCGCCCGAGTACCGGGCGGGCACGGAACAGGTCTATCGCCTGGCTACCGAGCGTGTGGCGAACCCGGCGCCGGGCACCGCCGCTCTGGAGCAGCTCGATGTTCCCGCCGAGCAGCTGGCCCGACTGCCCACCGCCGTGGTGCTCGATCTCGACGAGACCGTGCTCGACAACACGGTCTATCAGGCGCGCCTGATCCGCGAGCGGACGAACTACTCGACCAAGACCTGGGGTGAGTGGGTGGCGTTGGGGCAGGCGGAAGCGGTCCCGGGCGCGCGCGAGTTCATCGCCGCGGCCCGCAGCGTCGGTCACACGGTGTTCTACGTTTCCAACCGTGATTGCACGGTGCCGCCAGCTACGCCCAGCGACCCATGCCCGGCGAAGACCGCCAGCATGCGCAACCTGGTCATGCTGGGCATCGATCCAAGGCCCGAGCCGGACAGGATGCTGCTGCGTGGCGAGAAGCCCGAGTGGGCCTCCAAGTCCCAGCGCCGCGCCTACATCGCCGCCAGCTACCGCATCATCGCCATGGTGGGCGACGACCTCGGTGATTTCGTCGACACGCGCACGTTCGCGGGCGATCGCGCGCGCCTCGACTGGCGTTTCGGCGTCAACTGGTTCGTGCTGCCGAACCCCATCTACGGATCGTGGACCAATGCATTCGATACCGACGAAAAGCGCTTCGCGGCGTTGCGTACCGAGCCACCCGTGCTCGAGCTGCCCGGCGGCGGGCCGTGGCGTGGCGATGCAAAAAAAGTGCGCATCGCCAGCTGGAACGTCGAATACCTGATGACGCCGCAGACGCATCTCGCTCTGCGCGCCAACTGTGCTGAGAATGGCGGCCTGGTGGGCGGTGACGACCGCACGCTGCCTTGCGCGATCACGAAGAAGGAACCGCGTTCGCCCGCCGATTACGAGTCGCTGCGCCGCTACGCCACCGAACTGCGCGGTGACATCGTCGCGCTGCAGGAAGTGGATGGCCCGGATGCCGCGGAGCAGGTATTCCCCGGCTACGATTTCTGTTTCAGCACGCGCGGCCACACGCAGAAGAACGGCTTCGCGATCCGTCGCGGGCTGCCTTTCAATTGCGAGCCCGAATACGAAGCGTTGTCCGTGGGCAATGCCGTGCGCCGCGGGGTAGTGGCCACTTTCTTCCCGGGCACGGTCAACGAATTCCGCCTGATGTCGGTGCACCTGAAATCGGGGTGCCCCGCGGGGCCAATGTCGGCGCCGGGACGCAACTGCGACCTGCTTTCCCGCCAGGTGGCGCCGCTGGAGCAGTGGATAGAGGGCGAAGCGAATGCGGGGCGTCGCTTCGGCGTGCTCGGCGATTTCAACCGCCGCTTCAGCATCGAAAAGGGGCCCGCACGTGACGCCGAGGGCAAACAGGTGAATTTCTTCGCCGAGATCGACGATGGCGAACCTGCCGCGTCGAAACTCACCGATGTCACGCGCAAGGAGAAGTTCACTCCCTGCACCACGGGCAGCGAGTACCGGGAATACATCGACACCATCCTGCTGGGCCGGGATCTCGCGAAGTCGATCATCAAGAAGTCCTTCGTGCGCGTGGTGTTCAATGACCAGGACGCGCAGGTGCGCTGGCTGTCGGATCACTGCCCCGTGGGCATCGAGCTGGGTCTGAAGTGACGTCCATCCACACCAGTCGGTGATCGGAGCTGGGCGGCGGGCGGTCGCCCCAGACCAGTCGCGCCTCGGGCTCGTCCTGCCGGGGCCAGTACACTCCGCCCCGGCAGACGGTGAGCCGCTTCGAAGGCAGTAGATAGTCCACGCGCAAGTTGCCGGCGGCGCGGTCGCTGAAATCCGCCGTATCGAAACGCGCGGCGCCCTTGTGTTCGGCATTGACGCCGCCCTGCGCGGCGCCGGCCTCCGCGGCGCCCTCGCTGGCCGGCGTGAAGCTTGCGTCGACGCGGGGATGCCGCATCAGCGCATCGATGGCTTGATGGATGCTGGCGCCATCGACCGGGTCCGAGTTCTGGTCGCCCATGATCACGAAGGTCAGGCCCGTGAAACCGCCCCTGCGCCCCCGGTCATCCTTGATGTAGGTGCGCCCGCCGCGGCCGGCCGAGAGGTAATCCGTCCAGAACCGGATCTCGTCGTGATTGCGCAGTCCGTTGCGATCCTCGGGACCGTCGAAGGCCGGTGGAGTGGGGTGGCTGGCCAACACGTGGAGCGTGAGTTTGCCGATGCGCACGGGCACATCCCAATGACTCTTGGACGACAGCGGCAGCACCGCCAGTTCTTCCGGCGCATACCAGTCGGCGGGCGCGGCCGTGGCGCTGTCGTCCGGCAGCTTCGCGCCGGGCATGTCTTTCCAGAGGAACCTGCGAAAGGTGCGCGCATTCTTCGCGTCGATGGGAAAACGTGACAGCAACACCATGGCGTATTGCCCCGGGAATTCGCCGAAGCCCAGCGCATCCTGGCCGCCTTCCACCTTGCCATCGTTATTGAGGTCCAGGCCTGAGGGTTGGCCAGTGTTCGATTCCGCGACGAACGAATACTCGAAGTGAAGCGGCTGCGCGCCGCCCTGCGCGCGCTCGAGATAGTTGGTCCGGAATGCCGCGAGCGAGGCGCCAGCGGCGTCGTAGTCGAACTCCTGCAGTAGCAGTATGTCCGGGCGCACACGCTGGATGATTTCCGCCACCGCGCGTGGTTGCGCGGCATCGGGAGTGGATAGATCGCGAAGCAGTTCGCCCGCCGTGGAGCGATTCAGGCTGCTGTTGAAGGTGGCGATACGCACCACCGCGGGCTGGTCGTTGTTCGGGGCTGCCGCCTCCGCCGGCGCGAGCGCGCCGGCGAAGGCGAACGAGGCCGCGAACAGCCCTCGCATCAGAACTGGAACTTGATTCCCAGCTGGATGCGCCAGACCGAGGGCAGCGCGGAGATCGAGTTGACCACCGTGCGCGGACCGGTCTGTCCGGACACCGGCGCGTAGGTGTACTTGCCGTCGGTGATGCCGTTGACCTGCACCACGGGCGAAACGTACGGGAAACTCACCTGGCTCAGGCGGCCCCAGTCACTGTTGATCAGGTTGGCGAAGTTCTCGATGTCCAGCGAAATGATGCCCTTGGCATCCTTGAAGAACGCCGGCAGTTCCTGCGACAGGCGCAGATCGGCGACCGTGTACCACGGGCTGCTGAACGCGTTGCGCGGTGCGATCTGGCCACGGTACTTGTCGAGCGCGGAGCCTTCGATGAAGGCATCGAGCGCTTCCCAGGTCAGGCCGCCGGCCAGGTTGATTTCGCTGGCATCGTTGGGCACGTAGAACAGCTGGCGCTGGCGCGATCCCTGGCGGGGATCACCGAACACCGAGGAACTGCCACCGAAGGTGTAGCTGAACGGCCGGCCCGAGCGGCGCTCGGCGAACAGGCCCACGGCCGTGTCGTGGTCACCGAAGAACGACTTGCGCCAGGTGAACGACAGCGGGAAGCGATGCTTGATCTCGTAGTTCGAGGTAGACAGCCCGGGGTCGTTGACGTCCGTGACAGCCAGGTTGTCCCAGTTGGACAGCGCCGTGGAGCTGGTACCGGCATTCACATCCTCGATGTCCTGGTGCGCGTAGCCGAAGTACAGGTCGAACTGGCCCGCCCCCGTGCGCCAGCTCTTGCTGATGTCCAGCGTCGATACCATGCCAGAGCCTTCCTTGGTGTTGGTCAGCAGCAGGTCGTTGGTGGCAGTCGGGCGCGTGGTGTCGCCGGTGCGCAGCGAGTAGATAGGACGGCCATCGGGCGCGGTGCCGGTGGCGACCAGGCGCAGGTCGCGCCACACCACGGCGTCACGCACCTTGGTGTACATGAAGTCCACGCCGATGCGCCAGTCGTCGCCCATCGGGCCGAAGTCGAAACTGCGGTTCACACCCAGGTTGTAGCGCCAGGACGAGGGAATCTTGAAATCCGGATCGAGGGCATTCACCGGGCCGTCGCCCGCGACCAGCAGGTTCTGCGCTTCCACGGGGATGTCGAAACCGTCGACGTTGGTGAGCACCGCGGTCTGCAGAGCTCCGGGCGACATGGCATTCACCGTGATCTGCGAGGTGGCGACGCCGGTGTTGCTGTAGCTGTTGGATAGCCACACGTTGGGCGACCCGCCGCCGAACAGGCCCACACCACCGGTCAGCGTGGTGCGGTCGTCGATTTCCCAGGTCAGGCCGACGCGTGGCGAGATCAGGTCGCGACCGTCGTAGGTTTCCTGGTTGCTGAAGCCATAGCGGTTGACGAAGTTCTGGTTGAGTGGCACCACGCTATCCGACTTGAAAGTGTCGAGGCGCACGCCTCCCACGAGGCTCAGCGCGGGAGTGATCTGCCAGCGGTCCTGGACGAAGAAGCTCCAGGTGTCGAACTTGAACGCCGCCGCGGCATCGTCGGCGTTATTGCTGATGGCGTTCTGATAGGTGAACGACACCGCATTGCGCGCGCGGAAGGCGTCGATGGCGGCGCGCGGGTTGAGCGCGTCGGTTTGATTGAAGATGTACTGGCCTTCGCTGTTCGACACGAACAGGTTGAAGACGTCCAGCTTCTCGAGCTCCACTCCGGCGCTGAAGGTGTGATTGTTCCAGCGGTAGTCGCCGCTCAGCTTGAACTGGTCAAGATCGTTCGCGAGCTCGTTGGCGTGACGGAACTGGTCCGGGCCGATGAACACCGTGCCGCCCTGCGAGGTGCGGATCTGCATCTCCGCGAAATCCGTGCCCTGCAGCGACGCCTGGATGCCGGTCACTTCCTTGCGGCCCATCTTGAACTCGGTGGAGAAATTGTCCGTCCAGTTGGAGAACAATTGCAGCGAGAGCTGCTCCAGCGGGAATGCACGGTTGTACCAGTTGGACGGCGAGGCGATGCGGTTCAACGACACGGAGTTGTT
>JAQSWD010000139.1 GCA_029266835.1 Steroidobacteraceae bacterium
CTACGGCGCGTTCGTGGACCTCGGTGGCATCGACGGCCTGCTGCACATCACCGACATGGCGTGGAAGCGCGTCAAGCATCCGTCGGAAGTGGTGAAAGTCGGCGACGAAATCGACGTCCGCATCCTCAAGTTCGACCGCGAGCGCTCACGCGTTTCGCTGGGCCTCAAGCAGCTGGGCGCGGATCCGTGGGAGAACATCGCCCGCCGTTATCCTCCGAATACTCGTGTTTTCGGCAAGGTCACGAACATCGCCGACTACGGCGCGTTCGTGGAGATCGAGGACGGCGTCGAAGGCCTGGTCCACGTCTCCGAAATGGACTGGACCAACAAGAACGTCAACCCGGCCAAGGTCGTGCACTCGGGCCAGGAAGTCGAAGTCATGGTGCTCGACGTGGATGAAGAGCGTAGAACGTCAACCCGGCCAAGGTCGTGCACTCGGGCCAGGAAGTCGAAGTCATGGTGCTCGACGTGGATGAAGAGCGTCGTCGCATTTCGCTCGGCCTCAAGCAGTGCAAGCAGAACCCGTGGAAGGAGTTCGCCGAGAACTTCAACCGTGGCGACAAGGTGTCGGGCCAGATCAAGTCGATCACCGACTTCGGCGTGTTCATCGGTCTCGCCGGCAACATCGACGGTCTCGTGCACCTGTCGGACCTTTCCTGGGACGTGGCCGGCGAAGAAGCCGTGCGCAACTACCAGAAGGGCCAGCAGGTCGAGGCCATGGTGCTGTCGATCGACCCCGAGCGTGAACGCATCTCGCTGGGTATCAAGCAGCTCGCGCAGGATCCGTTCAGCGAGTACATCGCCACGAATCCGAAGGGCACCGTGGTCAAGGGCGTCGTGAAGGAAGTCGATGCGCGCGCCGCGATCATCGACCTTGGCAACGGCATCGAAGGCCAGTTGCGCGCCAGCGATCTGAGCCGCGACCGCGTGGAAGACGCGCGCACCGTGCTCAAGGTCGGCCAGGAGATCGAAGCCCGGTTCACGGGTGTCGATCGCAAGACCCGCACCATTGCGTTGTCGATCAAGGCCAAGGAAATCCACGAAGAGAACGAGGCGGTGTCCAACTACCGCTCCGAACAGCCTTCGTCGGGCACCAGCCTGGGCGACCTGCTGAAAGAGCAGATCGGCGACCGCTAAGACGGAAGACCAAAAAAGGAAAACGGCCCCATGACGAAGTCCGAGCTCATAGAGATCATCACGGCGAAACAGAAACACCTGCCAGCCAAGGATGTGGAGCTCGCGCTCAAGCAGATCCTCGAGATCATGAGCGATGCTTTGTCGGCGGGAGATCGCATCGAGATACGCGGCTTCGGCTCGTTCTCGCTGCACTTCCGGCCCCCGCGGCAGGGCCGTAATCCCAAGACGGGTGAGGCCGTCGCGCTCTCGGGCAAGTACGTTCCGCACTTCAAGCCCGGCAAGGACCTGCGCGAGCGTGTCAACGACGGCGCGGACCGGCCCATCCGGGATTGAAGACATCGTTTGAAATGCTGGCCGCGGAAATGGCGACATTTCCGCGGCCTTTTCACATGAGCGCGAACCCGAACTACCCGACATTCCTCGATCTCGAACCCTGGCTCCCTGGCGCATTCGATTTCGAGACGCCGCTGCCCGGCAGCAAATCGCTGACCCTGCGCGACTGCGCCATCGCCGCGCTGGCCGACGGCGCCAGCACCATTCGTTACCCCGGTGAGGCCGACGACTACTGGCGAATGAAAGATTGCCTGCGCCGGCTGGGGCTCGCCGTGGACGATTCGCGTGAAGGCGAGGTACGTGTCGAAGGCCGCGGCGGCAATTTCGAGCCGGGCCGCGTCGAGCTGGATGTGGGCCAGAGCGCGGTCACCGCGCGGCTGATGCTGGCCTTCGCCGCGTTGCGCGCGGATGAGACCGTGGTCGACGGGCATATCTCCATGCAGAAGCGCCCTAACAAGGACCTGGTGGATGCGCTCACCAGCCTGGGCGCGAATATCCAGGCCACCAACGGCGGATACCTGCCAACCACCGTGCGCGGTGCTCGTCTGAAAGGCCCGGTGAAGGTGTCCGGCGCCATCTCCAGCCAATACCTCACCAGCCTGCTGATCATCGCGCCGCTGACCGAGGGCGGGCTGACCATCGAAGTGCAGGGCGAGCTCACCAGCAAGCCATATCTCGACCTCACGCTCGATGAAATGGCCAAGTTCGGCGTGCATGTCGATAACCAGCGCTACCAGAAACTGGTGGTCGCCCAGCAGGCGTATCGCGCGGGAACCATCGACGTCGAAGGTGACGCATCCGCGGCTTCATACTTCGCGGCGCTGGCCGTGTTGCATGGCGCCCGCATCACGCTGAGCAACCTGGGTTGCGGCACGCGACAGGGCGACTACGGCTTCTTCTCGTTGTGCGAGGAGCTGGGTGCGCGCGTCGAGCGCACCACCGCCCGCACCGTGATCGAAGGCCCGCGCGATCTCTCCGCGTCCTTCGATTCGCCCGTGGACATGACCAGCATGCCCGACGTGGCGCCGACCCTCATGATGATCGCGCCGTTCCTGCGCCGGCCCACGCGCATCACCGGCCTCGCGACGCTGCGCGTGAAGGAGTGCGATCGCATCGCCGCCCCCACGCGCGAGCTGCGCAAACTGGGCGTGACCGTGGAAGAGGGGCCGGACTACATGGTGATCGATCCGCTTTCGACGAACGTCCGGCCAGCCAACTCGATACCACCCGTCGTGGACATCGAGACCTATCACGACCACCGTATCGCCATGTCGTTCGGCGTGCTGGGTTCGCGGCTGCCGGGCCTCCGGATACTCGATCCGGGCTGCGTGGCCAAGACTTACCCGAATTACTGGCGCGACTGGTCGCTGGCGCGAAGCGCTCGCAGAACCTGAATCTGATAGGTTCCGCCCATGCGATTGCGTGGCATTGGTCCCGAAGTTCTGCTGCTGTGTTTCATCGTGGTCGGCGCGGCCGCGTTCGCGCTGGGCCGTCGCACGGCTCGGGGTCGCCGCGTCCGCCGTGATATCGAGTACTTCACCGGCCTCGATCACCTGGTGAACGATCGCTACGACCGCGCCACCGAAGTGTTCACGCGGCTCGCGGACAAATCACACGAGGCGGACATCCAGTTCGCGCTGGGCAGCCTCATGCGCCGCCGCGGCGAAGTGGATCGCGCCATCGCCATCCACACCGAGCTCACGCAGCATCGCGAGGCGGCGGTGCGCGAGCAGGCCACGTTTGCGCTGGGCCTGGACTACCAGAGCGCGGGGCTCATGGATCGGGCCGAGGAAAAGCTGCGCAGCCTGATGGGTTCGGAACAGTATCGGCCCGCGGTGCTCGAGCGCCTGGCCTGGGTGTACGAGCAGCAAAGCGAATGGCGCGCCGCTCTCGAACTGTGGCGGGAACTGCCGCCGGAAAAACAGCTCGAGCGCGCGGTGGTGGCTGCTCACTACTGTTGCGAACTCGGTGAAGCCGCGCTCGCGGCGCGCGATCTGACAGAAGCACGCGCCCAAGTCGCGGCGGCGCGCGCTCATGCGCCGACCTTGACGCGCGCGTCCATATTGGCGGCGCGTATCTCGGTGGCCGCCGGTGAAACGGACAAGGCCGTGGAGTCCTACGCGGAAGCCTTGCGCGTATCCCGTGGAATCCAGCTGGCTTTCGAGCGCGAAGCCCGCGACGCATTGCCGGGCAAGGCCGAAGAGCTCGCCGAAAAACTGCGCTCCTCGCCCCCGGCGGAGGAAGCTCCGCTTCCTGAGCCCGCACGCTTCCGATGCGAGGAATGCGGCGTGGCCAGCCTGACCTGGCACTGGCGTTGCCCCAGCTGCCGGAATTGGGATTCGTTGCGCGCGAATGCGCGCACTTGAGATAAGCAGCGCAAACGCTCGCACCTGATTTTCCGCTTCGATTCACCAGATTTCCGGCTGCCCTGTCGGTCGCCGGGTTGTTAGCCTTCCTTCACCCCGGCGCCGCCGGGCAAACAGGCAAGGAGGCCTCATGTCACTCAAACATTTCTCGTCCACGCTGGTCGCGCTGTTGCTCATGGCGCCACTGGTGGTGTCCGCCGAACCGGTCAACATCAACACCGCCGATGCCAGTGCGCTCGCCAAGGCGCTCAATGGCATCGGTCCCGCGAAGGCCAAGGCCATCGTCAGCTACCGCGAAAAGAATGGTCCTTTCAAGACCGCGGACCAGCTCGCCATGGTCGAGGGCATTTCGCAGAAGCTCATCGACAGGAACCGCGGCGACATCCGCCTGGGGAGTGACAAGGGCAATGACAAGGCCGCCGCGCCTGACAAGGCTTCGGCGGCTCCATCCAATCCGGCACCCGCCAAGCCGGCCAAGCCCGCCGCATAGGAAGGTTCCGACGGCCGGGTGCGGTGTGAAGTCCCGCAAACTATCGCGCCGTCGGAACCCGGGGGCTGCGGCAGGGCAATGGGGGCATGGTATGTTTCCGGCCCCCAGATTGCCGGAGCCCCCATGGCTGCCCAGAAGAATGCCCAGAAGCATGCCAAGAAGACCCGTATCGACGTGGCCGTATTCCCGGTCGCGGGCCGTGGAACCCGGTTCCTGCCGGCCACCAAGGCCAGCCCCAAGGAAATGCTGCCCATCGTCGACAAACCACTCATTCAGTATGCGGTGGAAGAGGCTCTGGAAGCGGGCGCACGCCGCCTGGTGTTCATCACGGGTTCGTCCAAGCGCGCCATCGAAGATCATTTCGATACCGACGGTGAACTGGAAAATTTGCTGCTCAAGCAGGGCAAGAGCGACCTGCTGAAGACTTTGCGCAGCGTGCTGCCGTCCTATGCGTCCTGCATTTACATCCGCCAGCCGGCGCCGCTGGGTCTGGGCCATGCGGTGTTGTGTGCCAAGCCCGCCGTCGGTGACGCGCCATTCTTCGTGCACCTGGCAGATGACCTCATCGACGCCGAGACGTCCTGTCTCAAGCAGATGGCCGATCGATTCGACGATGGCAGCGTCATCGCCGTGCAGACGGTGCCGCACTCGCAGACCGACAAATACGGCATCGTGAAAACCGGCGCAAAACATGGCGACCTGCTGCGCGTCGAAACCATCGTCGAGAAGCCCAAGCCGGACAAGGCTCCGTCCAACCTCGCGGTGGTGGGCCGCTACCTGCTCACGCCGCGCGTATTCGATCACCTCGAAAAGATCGGCGAGGGCGCGGGCGGTGAAATCCAGCTCACCGATGGCATCGCTCGTCTCATGGGCGACGAGCCGGTCTACGCCTACCGGTTCGAAGGCAAGCGCTTCGACTGCGGCAGCAAGCTGGGCTACCTGCAGGCCAACGTGGAATACGCGCTAAAGCATCCCGAGCTCGCGGGGCCGTTCAAGGCCTACGTGCGCAAGCTCGCCCAGGGCGAGTAACAAACACAGCCAGTGCGGAACCGGCGGTCGCCGCGCAGGTCTACTGCGCGGCGACTTTTTTTTGCTGATTTTTTTCCGAGCCACTCCAACCGAGGTGATCATGTTCGATCCGAAGGCGCTTCTCGACCAGGTTCTCGGCAGCTCTGCCGCCGACAGCGCGCGCAACGCCGGCCAGTCGGTGAAAGGCCGGCTCGACCAGTACAGCGGCAGCGGTGGGTTCGTGCGCGGTGCCGCCGCGGGCAGCCTGTTAGGCCTGCTGCTCGGTGGTAAAGGTGCCCGCAAGATGGTGGGCGGCGTGGTTGGCTATGGCGGTGCCGCGGCGCTTGGTGCGCTGGCGCTGAAGGCTTACCAGAACTACCAGCAAAAGAAATCTACCGGACCCGTGTCGCTCACGCCGGAGCAGTTCGCGGGTTTGACGCCCGATGCGCTTCCGCATTCGCAGCCGGCCGCCGATGGCGGTTCCTTCCAGCTGGTGTTGATCCGCGCCATGGTGGGCGCCGCCAAGGCCGATGGTCACATCGATGCCACGGAACAGCAGCGGTTGTTCGGCGAAGTCGAACGGTTGGGGCTCGATGGTGAAGCAAAGGCCTATGTTTTCGACCTGCTCGCGCAGCCCGTGGACATGGCCTCCATCGCGAACGCGGTGGCCACGCCCGAGCAGGGCGCCGAGGTCTACCTGGCGTCGCGCCTCGCAATCGACCCGGATGTGCCGGCCGAGCGCGCCTACCTCGATGCCCTGGCGTCACGTCTCAAACTACCGGCGGAATTGCGCGCGCAGCTCGATGCCACGTCCGGTGGCTGAGTTCGCGCGATGTAAAGTTGGGTGCGGGAATCAGCCCGAGCAGGTCTCGGCGACGTTGCCCGAATTCCGGACCTTGTAGGAACGCACGTCCGTGAGCGAGCGCGAGAGCGCGCCGTCCACGGTGCTCATGGAGTGCGCCCAATCGCTTATCTGCACCGTGTCGCAGGCGCCATTGGCCCCACGCACCAGTTGCCCGACGCGGATGGTGTGCACGATCTGATTCCCGGTCACGGCGCTCGAGCTGCTCTCCACTGCGTATTCGGAGTTGTTGAACAGCGTGAACTGCCACAGGTACTCCGACAGCGCCTCGAGCTCGACGGCGGTGAGCGGCCTCTGATTCATCTCACCCGCCGCGCCAGACTCGACGTGCAGGTCGCTGCCCGAACGATCCAGGTAATCGCACTTGAAAACGCGGTGGCGCAGCATCGCGGTGGCGTCGGCGCGCGGCACGCGGATCACTTCGAACATGCGGTCATCAGTGCGCACGTCGGCAAGATCGGAATACTGGCCCGACCAGGTGGCGAGACTCTCGGACCACTCGATGGCCTGCGCCATGTCGTTGGTGCACACCTCGTAGGTGGGGCTCGCCGCCAGCGGGCCCGTGGCGAAATCCGTGTTCTTCAGATGGCGCGTGGAAAGCGTGCCCATCACGCTGGCCGGGCGGACTTCCACATCGAAGCCGGCAGGCGTGCGCTCATCGCCCTTGTAGAGACGAGCGGCCAGGGCCAGGTCGGCGACGGTGGTGGAAGGCGCAGGCGGTGCGGCAACCGGCGCGGAGGGCGGTGAGGCGTTCTGCGGAGACGAGGACTCTGGCGATGCGGATCCACCGCCGCCACCACCGCAGGCCACCAGGCTCATCGAGGCCAACACCCCTAACATTCTAGTTTTCATCCGGCCCTTCGCTTCTCTGATAGGGGCCGGCGGCAGTACACGAGCACTTGCGAGAGAGGAGTACCGTCGGTCGGTATGCACGAACCCGCGAAACTGCCGCCAGCGAGACATTGGTGCGGAACATCTGCGTCCGCACCCTGAAAAGGTTTTCGGCGGCAACGCGGCATTGTTGAGCCGGCGAGTGTGATGCGCGTCTCGGGAGCGCGGCAATTATTTGAACCCCGTCTCTTATGTTAGTTGTTAGGCGTGACCGCATCCCAGCGCGTTTGGCGAGCGCTTCGCCTGACGCCCTCATTACGTCAAGCGCCCGCGGATTGTGAACCCGCGCGATCCACGTGGAACATAGGTAGTTAGCGCAGTCGGCG
>JAQSWD010000017.1 GCA_029266835.1 Steroidobacteraceae bacterium
TTCGAGAAAGCCATAGAACGCGAATGTCCACGGTCCGTATTCGCGCAGGCGTTGCTTGAGCGCCGCGCCGTAGCCGGGCATCGAGACTCCATCCGTCCAATTGGCGCGCGATGCGCTGCCCTCGTAACTGAACCCGCGCAGGAACGGCGCGGTCTGCCGCTCGACGTTGTGAAAGCGCGGCATCCACACCCCTGCCGGCCGGTTGCCCACGGTGAACTTGTCTAACAATCCCGGGATCACGCCACTCACCGTGAGATAAGGGTGATCCATCAGGTAGTGGCCCAGCACCCCGCTGCGATTGCCGATGCCATTGGGGAAACTTTCGCTGGTTGAATTCAGCAGGATCTGCGTCGAGCCCAGCGTGGACGCGTTGAGGAACACGACTCGCGCGCTGTAGCGCTTGCCGACTCGGGTGTTCTGATCGATGACGCGAACGCCGGCGACCTTGCGTGCCTTCGGGTCGTAGTCGAGCCCGGCCACCACGCTGTCGGTGACGATGGTGAGATTGCCGGTAGCCTTCGCGGCAGGCAGCGTCGAACTGATCGAGCTGAAATACGAGCCGGTGGAGCAGCCCCTCTCGCACGGCCCGCAGAAATGACAGGGCGCGCGACCATGAAGCGGCCTGGTGAGGACTGCGGTCGGCGCGATGGTCAGACGACGGTCCGGGAATTTCTTGCGAATGCTCTCCGCGACGAAACTCTCGCAGGCATTCATCGCCATGCCGGGCTGGAAGCGGCCGACGGGCGCGAACGGCGAGTCGTACTCGGTCTGCCCGGACACCCCGATGAACTCTTCGACATGGTCATACCAGGGTCGAAGGTCGTCGTAGCGAATCGGCCAGTCGACGCCATGGCCATCCCGCTTGTTCTCTTCGAATGTGGCGGGGCCCCAGCGAGGCGAGGTGCGTCCCCACATGAGCGACTTGCCGCCCAGATGATTACCGCGGATCCAGCGAAACGGACGCGCGGGATCCTGTCCGTAGGGATGTTCGGAGTCCTTGATCCAGAACTGCTCGGTCGGCTCGCCGAAGGCATAACAGGTGCTCTGGATCGGGTAGTCGCGCTCGTAGCGCTTGCGATCGCCGAGCTGGCGAAACGGAAACTGCCAGGCCGGTTTGTGTTCGCCCTGGTAGTCCGCGGGAGTGATCGAACGCCCCCGTTCGAGCAGCAACACCTTCAGGCCTTTCTCGGTGAGTTCCTTGGCCGCCCAGCCTCCGGAAACGCCGGAGCCCACGACAATGGCGTCGAAATCGTGTTGGGACATGGCGTCAGCCCGCGTTGAACCAGTACATGGCGCCGGGAAGCCCGGAATCCGCGCGATCGCCCGGTTTGACCACCGCCGCGGGTTCGTACTGCGCCGTTGAAATGTGCTGACGCAACTCCGTCGTGGCCCCGAGTTCGCTGGTGTAGTAGCCGAAGATCGTGAGGCGCTTCATCAGCACCACGAAGGGCGTACGCGGTGCAGGCGCGCCTCCTTCTGCCGCCGTGAGCAATTCACCGAAGTATTGATCCTTCTGGCTCGAGGTCAGCGCCGCGAATTGCTTGCCGTATCTCTTGAACGCGCCAGACGAAAAATCGCGCATGCCGGCAATGAAATTCTCGCGCTCCGCGGCGCTGAACCAGCCTGACAACATTGTTTTCACGAAGGCCGGCACGCCGGCCGCGATCGCACCGCCGGTGTCGGTAGTGGGAATGATCAAATCCGACACCTCGCCGATGAGCGTCCATTCATCCGCCGCCAGGTTGGCGCCCGGCGCCTTCGCTGCGAGACCCGGCACGGTCAGCGACAGGCCGAAGGTCGCCGCCAGCTGCACGAAGGCACGACGATCGAGCGAGTGTCGTCCCGGCGCGAGGGATTCCGGTGCCTGTTTCATCATGAACGAGTATAGGACGGGCACGGCGGCGAACCAACAGCCGGCAGATCCACTGCCGGCACGCAAGCCGGTGGCCACCACGGGCCAGGCATGCCAGGGCGCATCTTTCGGCGCCGTCGCCACGGTGAGGTTCAGCGTGGGCACCACCCAGCTGACGTCACCCACGTCGGTGGATCCACCCTCCTGCGGCTGGCCCTCGAGTGAATGGATGGTGTCGACCATGCCCTTCTCCGGCACGTCGGTCGTGCGCTGAATCTTCTTCGCGAAATCCTGCTCCGCCGCGGTGAACTTCGGCGCGCCCACCCAGCGCAAGTTGGCGTCCAGCAATTTCGCGCCGGTTTCGTTGACGAGGATTTCCCAGCTGCCGGCCTGCACCTGCACGTCGACCTGCGTCTCCGTCATCAACGCCGCGCCGTCGGCGATCTTGCGGATCCGCGCCAGCAGCAACTCGACCTCGCTGCGCTTCCAGTCACGCGCCCACAGCCACACCGCGGCGTGCTCGGACACCACGTTGGGCACGTCACCGCCATCGGTGATGACGTAGTGCACGCGCGAGCTCAGCTTCATGTGTTCGCGCATGAGGTTCACGCCATGCGTGAACGCCTCGACGCCATCCACGGCGCTACGCCCGTTCCACGGATCGCCGGCCGCATGCGCGGCCTTGCCCTTGAACTTGATCATGAGGTCGACCATGGCCTGGCTGGACACCATGTCGGCCTGGGTCTCATCGCCCGGATGCCAGGCGAACATGACGTCGACATCGTCGAACACGCCATCGCGCGCCATGTAGGTCTTGCCGCCGACAGCTTCCTCGGCGGGCGTTCCATAGAATCTGATGGTCCCCTTGAGTTTGCCCGCCGCGATCTGCTCCTTGAGCGCCAGCGCCGCGCCAAGACTGGCGGCGCCAAACAGGTTGTGGCCGCAAGCGTGGCCGGCGCCGCCTTCCACCAGCGGGCTCTTCTCGGCGATGGCCTTCTGCGACACGCCGGGCAGCGCGTCGTATTCGCCCATGATGCCGATGACGGGCTTGCCGCTCCCGTACGAGGCGACGAACGCCGTGGGCATGCCCGAGAGGTTCCGCGTCACCGTGAAACCCTGCTTTTCCGCAAAATCCGCGAGCAGCGTGGATGAGCGAGTCTCGAGCAAGGCGGTTTCGGCGAAAGCCCAGATCTGATCGGAGATGTCGGTCAGCGCCGCGGCGTGTTTGTCGATCGAAGCGACAGCGGCGCGTTTGGTGGCGCTGGGAGCAGCGGCCGTAGCAGCATGAGTAGTGCATGCGAATGACAGCAGCAGGAGTCCGATCGCTCTCATGAGATCTCCTTGTAATTCTTGTCCGTGAACGATCCACTTCCACGGCGCGCGCGTCAACTCCACGACTGCGGCTCGCGCTCGCGGGCAGGCGCTCGACCGGGTAGGGTTGAGGACTGGATTCAGGAGACGACATGCCCGATTACGTTCCACCACGCGTCTGGCAGTGGACCAAGCCCGGCGGTGGCGCTTTCGCCAACATCAATCGCCCGGTGTCCGGCGCGACACATGAGAAGACGCTGCCCGTGGGCAAGCACCCGATGCAGCTGTATTCGCAGGGCACACCGAATGGTCAGAAGGTCACCATCCTGCTGGAAGAACTGCTGGAGCTGGGACACGCCGGCGCCGAATACGACGCCTGGCTGATCCGCATCCAGGAAGGCGACCAGTTCGGCAGCGGGTTCGTGGCGGTGAATCCCAACTCGAAGATTCCCGCACTGCTGGATCGCAGCGGCCCCGAACCCCTGCGCGTGTTCGAGTCGGGGGCCATCCTGCTGCACCTGGCCGAGAAATTCGGCGCATTCCTGCCGCGCGATGCCGCGAAGCGCGCGGAAACGCTTTGCTGGCTGTTCTGGCAGATGGGCAGCGCGCCCTACCTCGGCGGAGGGTTCGGGCATTTCTATGTGTACGCGCCCGTGAAGATCGAATACGCCATCGATCGTTTCACCATGGAAGCCAAGCGCCAGCTCGACCTGCTGGACAAGTTGTTAGCCACGCGGCGTTACATCGCGGGCGATGAATATTCCGTCGCCGACATCGCCATCTGGCCCTGGTACGGCGCTGTCGCGCTGGGTGATGTGTACAACGCCGCCGAATTCCTGCAGACGCAGGACTACGAGCATCTGCAGCGGTGGGCAACCGAGGTCGGCTCCCGACCGGCGGTGAAGCGCGGCCGCATCGTCAACAAGACGACGGGCGCGCCTTCGGAGCAGCTGCGTGAACGTCACGATGCCAGCGATTTCGACACTTCGACCGAAGACAAGCGAGCCAGCAAGTGAACAGACACGTGAACCGGCTTTCCATTTTCGCGCTGGCGATGCTGCTGCCCGTGTTGGTCGGCGCCGCGGAGTATCCCGCGCCGGTCGAGGGCGACTTCGTGATCCGCGACTTCAAGTTCGCCAGCGGCGAAACGCTTTCCGAACTCAAGCTCCACTACCGCACGCTGGGCAAACCGGTGAAGGACCGGAAGGGCATCGTGCGCAATGCCGTGTGGATAGGCCATGGCACCGGCGGCAGCGGCGCGCAGTTCATACGTCCTGAGTTCGCGGGCGAACTGTTTGGCGCGGGCCAGCCTCTCGACGCTAGCAAGTACTTCATCGTACTGCCCGACGGCATCGGTCACGGCAAGTCGTCGAAGCCCAGTGACGGGCTCAGGGCGAAATTTCCGGAGTACGGTTACAACGACATGGTGGACGCGCAGCACCGTCTGCTCACCGAAGGACTGGGCGTGAATCACCTGCGCCTGGTGATGGGCACGTCCATGGGCGGAATGCACAGCTGGGTCTGGGGCGAGCGTCACCCGGATTTCATGGACGCGCTGCTGCCGCTGGCCAGCCTGCCGACACAGATTTCCGGCCGCAACCGCGTCTGGCGCAAGACGCTCATCGACGCCATCCGCAACGACCCGGCCTGGAACGGCGGCGACTACGACAAACAACCTCCGTCCTTGCGCACGGCCAGCGCGCTCATCTTCTTCATGGGCAGCAACCCGCCATTGCGCCAGGACCAGATGCCCACCTTCGCGAAAGCGGACGAAGTGCTGGAGCAGTCCATGTCCAGCGCCATGCAGAACCTGGACGCGAATGACCTGCTCTACCAGGTGAGCGCCTCCCGCGATTACGACCCCGGCCCGCAGCTTTCGAAAATCCGCGCGCCCCTGGTGGCGGTGAATTCGGCCGACGACCTGATCAACCCACCCGAGCTCGGCATCCTCGAGCGAGAGATCAAGCGCGTGCCGCGCGGCGAAGCCGTCACCATCCCGTTCGGGCCTGAGACGCGCGGACATGGCTCACACACGGTCGCGAAACTCTGGAAGGCCGAGCTGGAAAGGCTGCTCCGCACGACGGAACACTGATCGGGCGGCCATCCCTGTCAGGTCACGCCCCGGAACTCCCGCACCATCGCCGACAGCTCGCGCAGGAAATCGTCGCTGCGTGAAGTGCCGGGCGCACCCGAGGTGAACGGCTCGCGGTACCAGGGCCACGGGTATTCGACGCTGCGCTGTGGACGATTGCCTCGTGACAGCGTGAATTTTCGCGTGCTGAAGCCGCGCTGGATGTCGGTCTCTATCTTCTCCGACTGCACGCCGTACACGGCGCCGTCCACCAGCACGTATAACGCCTGCCGGTAGTCAGGATAGACATCGAAGCGCTCGCGGTTGCCGGCGAAATACGCCGCGAACACGGGCCCATTCACGGCCTCGATCTGCGCACCGACGCCGAGCACGTGGTGCGGATTGCGGGGTTCGGCCATGGGTTCCACCTGCGCGCGCGCGGCGTTGATCAGCACGCTGTAGTACTTGCGCTCCCCCGACTGGCCGGGGGGCTGGAATCCCATTACGCAAACCCGGCCAGACTCTGGGAGTCTACCGGTGTCATTTATGAACATGGTTAGCCCGCGCCATCGCGGCAAAGTCTTGTGTTGGGGTGATTATTGTCCCGCGCGAGGCCACGAGACAATGACGACATTGCAATCTTCGCGTGGAAATTTGGAGTCAATATGTCCAGCGGTGGCCCATGCGGTGTCCCGGCCCCGTGACACGTCGTCAGCAAGCCGGCATCTCCTGCCCCGAAAACATTCCTGCGTAGTGCGCATGACGCGCCACGCGCAATCTTCCGTTAGCTCATCCCTCACTACTCGCTCTAACTTTCGACGGCTGCGGTCGGCTTTCCAGCACCGCCCTGCTCGCCCCGGCGCACGGTTTCCGACCTGCCGAACCCGAACACCGGCTCGAGCGGATGTTCCCGTCCCTCGATACCGGCGCGAACGATGTCGCCAGCATGCACGGCAAACGTGATGCCGTTCCCGCCGTAACACAGCGCGAATTGCAGGCGCGGATTCCAGCCGGGAACGCGGCCGATGAATGGCAGGCCGTCTGGTGTGGTGGCGAAACTGCCTGCCCAGGCATGTGCGATTGGCGGCAACTTCTCGCCGAACAGGTCTTCGTAGGCCGCGGCGAGCTTGCGCACCTGCCGCGGCAGCAGCGCTTCGCGCGTCATCGCATTCTTGAAGGGCACATCGGCGCCACCCAGCATCACGCGGCCGTCGCGCGTGCCGCGCAAATAGAGATAGGGCCGCGCGCTTTCCCAGATCTGCGGCAGGGCTGCCGCGCGTCGCGTGTCCGCCAGTGGGTCGGTGACCAGCGCGAAAGTGTTGTCGATGTCGGCCACCGGTGGCGCGAAGCGCATCGATTCGTATCCCGCCGCCACCACGACGTGGCCCGCGCGCACGTTTGCTCCGCCCGCGACGTGCAACAGCAAGGCGTCAGCAAGCTCCTCGATCCGTTCCACCCTGGCACGCGAATACACCCGGACACCGTGGCGAACACAGGCAGACAACACGCCGCGGGTGAACCGCAGGGGATCGAGCGTGGCCGCCAGTGGCGACACGATGGCACAAGGCCTGCGGCACCCGTGAAGGCGGCGCAACTCGGCTTCATCGAGCCAATCGACGTGAATTCCGATCGCGCGCCGCGCGGCGACCTCCGTCCGCAACGCGTCGACGGCTTTCTCGTCGGCCGCCAGGTAGACACTCTCGCGTCGCTGGTAATCGCTCTCGGCCAGCAGTTCCGGGAACCGCTCCTCGAGCAACGTGAAACTGCGGACGCAGGCGCGATACGCGAGAGTGGCACGCTCCGCACCGAGCATCTGCGCAAGGTCGGTGAGGTGCGTGTCATTTTCATACTGCAACAGCGCGGTGCTGGCCGCCGTGCTGCCCAGCGCGGGCTCCCGCTGATCCAGCACCAGCACGCGCAGACCGGTGGCCACCAGCGCGTCAGCAATCAGCGCGCCGGTGATTCCGGCGCCGACGATGGCGACATCACAGTCCAGGGGACCTGGCAACGCCGGCCCGGCGTCGCCCATGCCATCGCGCAGCAGCCAGTAGGGCTGGGATGATCGAACATCGAAGGCGCTGCTCCGGCGGAATGGCCACATGGGGCCCAGCCTAGAAAGTGCGCGCACTACCGCTTGTCAGAACCCATGTCCGCAACAGGTGCGCCTGCGATCGAGCGGCCGTGCGCCGGCGCCGACATCTAACTACCGAGTGGCGCCAGCCCCCGGGTGCAACTCTCCGCCAGCCGGCCGTCGCCGGCTGGTGTAAGATCATTCCCACACCGCCCTTGGGCCGGCAATATATGGCGCTGGAGCCGCGGTTTACGCGTAATGCGGATTGCCCACCTTCGTCCCGGACAGCACCCCTTGCACCCATTTCTGAGTGGAATCCTGGAGAGCCTCTCTCTCGGCTCGCATTGGAACAACGAGCAGATCCTGCGCGAGGAGATCTTCAGCACCGAGCGCCTGGAGCAGCACGCCCAGACGCTCGCGGCCGCGCAGGGCATCGCGCGCCGGCCGGAATTCCGCCGTTCGCTGCGCGCCCGCCTGCGCAACAACGAAAAGGTGATGCTGGCCGCCTACCGGTCCATTGCCAGGGCCGTGGACGAGGGCCGCAGCATCACGCCCGCCGCCGAGTGGGTGCTCGACAACTACCATGTGGTCGAGGAGCAGATCCGCGAGATCCGGGAGGATCTGCCGCCCGGCTTCTACCGCCAGTTGCCCAAGCTGGCCGAGGGCCCGTTCGCCGGGTTCCCGCGGGTGTTCGGCATCGCCTGGGCCTACGTTGCCCATACCGACAGCCGGTTCGAACCGGAGACGCTGCGCCGTTTCGTGCGCGCCTATCAAAGTGTCGCGCCGCTGACCATCGGCGAGCTCTGGGCGGTCGCGATCACGCTGCGCATCGTTCTCGTCGAAAACCTGCGCCGCGTCGCGCAGCGCATCGTCACCAGCCGCGCCGCGCGCCAGGAAGCCGACACGATTGCCGACCGCCTGCTGGGAGTGAACGGGCAGAAGCTCGATCCGCAGGCGCTGGCGAACTGGCGCGGCGCCGGCAAGTCGCTGACGCCGGCCTTCGCGGTGCAGCTGGTGCAGCGGCTGCGCGACCAGGATCCGAATTTGGTGCCGGCACTGCAATGGCTGCAAGCGCGCATCACCGCGCAGGGCGCAAGCCCCGAGCAGTTGGTCAGCGAAGAGCACCAGCGCCAGGGCGCGTCGAACGTCACGGTGCGCAACATCATCACCAGCATGCGCCTGATGTCCGATGTGGACTGGGCCGAGTTCTTCGAAAGCGTGAGCCTCGTCGACGAGGTGCTGAACAGCTCATCGGATTTCGATGCCATGGATTTCGCCACGCGGAATCTCTACCGCACGGCCATCGAAGAGCTGGGACGCGGCTCGCGGCTCTCCGAGCTGCAGATCGCCCGCCAGGTTCTCACCACCGCCAGCACCGCGCGCAACGAACGCGAACGTGACCCCGGTTTCCACCTCATCGGTGACGGCCGCCAGAAACTGGAGCGCGCCATCGGCTTCCGCGCGCCGCTGCGCGACTGGCGCAAGCGCATTGCCTTCACCGTCGGCGCGCGCGACTACGTGGCGTCCATCGGCTTCGTCTCCGCACTGGTGCTCGCGGTGCCATTGGCGCTGCTGCAGCAGTCGGGTGTCCACGGCGGCATCCTGTGGTTGTTAGGCCTTCTGGGCGCGGTGCCCGCCATGGACATCGCCGTGGCGCTGGTCAACCGCGCCGTGACGCGCGGCGTGGGCGCCAGCCGGCTGCCAGGCCTCGCACTGCGCGACGGTGTCCCGGAGGAACTGCGCACCCTGGTCGCCGTGCCGGTGATGCTGAATTCGCGTGCGGCCGTCGAGAAGCACCTGCACAGCCTGGAAATCCACTACCTGGCCTCGCCCGACGACCAGCTGCACTTCGCGCTGCTGTCCGACTGGATAGACTCGGATACCGAGACCCAGCCGGGCGATGATGCCCTGCTGGATATTGCCGTCCTCGGCATCGCGAGGCTCAACCGCCGCTACGGCCTGGCCAAGGGAGGTGACCGCTTCCTGCTGCTGCATCGCAAGCGCGTGTGGTGCGAGAGCGAGCAGCGGTGGATGGGCTGGGAGCGAAAGCGCGGCAAGTTGCAGGAGCTGAACCGGTTGTTGCGCGGCGACGCCGGCACTACCTACGTCACCAGCACGGGCAAGAGCCCGTGGGTTCCGTCCGGCGTGCGCTACGTGCTCACGCTGGACGCCGACACCCGCGTACCCCGCGAAACTCCGCGGCGGCTCATCGGCAAGATGGCGCATCCTCTCAATCGCCCGTTGTTCGATGCGAAGTCGGGCCGCGTCATCGACGGTTACGCCATCCTGCAACCGCGCGTGGCGTTCTCGCTGCCGGTGGACGTGGAAGCCACGCCTTTCCAGCGCGTGTTTTCCGGCGCCGCCGGCGTCGACCCCTACGCCGCCGCGGTCTCCGACGTGTACCAGGACTTGCTGGGCGAAGGCAGCTTCGCCGGCAAGGGCATCTACGACGTGGATGCCTTCGAGGCGGCGCTCGCCGATCGCGTGCCCGAAAGCACGCTGCTGTCGCACGATCTCTTCGAAGGCATCTTCGCGCGCGCCGGCCTCGCGTCCGACGTGGAGGTGGTCGAGGAATTCCCCTCGCGTTACGACGTGGCCTCGCTGCGCCAGCACCGCTGGGTGCGCGGCGACTGGCAGCTGTTGCCGTGGATATTCGGCCGCAAGGACGCGGGCGCCGCCACTCACAAGCGCGGCCACAGCCGCATGCCGCTCATCGGCCTGTGGAAGATGCTGGACAACCTGCGCCGCTCGCTGTCCGCGCCCTCCAGTCTCGCCGCACTGGTGGCGGGTTTCACGCTGCCCGCCGCGGCCGCGTGGCAGTGGTGCCTGTTCCTCCTGCTCGCGCTGTCACTGCCCACCTTGCAGCCGCTGTTGGGCGCCGTCATTCCGCGCCGGTCCACGGTCACCTGGCGCAGCCACCTGCGCGCGTTGCGCGTGGACATCCTGCTGGCCATCGAACAGACCGCGCTGCTCGTGACCATGCTGCCCTATCAGGCCTGGCTGATGACCGACGCCATCATCCGCACCGGCTGGCGCATGCTGGTGAGCCGCCGCAATCTTCTCGAGTGGATCCCGGCCGATCTGCTGAGCTCGGCGCGTTCGGATTTCCTGAGCTTCTACTCGCGCATGCTGCGTGGCGTGGCCGTCGCGGCCTTGGCCGGGCTGGTCGTGGTGCTGGTCGACGGGCCTTACGCCACGGGAACCTTGCCACCTCTCGCGGTGCCTTTCCTGCTGGCCTGGCTGGCGGCACCGGCCGTGGCCTGGCGCATCAGCAAGGTTCCGGTGGCCGCGGCCAAGTCCGACCTCGAACCAGAAGACCAACGCGCGCTGCGACTGATCGCGCGTCGTACCTGGCGGTTCTTCGACACCTTCGTGACGGCGGAAGACCATCACCTGCCTCCCGACAACTACCAGGAAGATCCGCGCGGCGTGGTCGCGCACCGCACTTCCCCCACCAACATCGGTCTCTATCTACTTTCCATCGTCGCGGCGCGCGATTTCGGCTGGTGTGGCCTGCGCGACGCGCTCGACCGCATCGAGGCCACGCTGGGCACCTTGGGCCGAATGCAGAAGTACCGGGGCCACCTGTACAACTGGTACGACACCCAGGACCTCCGCCCGCTCGACCCGCGCTACGTGTCCTCCGTGGACTCGGGCAACCTCGCCGCGCACCTGATCGCGCTGGCGGGCGCGTTCCGCGAATGGCAGGAGCACCCCAACCCGCGGCGTGAAGCCCTGGCCGGGCTCGCCGATTCGCTCGACCTCGCGCGCGAGGCGCTGCGCCAGTTCCAGTTCCTTCCGGGCTTCACCATCACGCGTGGCATCGTCGAGACCGCGTTCTCCGATCTCGAAAGCGCGTTGCGTCCCGCGAACGCCGAGCCGCACGCCGGCAAGGACGCGCTGGGCACGGCCGCCGAACGCGCGGCCACGCTCGTGGACATGATCAGAACGCTGGCCAGCGAAGCGCATCTCGACCGCGAGCACGACCTGCTGTACTGGGTGGAAGCCACCAAGCGATCCATCGACAGCTGGCGCAGCGACCTGCTGGCGCGCGATCCGGCGGGTTTCATCGTCGAGTATCTCGAGACCCTGGCGAACACTTCACTGGAACTCGCCGATGCCATGGAGTTCGACTTCCTCTACGACCGCCAGCGCAAACTGCTGTCCATCGGCTTCCGCTGCAGCGACGGCACCCTGGACGACAGCTGTTACGACCTGCTGGCCTCCGAGGCGCGCCTCGCGAGCTTCATCGCCATCGCCAAGGGCGACCTCCCCGCGCGGCATTGGTTCCGACTCGGCCGCACGGTCACGCCCATCGGCTCCGGCGCCGCGCTGGTGTCCTGGTCGGGTTCGATGTTCGAGTACCTCATGCCCGACCTGGTGCTGCGCGCGCCCGGCGGTAGTTTGCTGGCGCAGACCAGCAGGCTCATCGTCAAGCGGCAGATCCAGTACGGCCGCGAGCTCGACATGCCCTGGGGCATCTCCGAGTCCGCGTACAACGCGCGCGATCTCGAACTGACCTATCAATACTCCAACTTCGGCGTGCCGGGACTGGGCCTCAAGCGCGGCCTGTCCGAGAACAAGGTGATCGCGCCCTACGCCACCGGGCTCGCCGCCATGGTCGATGGCGACTCCGCACTGGCCAACTTCCGCACGCTGGAAAACCTGGGTGTCCGCGGTCCCTATGGTTTCTACGAAGCCGTGGACTTCACGCCTTCGCGCGTGCCGGAGGGTCAGCGCTTCGTACCCGTGCGCGCGTACATGGCGCACCACCAGGGCATGACGGTGGTATCCATTGCCAACGCCCTGCTCGACGGACGCATGCGCGAACGATTCCACCGGGATGTGACAGTGCAGGCCACCGACCTGCTGCTGCAGGAACGCACGCCGCGCGACGTCTCCGTGGCGCATCCGCGTGCCGAGGAAGTGGGTACCGCGTCGCGCATCACCGAAATGCAGGTGCCCGACGTGCGCCGCCTCAAGAGCCCGCACGATTCGGCACCCCAGACTCATCTGCTCTCCAATGGCCGGTACTCGGTCATGGTCACCGCGGCAGGCTCGGGCTACAGCCGCTGGAACGATCTGGCGGTCACGCGCTGGCGCGATGACAGCACGCGCGACGACACCGGCAGCTTCATCCTGCTGCGGGACATCGACACCGGCCGCGTGTGGTCGGCGGGTTACCAGCCTTGCGCCGGCCAGCCTGGTTCTTACGAAGCGAGCTTCACCGAGGACCGGGCGGAGATCATCCGCACCGATGGCGAACTGACGACCACCCTGGAAGTGCAGGTCTCGCCGGAAGACGATGCCGAGGTACGGCGTGTTTCGATCAGCAATTCCTCGACCAAGGCGCGCGAGGTGGAAATCACCTCCTATGCCGAACTGGTGCTGGGATCGCAGTCGGCGGACATCGCCCACCCCGCGTTCTCGAAGATGTTCGTGCGCACCGAAATTCTGGCCGCGCAATCCGCCATCATCGCCAACCGCCGGCGCCGCGCGCCGGATGAGCCCGAACTCTGGGCTTCGCACAATGCAGTGATCGAAGGCAGCGTTATTTCCGGCCCCGAGTTCGAGACGGATCGCGCGCGTTTCATCGGCCGCGCGCGCGAACTTCGCGCGCCGCTGGCCATGCTCGAAGGCAGCACGCTGTCCGGCACCGCTGGCACGGTGCTCGACGCGGTGTTCGCGCTGCGCTATCGCCTGCGTGTGCCGGCCGGCGGCACCGCGCGCATCGCCTACTGGACCTGCGTCGGGCAAAGCCGCGCGGCCGTGCTCGAGCAGATCGACAAGCATCGGGATGTCAACGCACATACCCGCACTGCCACGCTGGCCTGGACTCACGCTCAGGTGCAGCTGCGCCACTTCGGCATCGACGCCTCGCAGGCCAATCTGTTCCAGCAGCTCGCCGGCCGCATCCTGTATGTGGACGCCGCGGCGCGGCCGCCCGCGGACCAGGTCCGCCGCGGTCTCGAAGGGCCGCAGGGATTGTGGGCGCACGGCATTTCCGGCGACCTGCCCATCGTCCTGCTGCGCGTCGAGGAGATGGACGACCTGGCCATCGTGCGGCAGCTGCTCCAGGCGCATGAGTACTGGGGCATCAAGCGGCTGTCGGTGGACCTGGTGCTGTTGAATGAACGCGGCGTCAGCTACATCCAGGACCTGCACCAGGCGCTGGAATCACTGGTACGCGTGAGCCAGGCGCGGCCGCGTATCGCGGGCGCCGATGCGCGCGGCAAGGTTTTCGTATTGCGCAATGACCTGGTGTCTGCCGAGAGCCGCGCGCTGCTGTCATCGGTGGCCCGCGTGGTGCTGTCGGGACGAAGCGGCAGCCTCGCCGACCAGGTGCAACGCATGCAGCCCGTCCCGACGGCCGCGCCACGCCCGCTGCGACGCGGACCGCCGACCGCCGTCGCCCCCGGCGCTGCTGAAACCGATGGCACGCGTGACCTGGAGTTCTTCAATGGACTCGGTGGCTTTGGCTCGCAGGGCCGCGAGTACGTCATCGCCACCGGCGGCCAGCCCACGCCGCTGCCCTGGATCAACGTCGTCGCCAACCGCAGCTTCGGCTTCCAGGTCAGCGCCGAGGGCGGCGGCTACACCTGGGCGCGCAACAGTCGCGACAACGCGCTCACGCCCTGGAGCAACGACGCGGTCACCGACCGTCCGGGCGAGGCTATCTACCTGCGCGACGAGGAGACCGGCGAGCTCTGGACGCCGACGCCCTCGCCGATCCGTCACGAGCAGGCTCACTACCGCTGCGCGCACGGCGCGGGATACACGCGTTTCGACCAGCGCTCGCACGGCATGTCGTTGTCGCTGGTGATGTTCGTGCCCGCCGACGACCCGATCAAGATCTGCCGGCTCACGGTGCACAATGACAGTCCGCGGCGCCGCACGATCTCGGTGACCGGCTACGTCGAGTGGGTGCTCGGAGCCTCGCGCGGCGTGGGCGCGCCGCACGTGTTCACCGAAATCGACGAGATCACCCGGGCCATATTCGCGCGCAATCCCTGGAACACGGCCTTCCCCGGCGTCGCGTTCGCAGATCTCCATGGCCTGCAGACCGAGTGGACCGGCGACCGCCGCGAATTCCTGGGCCGTCATGGAACGCTGGATGCGCCGGCGGCGCTGTTGGCCGGAGGCGCCTTGTCCGGGAACACGGGCGCCGCGCTCGATGCCTGCGCGGCATTGCGCACGCGCCTGGAAATGGAAGCCGGCGCCACCACCGAGGTGGTCTTCCTGTTAGGCCAGGCTTCCGACGCGCAACAGGCGCGCGAGCTGGTGAAACGTTATCGCCTCGCGCCGCTCGACAAGGAGCTCATCGCCATCGGCAAGCAATGGCAGGACCTGGATTCACACCTGCAGGTCAAGACGCCGGATCGCGCCTTCGATCTCATGATGAACCACTGGCTGCTGTACCAGACGCTGGCCTGCCGCACCTGGGCACGTGCCGCGTTCTACCAGGCCAGTGGTGCCTATGGTTTCCGTGACCAATTGCAGGATGCGATGGCCCTCGGGCTGGCACGGCCCGCGCTGCTGCGCGAGCAGATCCTGCGCGCGGCCTCGCGGCAATTCCCCGAGGGCGACGTGCAACACTGGTGGCTGCCTCACAATGGCAGCGGCGTGCGCACGCATATCTCCGACGACCGTGTGTGGCTGGCCTACGTCACCGCGCAATACGTGGCGCTTACCGGTGACCGCGGCATCCTCGACGTCGAATTACCCTTCATCGAAGGGCCGCCGCTGCCGCGCGAGCGGCACGACAACTTCTTCGAGCCCCAGGTCAGCCACGAAACCGCGACGCTGTTCGAACACTGCCGGCGCGGCCTGGAAGGCGCCTACCTGGGCGCGCACGGCCTGCCGCTGATCGGCACGGGCGACTGGAACGACGGCATGAACCGCGTCGGCGAACATGGCCGTGGCGAGAGCGTCTGGTTGGGCTGGTTCCTGCACGCCACGCTGAACTCCTTCGCGCCGCTGGCGCAGGCGCGCGGCGAGCTCGCGCTGGCCACGACATGGCTGGGTGAAGCCAGCAAGTTGCGCGCCGCGCTCGAGACGCACGCCTGGGATGGCGAGTGGTATCGCCGCGGCTTCTTCGACGACGGCACCCCGCTGGGTTCCGCGGCCAGCGATGAGTGTCGCATCGACGCCATCGCGCAGTCCTGGAGCGTGATCTCCGGCGCCGCGCAGCCGCAGCGCGCCGAGAAAGCCATGGAATCGCTGGAGACCCACCTGCTCAGGCGCGATCCTCCGCTGGCGGTGCTGTTCACGCCGCCATTCGATCGATCGATGCAGGAACCCGGTTACGTGAAGGCGTACCCGAAGGGCATCCGTGAAAACGGCGGCCAGTACACGCATGCCGCCGTATGGACTTCCATCGCCTTCGCCATGCAAGGCAAGGCCGAGCGCGCCATGGAAGTGTTCAACATGCTGAACCCGATCAAGCGCGCGCCCACGCGCGCGGACGTGCAGCGATACAAAGTCGAGCCCTACGTGGTTGCGGCCGATGTGTACTCCGAAGCTCCACACGCCGGACGCGGAGGCTGGACCTGGTACACGGGTTCCGCGGGCTGGCTGTATCGCGCGGGCCTCGAGTGGATCCTCGGTTTCCGCCTGCGCGATGGCAGGCTGACCTTGTCACCCTGCGTGCCGCCCGACTGGGATGGCTTCAGCATCCAGTTCCGTTATCGCAGCACCAGCTACGACATCCTCGTGGACAAACAACCTTCACCCACGTCGCTGCCGCAGTTCACCATCGATGGGCTCGTGCAGAAGCCGGGCCGAAACGTGGTGGACCTGGTGGACGACGCGGGCCGCCACACCGTGCACGTGGCGTGGCCCTACGCCAGCGAACAGGCGGCTACAGCAGCTGAGGATTCCTCTGCCACACGGAATAATTGAGCGCGGCGGCGAAACACACCCACGCCAGGTAAGGCACGAGCAGCCAGGCCGCCAGCATCCGGATGCGCGCGAATGCCACGAGCGTCGCGACGAGCAGGGCCGCGAGAATCACGATGTCGAGCATCGCCAGCCCGCCGCGGTGCCAGGCGAAGAAGAACCAGGACCAGGCCGCGTTGACCGCCAGCTGCAGCACGAACAAGCCCAGCGCGCCACGCGCGCGTGACCAGCCGCGTTCGCGCCAGACCAGCCAGGCGGACACGCCCATCGACACATATAAGAGAGTCCACACCGGGCCGAACACATTCGACGGCGGAGCCCAGGACGGCCTGTCCAACCGGATGTAGAAATCGCCCGCGTTCGCCGACGCGATTGCGCCAATGGCGCCTGCGGCTCCGCACAGCGCGATCCATAGCGCCAACGCCAGCCACGGCGAGACGGGTGAAGGCAGGGTGCGCAGCGACCTATCGGGGGTGTTCATGCACACATACTCGCGTCCGCTGCGATCGTGCGCTACCGGGGGCGCGGTGTAGGAATTCTCTGTCACGACAATCCCTGCCGAGCCTTCTAAAGTGGGATATGGCCGTCAAAATCCCGCCGTCGGCGACCGACCTGGAAGCGGCGAACGCGCACCTGCGTTACACACTCGACCTGATGCGCGCCGAGCACCACCAGGCGCAGGCCGCCTTGCGCGAGGAGTCACGGCTGCTCGAGGTTCTCAACCAGACCGGCCAGTCCATCGCGTCGCAGCTCGAGATCGAGAAGCTGCTGCAGACGGTCACCGACTCGGCCACCGAACTCACCGGCGCCAGGTTCGGTGCGTTCTTCTACAACCGCGTCAACGAGAATGGCGAGGACTATCTACTCTACACGCTCTCGGGCGCGCCGCGCGAAGCCTTCGACAAGTTCGGACATCCGCGTCCCACGGCGGTGTTCGCGCCAACGTTTCGCGGCGATGGACCGGTGCGCAGCGATGACATCACGCGCGACCCTCGGTACGGACGGATGAGTCCGCACCATGGCATGCCGCCCGGCCATCTGCCGGTGCGCAGCTACCTGGCCACCGCGGTGAAGTCCCGGTCCGGCGAAGTGTTCGGCGGACTTTTCTTCGGCCATCCCGATGCCGGCAAATTCACGGAGCGCAGTGAACGGCTGGTGGTCAGCGTGGCCGCGCAGGCAGCCATCGCCATCGAAAACGCGCGCCTCTACGAAGCGGCGCAGCGCGAGCTGGCGAATCGCCAGCGCGCCGAGGAGGCGTTGCGCGACAACGACCGGCGCAAGGACGAATTCCTCGCCACGCTGGGGCATGAGTTGCGCAATCCGCTGGCGCCGATCCGGCAGGCGGCGAAGATCATCAGCTCCGACTCCGCCGACGAGCAGCAGAAGGCCTGGGCACACGAGGTGATCTCGCGGCAGGTGCAGAACATGTCGTTGTTGCTGGAAGACCTGCTGGACATCTCGCGCATCACGCGCGGCACGCTCGAGCTGCGCAAACGGCATGTGACGCTGGCGCACATCATCGAATCCGCGGTGGAAACGGCCCGCCCCGCCATCGACACCAAGCGCCATAAGCTCGAAGTCGTACTGCCCAGCGAAAACCTCGACCTCGAGGCGGATCCGCTGCGGCTGTCGCAGGTGCTGTCCAA
Source organism: Steroidobacteraceae bacterium (assembly GCA_029266835.1). Taxonomy (GTDB): domain Bacteria; phylum Pseudomonadota; class Gammaproteobacteria; order Steroidobacterales; family Steroidobacteraceae; genus CADEED01. Next base: position 17,850 of record JAQSWD010000017.1, read on the forward strand.
CCTGCTGACCAACGCCGCCAAGTACACCGACCCCGAGGGCAATGTACGGCTCCTCGCCGAAGTTCGCGGCGACCAGGTGGTGATCGCCGTGCGCGACGATGGCATCGGCATCGCCGCCGACGCGCTGCCCAACGTCTTCACCATGTTCTCGCAGGTGGCGTCGTCACGGTCCGGTGGAGGGCTGGGCATCGGACTGGCGTTGTCCAAAGGACTGGTCGAGATGCACGGCGGAACCTTGTCGGCCCACAGCGCGGGCCTGGGCCACGGCAGCGAATTCACGGTCCATCTGCCGGCGCAAGTCGTGTCGCGCACGCCGCGTGATCCGCCTCCCGCGGGGCCACCCCCGCCCTCCCGCCGCCGCCGCGTGCTGGTGGCCGACGACAACCGCGATGCCGGCGAAAGCCTCGCCATGCTGCTGCGTCTCGACGGTCACGAAGTCGAGATCGCCTTCGACGGTCCCGAGGCCTTGTCCCTGTTCGACCGCATGAAGCCGGAAGTGGCCATTCTCGATATCGGGATGCCTGGCCTCACCGGCTACGAAGTGGCGCAACGCATCCGTGCGTTGCGTCCGGTGCGGCCGGTCACGCTGATCGCCGTGACCGGCTGGGGCCAGGATGCCGACAAAGAGCGGGCCGCGGAATCGGGCTTCGATCACCATTTCACCAAGCCACTCGAACCCGACGCGCTGTCGGCGCTGCTGGTCAGCTGAGCCGACTCAATCGGCGCCGATGGTGCCGCCATCGTCTCGCGTGATCACGATGGTGGCCGAGCGCGGGCGCGCCACACCGCCGTCCGGCCAGTGGCTGCCAAACTCGCTGGTTGCGTAGTTCGGCGCCGTATTCTCGCCGGGATGCTGGATGTTCACGAACAGTGCCTTGCCATCCGGCGTTTCGGCGATGCCGGTGAGTTCGCACTCCTTCGGGCCCACGAGGAAGCGCCGCAATTTCTTCTCGCCGCCGGAACTGCCGACGTAGGTGGTGACCGTGGAACTGGACGCGCCGTCCACGTTGGTGAGGGTGCGCGCCTTGCCGTCGCCGGTCTGCCCGGGCAACGCGGCCAGCATCATGCAATTGGTGACATCGGTGAACGCGCCATCGTCGGTCTGCAGCCAGAGCAGGCCGGGCGTGGCGTAGCTGAACCACAGGCCGTCAGGGCTGGAAAAATCGTTGGCGTCCGACAGGCCGGAGAGGTTCACGTTGTCGGGCGAAGCCGTGGACCGCGCGCCAAATAGATAGACATCCCAGTCGAACGACAACGCGTCGGCATAGCCGCCGCCTTCCTTGAATCGGATGACGTGTCCATTGGGGTTGCCCTTCTGATCCTGTCCCGTGAGGCGCTTGTCGTTGTAGAAACGCGGGTTCGACGGCGTCACCGCGGTGATGGGTCGCTGCGCGGCCCCGTTGTTGGTCAGCGTGAAGTACACCTCGCCGTTGGACGGGTGAACGGCGGCCCATTCCGGGCGATCCATTTTGGTGGCGCCCACCGAATCCGCCGCGAAACGCAGGTTGATCAGCACGTCGGCCTGGTCGGCGAAGGGATAGACCGGGTTGCCGGGGCCGATGCCGTTCTTGCCGAAGGCCAGCTCTATCCACTGCCCGCTGCCATCGGGCAGGAACTGCGCCACGTACAAGGTGCCCTCGTCCATGTACTTGTCGCCGGCTTCGATGCCACGGCCCGCATCGCGCGGATCCCACACCGCTCGCGAAACGAACTTGTAGAGGTATTCGTTGCGGGCGTCGTCACCCATGTAGAACACGATGGGCTCGCCGGCCCGCACCGGGCCGAGCTCCGCGCCTTCATGACCGAAACGGCCCAGCGCCGTGCGCTTGCGCGGTGCGCGCTTCGGATCGAACGGATCGATCTCCACCACCCATCCATAGGTGTTCGATACGTTGCGGAAGTCGTCGCTGCCATCGACCGACACACCCAGCTTTTCGGTGTTCCAGCGACCGAACAGATTGTCGCTGGTGTCGGGGGTCACGGTGGCCCAGAGTTCGCGGCCCGCTCCGGCTACACCGTATCGCGAGAAGGAAGCGATTTCCTTCGCGGAACGCCGGGGGTTGTCCGTGGAAACGACACGCCGGAAATAACCCGCGAAGTTCTCCTCGCAGGTGAGATAGGTACCCCAGGGCGTGTAGCCATTGGCGCAATTGTTCACAGTGCCGCGCGTGGCCGAGCCGTCCGGTGAATAACGCGTGACCATGTACTTCGTGCGCGCCGCCGGGCCGGAGAGTTTCATTGGGGTCAGCGTGTGGACACGGCGGTTGAAGCGCGAAGCCTGTTCGTAGTCCCAATCCACCGAGCGGTTGCCGGGGCGCAGGAACTTGCGAAACGAAGCGCTCCAGTGCTGCGGCTTGCGACGCCGCTCGCGCACGATCTCGAGCACGCTGACGCCATGGGCGTAGAACTCGCGGATCACCTCGTCACGAACCGTACGCACGCCGCCCACCACGGTCTGGCCGGTGGGATGCAGATAGGCCGGCGTGATCGCTTCATGATTCATGCACAACAAGCCGCGTGACGACTCGTGCTTGTGGTAGCGCCCATTCGCGCCCATCCCGAAGAAATACATGCCATCGTGATGATCGCCGGCGCGGAACTGGTAGCTGGCAGCTTCGTCGGTGCCGTCATTGCGGAAGTCATCGACGTGCCGAGCGATGGGGTCGCCCAGCGCATATAACACGTCGTAACTGTAACCCTCGGGCAGCGTCACGGCGTCCTCGAGATTCTTGGCGACGGCATTGAAATTCAGCCGCAGCTTGCGCTGCGGGTACCCGTGGCCATTGCCATGGCCATGGGAATAGCCGTGCGCATTGGCCGTGGAAACGGCGCCGCCCATCGCGGCCAGCGCGACCGCGCCGCCGAGCATGGTCCGGCGCGAGAGTCTCTGGTCGAGTACGGACTCGAACGTGGGGTTGGAGGAATTGTTGTGCTCTTCGACATGATCGTGTGACATGAACGCTCCCTTGAGCTGGCTTTGGCTGGCAAGGAGCGCAACGTAAACAACGTCCATGACAGGACGAGGACAGGCGACGAGCCGGCGCATAGACTCATCGCATGAAAAAACTGTTGTCCTGCCTGTTGCTGACGCTGATAACCGGCGCCGCGGTCGCCGCGTCCCCCGCCCCCATCGCCGCCGAACGGGGCATGGTGGTCACCGCCCAGCAATACGCGACGCGCATCGGTGTCGATGTGCTCAAACAGGGCGGCAATGCCATCGATGCGGCCGTGGCCGTGGGCTACGCGCTCGCCGTGGTGTATCCCGCGGCCGGCAATCTCGGCGGCGGCGGCTTCATGACGGTGATGTTTGCCGATGGCCGGCGTGCATTCATCGATTTTCGCGAGAAGGCGCCGCTGGCGGCCACCGCGAACATGTTCCTGGACGCACAAGGCAATGTCGTGCCCGACCTCAGCACGCGCGGTCACCTGGCGGTGGCGGTGCCGGGCACCGTGGCGGGGCTCGAGTACATTCGCGCGAAATACGGCACGCGGCCCCTGCGAACGTTGATAGACCCGGCGATCCGCCTCGCCGAACGCGGTTTCGTGCTGGCCCAAGGCGACGCGGAGATGTTGTGGGAGGGTTCCGCGGATTTCCGCAAGGACGCGGCATCGGCCGCGATCTTCCTCCACGCCGGCAAGCCGTGGCAGCCCGGCGACACGCTCAAGCAACCTGATCTCGCGCGCACGCTGAAATTGATTCGCGCCAGGGGCGCGCCCGGCTTCTACCAGGGCGAAACCGCCGCGAAACTCGTCGCGGCCAGCCGTGCTGGCGGTGGCATCCTGAGCCAGGCCGACCTCGACGCCTATGACGTGCGCGAGATGCCGCCGCTGGAGTGCGACTACCGCGGGTTTCGCATCGTGTCGGCGCCACCGCCCAGCTCGGGTGGCGTGGTGATCTGCGAAATCCTCAATGTGCTGGAAGGTTACCCGTTGCCGGATTACGGCTGGGGCTCGGCCCGCGCGATCCACGTGCAGATCGAGGCCATGCGCCAGGCGTACATCGACCGCAACCAGTTGTTAGGAGACCAGCGGTTCGTGAAGAACCCGGTGGACCAGATGCTGGACAAGGCCTATGGCGCGCGCATCCGCGCCGGCATCGACCCGCAGCGGGCCGGCATTTCGACGAAGCTGGTGCCGGGTGCGGGCTTCAACGAAGGCAGCCACACCACGCACTACTCCATCGCCGACTCGTTCGGCAACGCGGTGGCGGTCACCTACACACTGAACGACTGGTTCGGCGCGCGCGTCACCGCCGGCGGCACCGGCGTACTGCTCAACAACGAGATGGACGATTTCACCGCCAAGGTGGGCGTGCCCAATCTCTACGGACTGGTGCAGGGCGAGAACAACAGGATCGAGCCCGGCAAGCGACCGCTGAGCTCCATGGCGCCCACCATCGTGGTGAAAGACCGCAAGCCGTGGATGATCCTGGGAACGCCCGGCGGCAGCCGCATCATCACCGCGGTGACGCTCACGCTGCTCAACGTCATCGATTACGGCATGGACTTGCAGGAGGCCGTGGACGCGCCGCGCATCCACCAGCAATGGCTGCCTGAAGAAACCTACGTGGAAGCGCGGGCGCTGAGCGCCGACACGCGCGCGATCCTGGAGTCCATGGGCCACAGGCTCACGGTGCCGCAGCCCGAGAACCACGTCGCGGCGATATTGATCGGCGCGCCCGCGCTCAATGCGAAGCCGGTGGGCGGCAACAGGTTCTACGGAGCGATAGACCCGCGGCGGAACACGGGTCTCGCGGCGGGTTATTAGGCGCGCTCGCTCTTGATGGCCATGATGCTCTTCGTGAGCCCCAGCCACTTTTCGTCGCGGATTTCCGCGCCATCGAACATGCCGGCCAGCTCGCGCTTGTTCAGCAGGTACCAGTCGGGATGGGTGCGCGAAGGCCAGAACGGGCGCACCATCTGCAGCGCCGGGATCAGCAACCGCCGCGGCAGCCAGCCGTAGAAAGGCAGCCAGCTGTGGCTTTCGATCACGAACCAGCGATACGGCGTCTGCACGAAAAACTGCCTGCCCACGCGCTGTATCTCGCGCGCGAACTCGCGCTGGTGCTTCAACGAGCGTTCGCGGAACACCTTGCCCGAACGCGTGGCATAGACCTGGTCCTTGGGCACGGTGACGTGTTCGATGACCGATGAGCAGTAGACGATGTCGAAGAATCCATCTGGGAACGGCAGTTTGCCGTCTTCGCCCACCAGCACCGGCACGTAGCCGAATTCCTGGCGACCCCGCTCGAGGAACTTGGGGTGGATGTCGGCGATATAAGTGTTTTCCGGTTTGACCGGCGTGCCGTCGAGAACCGAGTGAATGGCGGCGCCCCACTGGGAACCCAGATCCAGGATGCGCGTGTCCGCGGTCAACCGAAAGTGCTCGCGAAACTCCTTTGCGCGGCGCTGACGCGCACGGGTGGACAGGTTTCCCACGAACTTGCTGATGATGTTGGCCACGCCCGGATTGTGGCCATCGGCGCGGTGCCGTGGCGGTTGTGGGCGCCGCCGGAAGGTGTCAGCGCTCTCCTACTCCTTCCAGCCGCCACCCAGTGCAGCGTACAGCTGTACCAGATTGCTCGCGCCGGCCAGGCGCGTCTCGATCAGCGCACGCTGCGAGGAATAGAAGTCGCGCTGGGCGATCAGTGAACTCAGATAGCTGTCGACGCCGCCGCGATAACGCACGTCGGCCAGCCGGTAGCTGTTCTCCGACGCCCTGGTCAACGCCTCTTGGGCGCGGATCTGGTCGGTGAACGTGGCCCGCGCCGCCAGCGCATCGGCCACATCGCGGAATGCCGCCTGGATGGACTGCTCATACCGCGCCACTTCGATGCGCTTGCGCACATTGGCGAGGTTGAGCCCCGCGATGTTGGCGCCGCCAGAGAAGACGGGCAGCCGCAACTGCGGCGTGAAACTCCAGCTGGTGTGGCCGCTCTGGAACAGTGCCGACAGATCGTCGCTGGCATTGCCGTAGAAACCGGTGAGCGAAATGCTCGGGAAAAACGCCGCGCGCGCCGCGCCGATATCCGCGTTGGCCGCCTTGAGCGCATGCTCGGCGGCGCGTACATCGGGCCGCCGCGTGAGCAATTCGGCGGGCAGGCCCGCCGGCAGTTCCTTCGAGAAAGTCTGCGCATGGATGCTGTGTTCGCCAACGCCCACTTCCGGCGGCAGCGGCTCGCCCACCAGCAGCGCCAGCGCGTTGCGGTCCTGGGCCACGCGGCGGGTCTGCGCGGCGATGTCCACTTCGGCTTCGCGCCACGCGGTCTCGGAGCGATGCAGGTCGATCTCGCTCGAGACACCCTGGTCGAAGCGGAGCCTGGTGAGATCGTAGGACTTGCGCTGGCTGTCGCGCGTGCCCTGTGCCAGCGCCAGCAATTCGCGGTCGGCGATCAGTGTCAGCCAGGCATTGGCCACTTCGGACACCAGCGTGAGCTGGGCCGCGGTGCGGTTCTCCTCGAACCCGAAATATTCCTCGAGCGCCGCGCGACGCAGACTGCGTACGCGGCCGAACAGATCCAGCTCGAACGCCGGGACACCGACCCCCGCCGAATACGTGCGGTTCAGCTCGCTCTCGCCGGTGGCGGACAGTGACGCCGGCACTCGCTGATTGTTGGCCTGACCCTGCGCATCGATCGATGGCACGAGGTCGGAGCGCCGGATCCGATACTGGGCGCGTGCCGCCTCGACATTGAGCGTGGCGATACGCAGGTCGCGATTGTTGTCGAGCGCGCGGCGGATGAGATCCTGCAGCTCCGCATCCGGGAAGAATTCCCGCCAGCCGATCTCCGAGGCGGGGACTGCCGCCGCTTCGGGCGTCACACTCGAGTTCGCATCGAAGACCGCGGGCACGGGCGGATCCGGCTGCCGGTAGCGCGGCGCCATGGTGCAGGCGCCCAGCATCGCGGCAAGCGCCGCGACCGTGGTCAGGGTGATCGGATTGCGTCGCGCGCTCATGCGTTGCTCGCGTAAGGCGCGTCCGCCGGAGTCTCATCGACCTTCATGGCCGTGGGTTTCACCTTGAAGTAGCGCAGCACGACGACGAAGAACACCGGCACGAAGAAGATGGCCAGGAAAGTGGCGGCCAGCATGCCGCCGATCACGCCCGTACCCACCGCATGCTGCGCGCCCGAACCCGCGCCACTGGAGATGGCCAGAGGCAACACGCCGGACATGAACGCCAGCGACGTCATGATGATGGGACGCAGACGCTGTTTCGCCGCGTGCACCACCGCCTCGATGAGGTCCATGCCGCGGTCGAAATTCTCCTTGGCGAATTCCACGATGAGAATGGCGTTCTTGGCCGAGATGCCGATGGTGACCAACAGGCCCACCTGGAAATAGGCGTCATTGGTGAGCCCGCGTATCAACGTGGCCGCTACGGCGCCGAGCACACCCAGTGGCACCACCAGCAGCACCACCGAGGGAATCGACCAGCTCTCGTACAGCGCCGCCAGGCACAGGAACACGATGGCCAGCGAAAGCACGTACAGCAACGGCGCCTGCGAACCCGCGGCGCGTTCCTCGAACGACAGGCCGTTCCACTCCAGGCCCACGCCGGCCGGTAGTTTGGCCACCATCTGCTCCATGGCGTCCATGGCCTCGCCCGAGCTGCGTCCGGCGGCGGGCGCGCCCTGGATCTGGTAAGCCGGCACGCCGTTGAAGCGCACCAGCTTCTGCGGACCGTAGGTCCACTCGCCGCGGCCGAAGGCCGAGAACGGGACCATCTCGCCCTTGTTGTTGCGCACGTACCAGCGGTTGAGATCCTCGGGCTGCATGCGCGAGGCCGGGTCTCCCTGCACGTACACTCGCTTCACGCGGCCGCGGTCGATGAAATCGTTCACGTAGGTGGATGCCCAGCCGGTCTGCAGTGTCTGGTTGATGTCCGTGATGGAGATGCCCAGCGCGCTGGCCTTCTCGCGGTCGATGTCCAGCTTGAACTGCGGGGCGTCTTCCACGCCATTGGGACGGACATTGGTCAGCGCCGGGTTTTCCGCCGCCATGCCCAGCAACTGGTTACGCGCGGCGAGGAAGGCCTCGCGCGTGAGTCCGCCGCGGTTCTGAAGCATGAGGTCGAAGCCGCCGGTGTTGCCGAGCTCGAGCACGGCGGGAGGCGGCACCGCGATGACATTGGCTTCCTTGATGCTCGAGAAGAACTTGTTGGTGCGTCCCAGGAAAGCCTGCATGGACTGCGAGGACTTGCTGCGTTCATCCCAGTCCCGGAGCTTGATGAAGATGAGGCCGGCGTTCTGGCCCGTGCCGGCGAAGCTGAAGCCGTTCACCGTGAGCACACCTTCGACCACGTCCTTCTCCTGTTCCAGCAGGTACTCGCGCGCCTTGTCGAGCGCCACCCAGGTGCGCTCCTTGGACGCCCCCGGTGGCGCCTGCACCTGGCCATACGCGAAGCCCGGATCCTCGGGCGGAAGGAACGAAGTGGGCACCCGTGAAAGCAGGAACGCGGTCACGACGACGATGGCGAGGAAGGCCAGCATCGATCGGCCCGGCCGGCTCAGCATCGCGTCGAGGCCCGCGCCGTGCCGCGCCCGGCCGCGATCGAACCAACGGTTGAACCACCTGAAGAAGCCCTTGTGCTCCACGTGCCCACTCGAGGGAAGCGGCTTCAGGATGGTCGCGCACAGCGCGGGCGTGAGCACCAGCGCCACCAGCACGGACAACGCCATGGCCGACACCAGGGTGATCGAGAACTGCCGGTAGATAACGCCAATGGAGCCGCCGAAGAAAGCCATGGGCACGAACACCGCGGCCAGCACCAGCGCGATCGCCACCAGCGCGCCCGTGATCTGGTCCATGGACTTGCGCGTGGCTTCACGCGGTCCGAGACCCTCCTCGCTCATCACGCGCTCGACGTTCTCCACCACAACGATGGCGTCGTCGACGAGCAGGCCGATGGACAGCGCCATGCCGAACATGGTCAACGTGTTGATCGAGAATCCGAATGCCGCCAGCACGCCGAAGGTGCCCAGCAGCACCACGGGCACCGCGATGGTCGGAATGAGCGTGGCGCGCGCGTTCTGCAGGAACAGGTACATCACCAGGAACACCAGCACCACGGCTTCACCCAGCGTCTTCACGACTTCGAAGATGGAGGTGCGCACGAACGGCGTGGTGTCGAGTGGATAGACCACCTCGAGCCCGCGCGGGAAGAAGGGCTGCAGCCGGTCGATGGTCTCGTGGATGGCCGTCATCGTGTCGAGCGCGTTCTGCCCCGCCGCCAGGCGGATGGCGACACCCGCGCCGGGTTTGCCGTTGTACTTGGTGTCGCGGGTATAACTTTCGGAGTTCAGCGCCACGCGCGCCACGTCGGCGACGCGCACCTGCGAACCGTCGGGATTCACGCGCAGCAGGATGTCGCGAAACTCCTCGGGCGTGGAGAAACGGGTCGGACCGATGATGGCCGCGGAGAACGCCTGTCCTTCGGCCGCCGGCAAGCCGCCCAGCGAGCCCACCGACACCTGCACGTTCTGCGCGCGAATGGCCGCGACCACGTCGCCGGTAGTGAGACCGTAATTGTTGAGCTTGGCCGGGTCCACCCAGATGCGCATGGCGTACTGCGCGCCGAAGATGGTGACGTCGCCGACGCCGCGGGTTCGGTTCAGCGGGTCGAGGATATTGGTGGCGACGTAGTCCGTGATCTCCTCGCCGTTCATGCTGTCGTCGGCGGAGATGAAACCCATGACGGTGAGGAAATTGCGCGCCGGCTTGTTGACGCGCACGCCCTGCTGCTGCACTTCCTGTGGCAGCAGCGTCAATGCCGTCGACAGCTTGTTCTGAACCTGTACCTGCGCGGTGTCCGGGTCGGTCCCCTGCGCGAACGTGAGCGTAATGCCGGCCGAACCATCGGCCTGCGCTTCCGAGGTGATGTACGTGAGGTTGTCGATGCCATTGAGCTGTTGCTCGATGACCTGGATGACCGTGTCCTGAACGGTCTGCGCCGACGCGCCCGGGTAGTTGACGTTGATGCCCACGGTGGGCGGCGCGATGGCCGGGTACTGCCGCACGGGCAACGTGGCGATGGAAAGACCGCCGGCGATCATGATGATGATCGCGATGACCCAGGCGAAGATCGGCCGATCGATGAAGAATCGTGACAGCATGGGTAGTTAGCGCGCCGCCACGTCGAGGGCGTTAGCGGCCGTGTTGCCGGCATGACGTTCCGCTTCCTGCTCTTCAGCCGATGGCACGGGCTTGACCACCGCGCCAGGCCTGACCTTCTGCAGGCCATCGAGCACCACGCGCTCGCCGGGCTTCAGGCCCGCCGTGATCAACCACTCGCCGGCGATGGCGCGGTCCGCGGTGACCACGCGCTCGGCCACCTTGTTGTCGCTCTCCACGACGACCACGGTCGCCTCGCCCCGGGAGTTGTGCGAGACGCCCCGCTGCGGAACCAGCAGCGCCGCCTGGCGCGTGCCACGCGTGAGCTGCGCGCGCACGAACATGCCCGGCAGCAGCTCGCGCTGCGGATTCGGGAACACCGCCCGCAAGGTCACCGAGCCCGTCGACGGGTCGACCGACACCTCGGACACCTTGAGCCGGCCGCGTTCGGCATAGGCCGTGCCGTCTTCGAGCGTGAGCGCGACTTCGGCTTCGTTCTTCTCGTTCTTCACCAGTTCACCATTGGCGAGCTGGCGCTGCAGGCGCAACAGGTCGGTGGAGGACTGCGTGATGTCCACGTAGATGGGGTCGAGCTGCTGCACGGTGGCGAGCGCGGCCTGTTGACCCGAGGTGACCAGCGCGCCTTCGGTGACCAGCGCGCGGCCGATGCGCCCGTTGATGGGTGACAGCAGCTGCGTGTAGACGAGATTGATGCGCGCGCTGTCGACCTGCGCACGGGCGGCGGCGACATCGGCTTCGGCTCGCGCGCGCGCGGCGATGGCCTCGTCGTTCTCCTGCTTCGACACGGCGTTGGCCGCGATCAGCGGCGCATATCTTTCCTCGAGCAGCCTGGCGGTGACCGCCTGGGCCTCGGCGCGCTTGAGCGCCGCTTCGGCCGACGACAACGCGGCGCGGTAGGCGCCCGCGTCGATCTGGAACAACTGCTCGCCGGCCTTCACTTCAGCGCCTTCGGTGAACAGCCGGCGTTGCACGATGCCGGTGACCTGCGGACGCACTTCGGCCACGCGGAAGGCGGTCGTGCGCCCTGGAAGCTGGTCGGTGATCGCGATGTTGCGCGGCTGCAGAGTGATCACGCCGACTTCGGCTGGCGGCGGAGGGCCTTCTTCCTGCTTCCCGCAGGCGGCCAGCAGCAGGGAAACCGCCAGCAGCGAAACTCGGGCGACTTCAATTCCTCTGCTCTCAATTGTCTTGGGCATCACGCGCTCCATTGGCCAGCATGCGACCCAGCAGGTCGTTGAGCTGGTTGAGTTCTTCTTTCTTGAAACCTTCGAGATGCACGTTCATGCCCTCGACCACGATGGGCCAGATCTTGCTGGCCACCTTCCTGCCCTTGGGAGTGAGATGCAGATTGACCACGCGCCGATCGAGCTCGCTGCGCTCGCGCCGCAACAGGTCTTTCTGCTCCAGGCGGTCGAGCATGCGGGTCATCGACGGGACCCCTACCTGACTGACGCGGGCCAGGGCCGCCACCGTATCCGCCCGTTTGAGCCACACCAGCATCAACGGTTCCCACTGCATGCCGGTGAGCTCCAGCGGCTGCATGTGCGAATCGACGCGCCGGGTAAGCGAACTCATGACCAGCTTGATCTGCCGGCAGATCATTCGGTGGGTCCCGTCCTCGGGCGGCGGTACGGGGTCGACGTCGCGAAGACGCCTGGCGGAGGTGGTCATGGGGTTCCGGGTGCGAAGGTGACGCGGGAAATCTCGGCCACCGCGAAATATTTGTCAAGGCAACTATTGGCAACGGAAGCCCGGGACGGGGTCTACGGGCACCAGCGCGCATGCGTTGGAGCGCAGTCTGCTGGGCGGCAAGGGAAAATCCATGGTACGGCGCCGCCATCCTCCCGGGCCGGCGAAAGCCCGGCTTAACAGTGGCTAAGAAATCCCGATGAACTGTCACTGGCACCGGCGCGGTGCGTCGCAGATGATCCAAGCATCACTTGCCGGGTTCGATTGCACCAAGGGAGCATGGAATGACACGCCGCGAGAGCGTTGGCCTGAGCCGAAAGCACCTCTGGGTCATGGTCGCGGCCGCCGCCGTGCTCTACGCGTCGATGAGTTTCGCGCTGGCCGTGGGACAACTCATGTGGGGCGCGGCGCAGCCGGTGTTCGGCGCCATCGCCGAACGGCACGGCGCGCAACGCGTGCTGGTGATCGGCGCCCTGCTGTTGGCCGGTGGCTATGCGCTCACGCCCTTCGCGGGCAGCGAGTGGGCCGTGCTCGTCACCTTCGGCGTGCTCACGGCCGCGGGCGCCGGCGCCGGCAGCTTCGCCGTGCTCATCGGCCAGGTGGCGCAGCGCGTACCGCCCGAAAAAAGATCCTTCGCGTCCGGCTTCGTGAACGCCGGCGGCAGCCTCGGTCAATTCGTTTTCGCGCCATTGACCCAATTGTTGATTTCGACACTGGGGTGGATGACCGCCATGTGGACCATGGCGGTGGCCGCATTGGCCACTCTGCCGCTGGCGAGGCCGCTGCTGCGCAAGGATGCGGACGTCTCCGCCGCTTCGAGCGCCGGCAGCGCCACGACGCTGCGGGAACAGCTGCGCATCGCCGCGCGTGAAAAGAGTTACTGGCTGCTGCACGCAGGGTTCTTCACCTGCGGGTTCCACATCGCTTTCCTGGTCACGCATCTGCCGGGCGAGGTGGGCCTGTGCAGCCTGCCGGCCTCGGTGGCCGCGACTTCATTGGGCATCATCGGATTGGCCAACGTCGCCGGCTCACTCACGGCGGGCTGGGCCGGCGGCGTCATGCGCATGAAGTGGCTGCTGTTCATCATGTATTTCAGTCGAGCGGTCGCGGTACTCATCTACATGGCCGCGCCGAAGAGCCCGATGACTTTCTACCTGTTCGCCGTCGTCCTCGGTTTCACCTGGCTCGCCACCGTTCCGCCGACCGCGGGCCTGGTCGGCAAGTTGTTTGGCGTGCGTTACCTGGGCACCTTGTTCGGCCTCGCCACGTTCACTCACCAGATCGGCGCCTTCTTCGGAGCCTGGCTGGGCGGCATCGCGCTGACGAAGTTCGGCGACTTCACCTGGATGTGGTACGCGGACGCCGCGCTCGCCGCTGCCGCGGCTTTCATCAACCTACCTATTCGCGAAGCCAAGCTGAAAACGGTTACCGCACCCGCCTGACAAGAGGGCATTCACCGATTCCCGGGAACCGGCCTGCCCCGGCCTGATGACGCTCAGCCGCGCACCAGCCCTGCCAGCGGCTTCGCCGACGCGCTGTCCGGAAACACCGTGGATTCCAGCGCCGCGGACGACACACCCAGGTGATCGCCCAACACGCCCTTGATCACCGAGCGCAGGTCGCGCGTGGGCTTGAGGTCGCGGCTCTCCAGCAGGTTGGCGCGCGAGAGCCCCGGCCAATCGGCGATGACGCGGCCGCCGTTCACGGCGCCGCCTAACAGGAATGCCGCGGCGCCGGTGCCGTGATCCGTACCGCGCGTGCCGTTGACCGCGGCCGTGCGGCCGAACTCGGTGGCCACGAGCACCACGGTCTTTCGCCACACGGGCCCCAGCGAGTCCTTGAGTGATTCGAGCGCGGCGTCCAGCCCGCGCAGTCGCATCGCCAGCTGGCCGATGTCGCCGCCCTGGTTGGCGTGCGTGTCCCAGCCGCTGGTGTCGAACATGGCCACGCGTGGGCCATCGTCGCGCTTGAGAAATCCCGCCGCGGCGCGCGCGGTCTCGGCGTAACGCGCGTTGTAGTTACGTTTCGCCCTGGCGTCCTCGGCCACGACGTCGGTCGTCGACATCATCGGCGCAGAGTCCGCGTCGGCCTGGGCGAGTCCGCGTCGGCCTGGGCTTCGGCCTCGGCGGCCTTCTGCGCTTCCATGGCGATGGCGTCGCTCTCGAGCGCATCGCCCAGGCGCTGCGCCAGCAGCGGGTCGCGTGCATACAGGTCGGTGATGCGCGCCAGGGTCGATTCGTCCAGCGCCCCTGTCTTCATGGGCGACCAGGACGCCACTTCCGCGGGTCCCCGCATGGCCAGGGGCACATTGGCGCCCAAGGCAACGCCGGCTTCCCGCGATCTGCCCGCGCTGGATTTTCCCGCCGGCAACGAATTCAGCGCGCGGTTGATCCACCCGCTGGTGGAACCCTGCGGCCGGTTGTCACCGCTCTCCAGAACGTTCTGCGCGTCGAAATGCGAGCGCTCGCGGTACGGCGTCGCCACGGCATGCAGCACGGCCAGCTCCCTGGCCGCGAAACTGCGATGCAGGAATGTCAGCGCGGGATGCAATCCGAAATCGGCGGTGAGTGGCAGCGCGGCGCCCGCGCCGCTTCCCGCGATGGCAATCTGCCCGCGAAGGCCGGCATAGTCGGCATCGCCGATGGGTGGCACGGCGTTGAGCCCATCCAGCGCGCCTCGCAGCAACACGAAGACGAATCGCGAGTCGGTGTTCGCCGAGGCGAAAGCCAGGCGCGACGCCATCATGCTGGTCGCGCCCGCGAACAGCGAGGTTTCGAGAAAACGCCGACGTGTCAGTGACATCCGCTTCTCCTAGCGCCGCATGAATTCAGGTGATGCCAGCAACAGCGTGAGCGCCTGCGAACCACTCTCGGCGCGCGCAATCGCCCTGGCGGTGTCGTCGCTCAGTGAGCCACCCAGCAACTGCGGCGCCAGTTCGCGCGCGTTGCGCGCATCGCCCATGCGCTGCGCCACCAGATCGGCCCAGGTAATGCGTTTGAGCAGCGCGGATGAGCCATCCCAGTCGGCGCTGGTGTCCGGCCACCCCGCCGGCGACCCGGGACTCAGCGCCCGCTGTCCCAACACCTCGAAGCCGCGCAGCGCACGGCGTTTGTCACGCAACGGCAGGCCGAGGCCGCGATAGGCCGAGTGCAGGTAGTCCGCCGGCGTCTTGAACTTGGTCAGCGGCGTTTCCCACGCCTCCGGCGATTCGACGAGCGCTTGATAGACCGTCGGCAAATGCGCGCGCGAATCCAGCCACGCGCGTGTCAGACGTTCGACGGCGGCCTTGGGTGGATCGTCCGCGACGAAATGCCGCACCAGCTTGGCACAGACGTGCCGCGCGGTCTGCGGGCGCAATGCCAGGTCGCGCAGGATGGCCTCACCCTGTTTGACGCCATCCTCGCCGGGTGTAGCCGCCATTCACGCCCAGCGTGTGCAGTTCGAGAATCTCACGCGCGAGGTTCTCATTGATGTCGAGTTTGCGGCTGGACCTGCGCGCGACGACTTCCGCGGCGCGGGAGTTGGGCCCGATGGAGGTCTGGTTATCGAGATACAGCAGCATGGCCGGGTGTTTTTCCACGGCCAGCAGCAGGTCGGTGAAATTGCCGGTGACGTACGGACGGATGGCCTCGCGCTCGAACGCACCCGCAAGGCCCAGCACCACGACCTTGTCGATGGACACGGCGAAGTGATTGGTCCAGAACTGCGTCAGCCGTTCGAGGAATGGCCGCTCGGTGCCGACCGCGTGCGCGAAACGCGCATGGGCCTCGTCGATGTAGATAGGCCGGTAAACGGCAGGAAGCTTAAGCGCCGCCTTTGCCGGGTTGGCATCTGCCGCTTCTTTCTTGTCCTCGCGGCGCTTCTCCACGACTTCACGCCGCAACTGGATGGCGCGCGCCAGGGTCTCGGCCGACGGTTTGAGATCCGGGTCGCCGAGCACGGGCGCCGGGCCCTTCAGCTGGTCCAGCAGCCAGCCCGCCGGGTCAGCCAGGTTCTCCAGCTCACCCGGCCGCGCACCGAGCCCGAATCGGTTGGCGGCGATGGCGGCGGCGGTTTTTGGCGTCCCGATCATGCCTGGGGGTTAACGCGGCGGCGGCTGGCTGGTTGACGTGACCCGGTGATTTCAGCGCGGCGGCGTTCGCAGCAGCCCGTCCACCCAGCGCTTGAGCGCCGGCCCGAGAGTCGCTGCCTCGAATTCATCTTTCACACCGCCTGCGCGCATGCCCAGCAGCCGGCCCTGCGCGTCGAACAGGGCCAACATGGGATAACGCTTCACGGCCACGCGGTCGATGAAATCGCGCGCGTCGGGCACCACACGCCACTGGAATTCGTAGCGCTGAACGAAGGCGCGCGCTTCGGCCGGTTCATCGAAAGTCACCGCCAGGAAGTTGAGATCCTTGCGCGCAGCGGCGAATTTGTTCAGCGGCCCCACCTCGAGGATGCAGGGCACGCAGGCCGCGAAGTAGAAATTGACCAGCGTGGGTTTGCCGCGCAAATCGGCCGAGGTCACGCGTTTGCCGGCGAGATCCGCGAGGTCGAACGCCGGCATTTCCCGGATGGCGCCGAATGGCGAAGGACAGGACGGCCCGCCGCGCCGATGCAATGACAACGCGACCGCGCTGCCATCGGGCGCGCGCGTCATCTCGGACGTGAGGCCGGGCTGCAGCATCGCCGCCGCGAATTCGTCGAAGGTGATGGCCTTGCACTGCAGGTCGCGATAGCCGAGTTGCACGCCGGCGCCGAGACCCAGGCTGCTGCGGAATTCCGCTTCAGTCAGCGGCCCTTCCTGCGCGAAACACGGCGCGACTGCGAAACAGAGCAGGATGACGGAAACCAGGCGCATGCCCGCCATTATGGCCCATCAGGGCGGAAAGCTGACGAAAGGACTGTCCCGCGCCAGGAAACGCAGCCGGCGATGCTGGTCGCGCGACAGGCCGATGCGCGTGCTCACGGCGATGCGCGTATCCACGTCGCTGCTCTCCAGCCAGAGTACCCGGCTGGTGGTGAGGTCTTCGCCCGTCAGGTTGCGCCCGATGGCCAGCGCCGCGCACAAGCGGCCGGGGCCGCGCGCCAGGTCCCGCAACTTCGAGCCCGGGCGGTGCGCGCACATGAGGTCGATGCCCACCGTGGGTTCGAGCGCGCGGATCAGCACCGCGGCGCCGACGCCCTCTTTCTCCGCGGCCAGGTCCAGCGTGAGGCATGTGCCGTACACCATGCGCACATAGGCGGTGCCGGGCGCGGCGAACAACGGCGCATTGCTGCTAGTTAGGCCGAAGCGCGCGTATCCCGTGGGGTCGCCGGGCGGGTACGCCTCGGTCTCGACGATGCGCCCGGCCATGCGCCCGCGGCCATGCGCGTGCACCAGTCGCTTGCCGATGAGAAAACGCGCCAGTGCGATGGTGGCGGACGGCAGATCGCCACGATTCAAGCGGGCCATTCCGGTCAGTATTACACTGCGCGCCCATGGGGAACACCTTGTACAAGTTGCATCTCGCTCGCATCGTTCCGGTTCTTTGCCTCGTCACCAGCGTCACTTGGGCCGCGGACCCGCCCAAGCCGGCTACCGCCATGGCCGCGCCGGCCAGTGCCGCGCCGATGACCGCGATCGAGTATCCCGACTGGCTGTTCCCGCTCATTCCCAAAGAGCTTCCGGCGCCGCCGCCGGCCAAGCCCGCGGCGGACAAGGCGGATGCGCCCAAGCCCGAGGAAGAACTGCTCGACATCCCCGGCAGCACGGAAAAGTTTCCGCTGTCGCGGATCAACGATGCGTTCAACCCTCCCGACTGGCGTCCGGCCTCTCACGGCCCCATGCCCGACGTGGTGGCCAAGGGCCGCAAGCCCGACGTCATGGCCTGCGCGTTCTGCCACACGCCCACCGGCCAGGGGCGTCCCGAGAACTCGGCGCTGGCGGGGCTGCCGGCGGCCTACATCAAGCAGCAATTGCTCGACTATCGAAGCGGGCGCCGCAAGGGCGTGGGCCCGGACACCTATCTCCCCGTGCAGAACATGCTCAAGATCGCCAAGGCGATGACCGACAAGGAGATCGACGAGAGCGCCGAGTACTTCTCGCAGCAGAAGCTCAAGCGGCGCGTGTACGTCATCGAGAGCCTGCGCATTCCGCGCGCCGAACCGGCGGCCTGGATCTATTACGAGCATGGCGGCACCGAGGATCTCGGCGATCGCATGCTCGAAGTCACGCAGGATCTCACGCGCCACGAGCGGCGCGACGATCGCCTCGAGTACCTGGCCTACGTTCCACCCGGCGCCATCAATCGCGGCAAGCGCATGGTGCTCGGCGGTGAAGGCAAGACCGTCGCGTGCACGCAGTGCCATCTCGCCAACCTCAAGGGAACGGATCAGATTCCGCCTATAGCCGGCCGCTCACCCACCTACCTGCTGCGTCAGATGCTGGCGTTCCGTAACGGCGATCGGGTCAACGAACACTCGGCGCAGATGAACCCGGTGGTGGAGAAACTCACGATGGCGGACATGATCGACATCGTGGCCTACGTCTCCTCGCAATACCCCTAACCACCGGAACATTCTCCCTGTTGCCGGCATTCCCTGTGTGGGAGCACACACAGGGGATGTCACATGAGACTCAAACCATTTCTGGCGGCGCTTGCCGTATTCCCGGCGTTGGCGGCGGCCACCGGTTATCCCGGGTATCCGCCCGCTTCGACTTCCGCGTCACCGGCATCTTCGACAACCGCGGACGCCTCACATCCATGGGCATCCAGTGCGCGTTGTGTCACTCCACCGTCGACGATGCCTTCGCTCCCGGCATCGGACACCGCCGTGATGGCTGGGCCAATCGTGACCTCGACGTCGGCGCCATCATCGCGCTCGCGCCTCGCCTCGAATCCGTGGCGTCATTGCTCGGCACCGATGTGGCGACGGTGCGCACCGTCCTGAACTCCTGGGGCCCGGGCAAGTTCGACGCCGTTCTGTTCGTGGACGGCAAGGCATTCCGTCCGGACGGCAAATCCGGCGCGGTATTGATTCCGCCCGCCTTCGGTCTCGCTGGCGTGAATCTGCACACCTGGACCGGCTGGGGCGGCGTGTCACATTGGAATGCATTCGTCGCAAACCTCGAGATGCACGGCAAGGGCACGTTCTTCGATCCGCGCCTCGACGACGCCGCGCGTTTTCCCGTGGCGGCACGCGCGGGCTTCGGCGACGTACGCGCCGAGGAAGACATGATCACGCCGCTGCTGCCGGCGCTGCAGCTCTATCAGCTGGCACTGGCTCCGCCCGCGCCACCGCGCGGCAGCTTCGATCGCATGGCCGCGAAACGCGGCGAGGACGTGTTCGCAGGCAAAGCCGGCTGCGCCCGCTGCCACGTGCCGCCGTTGTTCACCGAGCCCGGCTGGAACATGCACACGGGCGCGGAGATCGGCATCGACGAGTTCCAGGCCAACCGCTCGCCGGATCAGCGCTATCGAACCGCGCCTCTGCGTGGGCTGTGGACGCATGGCACGGGCGGTTATTACCACGACGGCCGCTTCGCGACCCTCGCGGCGGTCATTGCGCACTATGACCGGCACTTTTCATTAGGCCTGAGCGCCGGCGAGCAGAGAGACCTGGCGGAATATCTGAAATCCCTGTGAGTTGACCGTCAAAAGTTGATCGAGTCCGCGCCGGTCTGGTAAACGGATGACATGCAAGTCATCGACCAGCGCCGGCGCGACCTGGGAGGCTTTGAAGTGGGCCGCGTGTTGCCCTATACGCGACGCCACATGGTGGGTCCGTTCATCTTCTTCGACCACATCGGCCCCAAGCATTTTTCGCCGGGTATCCCGAAGACCATCGACGTGCGTCCGCATCCGCACATCGGGCTCGCCACGGTCACCTATCTTTTCGCGGGCGAGATCATGCATCGGGACAGCCTGGCGTTCGAGCAGGCCATCCAGCCCGACGAGGTGAACTGGATGGTCGCCGGCCGCGGCATCACGCATTCCGAGAGATTCGAAAAGGCGCGCGCCGAGGGCGGTCCGCTGCACGGAATCCAGGCCTGGGTGGCGCTGCCCGATGAACACGAGGAGACCGACCCCTCGTTCACGCATTACGGCGCGGATGCCCTGCCTGTCCACGACGACTCCGGCGTGCGCACGCGCCTGCTCGCGGGCGAAGCCTTCGGCTTGCGCGCAAACGTCAAGACGCATTCGCCGCTGTTCTACGCGCATTGGGAAGTGGACAGCGGCGCGCGCATCGCGCTGCCGGAGAATTTCCCCGAGCGTGCGGTGTACGTCGCCGCGGGCGAGATCGCGGCGGGCGGCCAGGTATTCGGCGCCGGCAAGATGGTGGTTTTCGACACGGGAGAAGACACCACGATCGAAGCCACGGCGCGAGCCACGTTGATGTGTCTCGGCGGCGAGCCCGTGGGCGAACGGTTC
Organism: Steroidobacteraceae bacterium; assembly: GCA_029266835.1. Taxonomy (GTDB): domain Bacteria; phylum Pseudomonadota; class Gammaproteobacteria; order Steroidobacterales; family Steroidobacteraceae; genus CADEED01. The sequence continues at coordinate 38,068 of JAQSWD010000017.1, forward strand.
ATCGAATGGAATTTCGTGTCCTCGTCGAAAGATCGCATCGAACAGGCCAAGTCCGACTGGAAGGCCCGGCGCTTCAAACTACCGGACTTCGACAACCAGGAATTCATTCCGCTGACATGAAAGCCCTCGTACTCATCACCGCCGCGGTACTGGCGGGATGCGTGTCGTCTCCCGTGGCCATGAACAGCAAGTTCAGCGTCCGGCAGGTACCGTACACGCCGGACAGCGGCTCGATCGCCATCCGGTGCGGCAGGTTGATGGACGGCCTGGGCAATGCGCCGTTGAACAACGCGCTCGTGGTCATACGCGATGGCCGCGTGAAAAGCGTGAAGGCCGATGCCAGCCGCGGCGATGAGGCGGCGCCGCGCGTGCCGGTGCTGAACCTCGGCGCCTACACCTGCCTCCCCGGCCTCATCGACATGCACACGCATCTCACGGACCGGCCAGAGGACACCGCCGACCTGCGCGTATATTTCTCGCGACCCGAAGCCGAGACGCAGCAACAGTCGCTCGAGAACGCCTCGGCCACCTTGCTGGCCGGCTTCACCAGCGCGCGCAACGTGGGCACCTACGTGATGGGCGCGGACTTCGCGCTGCGCGACGCCATCGACGCCGGCAAAGGTGTGGGGCCGCGCATCCAGGCCAGCGGGCCCTACCTGACGATCCCCCGGGGCGGCGGCGATCTCTTCGTCCCCGATTTCAAGGAGCCCGAGGACAACGAACGTTTTCACGCCGGCGTCGCGCGTGGGCCCGAGCAGTTCCGCGACCGCGCGGAAATCCTGCTGGCCACCGGTTCGGATCTGCTCAAGGTCATCGCCTCGGGCGCGGTGCTCGCCTTCGGTGGCGTACCGGGCGCGCCCGAGATGACCGAGGAGGAGATCGCCGCCGTGGTCTCCGTGGCGCATGCGGCCGGCAAGAAAGTGTCCGCGCACGCGCATGGCGCCGAGTCCATCCTCATGGCCATCGCCGCCGGGGCCGACACCATCGAGCATGCGTCCTATCTGGACGACGCCGGCATCGCGGCCGCGCTGAATAGCGGCAAGGTGGCGATGTCCATGGACGTGTACAACGGCAGCTACATCGACACCGAGGGCCGGCGCATGAAATGGCCGGAAGAATTCCTGCGCAAGAATCTCGAGACCACCGAGATACAGCGGCAGGCGTTCACCAGGGCCGTGAAGGCGGGCGTGCCCATCGTGTTCGGTTCGGATTCGGCGGTGTACCCGCACGGCCTCAACGCGCGGCAGTTCCCCATCATGGTGGAACGCGGCATGACGCCGCTGCAGGCGATTCAATCCGCGACGTCGCTGGCCGCGAAGTTCATGGGCTGGGACGACCGCGTCGGCGCCCTCGAGCCCGGGCGGTTCGGTGACCTCATCGCCGTGCGCGGCGACCCGCTGACGGACATCACCACGCTTCAGAACGTGGAAGTGGTCATCAAGGGCGGGCTGATCTTCAAGCTGCCGGCGCCCTAGCTAGCTACTCGAAGTATTTCGCGTACTCCGCCGGCATGGCCGGCAGCGCGCGGATCTGGAAGCGGCGATAGAACAGCTCCGCCGCCTCGCTCTGGAACTGCAGCTTGCCGCCCGTCATCGGGATCCAGCGGCCGTCCTGGTCCTTGTAGCGGGCGTTCTTCAGCGCCATGACCACCTTGCCATTGACGATGTGCAGGCAGCGGTCCTGGATGCACACCAGGTCGAGCTGGTTCCACTCGCCGGGCCTGTCTTCGTCCGAACCCGCGAGCGCATGGTTGTTGGGCGACACGAATTCCATCCAGTCCGCGGACGGATCCCACCGCGGCGCTTCCTCGCCTTCCTTTTTCGGACTGGCGCGCATGTCGATGGCCGACGTGGCCTGCGTCCAGTACTCGCCGAGGCCGTGTTCGATGACCTGGAATTCATGCGACAGCGCCCAGGACTTCCAGTAGTCGACGCCGAAGTCACCGCGGCTGTGATACAGGATGCCCGAGTCCTTGAGCTCGGTGAGCCGCGGCTCCCATTTCTTCTCGCCCCACTTGAACTGCACGCGGAAGTGATAGTCGGAGAAGGCCTCCTTCGTCACCAGGCACCCGTAGTACTCACCGGTGACGCGCAGCACGGGTTCATCGTTTTCGATGCGCGCGCTGAACACGTTCTGCCCCGGGGGATTCAGGCCCACGGGTTTCAATCCCTGCGGATTGCCCTTGAGGACGCCCATGATCTGGTCGCCGCGATAACTCAGCCAGACGTCGAAGTGCGTGAGCTTGTCGTCCAGCAGGTCGCGCCAGGCCAGAGCTTGCGAAGGAGCGTCAGCCGCGGGCGCCGCGAAGGCAAACAACATCGCGGCCAACGCCGCGGACATCTTCATCGTGTTCTGGTTCATGCGGCCCGAGCATACTTCAACGCGCCGCTTCCAGCGCGTCAGCGATCTCGCTGGCCATGCGTTCCGGCAGCTCCGCGGCGCTGGCTTCGGTTTCAACATAGCGCGCCGACCAGCGCACCTCGCCCTGCAGGTCGACCAATTGCGCGCTGACGCGCACCTGGCCTTCGGCATTGCGCACGCTGCCCTCCACGTGGAAGGTGACGGCCAGCACTCGCGCGACTTCCCCGGGCTGCGCCAGCACGCCCTTGTAAACCGCGACGTCGTTCCAGCTCTTCACCACCAGCAATGGATTTTGCGCCAGCGCGGCGATCAGATCCTGCGTGAGGCGGTCAGCGTGCGGCGCCAGCGAGGGGTCGTCGCTCTGGTCCTGGAATGGCAGCACGGCCACGGCCGGTATGAGATTCGCGACCGGTACCGGGGCCTTGCGCGGAGTCGCCAGCCAGATCGCAGCGAAAACCGCCGCGAGCAGAATGGGCGCGATCACTCCGTACATCCATCGGAAGCGCAGAGGCCGCACACCGGCGGCATTGCGCCGCTCCGGTGGTGCCGCCGCCGTCTGCAGCACGGCTCCTTGCGCCGGGTCGAAAACCACCAGCCTGCCTTCGGCATCGCCGAAAACGCGACGCAATTCGCCGATGCCCTGCATCAGTTGTTCTTCAGCGCCGATCTGCCCAGGCCACACGGCCTCGAGAATCTCATCGGTGGATACCCGCTGGCCCGAACGTTCGGCCAGGTACGTGAGCACCGAGAACGTCGTGGGACGCAGCGGGATGTCGCGCCCATCGATCACCAGCGTGCCGCGCGCGAGATCGAGCACGAACCGGCCGAAAATGATCCGGCGCTGCGTCGAGTTGCCTTCCGTCTGGCCTTCGCTCTGGGACATCGCGACGATCTTGAACGCAACCTGCTTTGCCGCGCAATCGGCAAACTACGCGTGGTCGGATTGTCGGCTGGTGACGAGAAGTAGCGAGTTGAGGGCAGGGGCAGCCTGCGAAGAGGGCGGGCGCGCACTCACATCGGCGCCGTCGCTGGGCGCTCGAAGAACGCAGTCGGGTGGCGAGCTCGCGTCGAGGTGGAATGCAGCTCATCGATTCGCGGTCGCGATTCGCCTCCCGACTGCTCTCGCGCCCTTTTACGCTCCGTCGCCGATGTGAGTGCGCGCCCGCCCTCTTCCTCACTGTCGCGGCAATCCCAATCGCCGCTCCTCGTAGGCTTGGAAAAGAGCCGTGCTGGTGTGTGGTCGAACCTGGAGATCTTTTCCGATCCCGTCCCGCTCCATCCCAAGTCGAAGTGCGACGGTGGGGCGGCGGCGCGCGGCGGAAAGGGTTCCGGCGCGAAATAGAGGGCGCCGAGCGCGAAGCGTCAGCGCGAAGGTACTCTTTGGTGGTTCAACCCAAGTCCGCGTTCACCAGCAGTTCCAAGCGAAGCGCTGACAGCTCTGTCTGCGCAGCTTCGCGCTCGGGAACCCCCGAAGGGGGCGCCCGAAACTGAGCGCCGGAACCCTTTCCGCCGCGCGCCGCCGCTCTACCGCAACTGCCGCCGATCTACCGCGACCTAAGCCGCCTCATCATGCGGATCCTGCGCTTTGGCTTCGAGGTTCGAGATCAGCCACTTCCGCGCTTCAACCGCCGACCAACCCTTGCGAGCCGCGTAATTCTGCATCTGCTCGAGATCGATCGGCCCCACCGCGAAGTACTTCGCGTCGGGGTTCGCGAAGTACCACCCGCTGACCGCAGCCGTGGGATACATCGCGAAACTCTCGGTGATCCTGAGATCGATGGCGCGCTCGACGTCGAGCATCTGCCACAACGTGCCCTTCTCCGTGTGATCCGGACAGGCGGGGTAGCCCGGCGCCGGACGGATGCCGCGATACTGCTCGGCGATGAGCTGGTCGTTCGTGAGCCGCTCTTCCGGCGCGTAACCCCAGAGCTCGCGGCGCACACGCAGGTGCAGCGCTTCGGCTGAAGCTTCGGCGAGACGATCCGCCAGCGACTTCAGCAGGATGTCGTTGTAGTCATCGTGATCCGCCAGGAATTTCTCGAGATATTTCTCGATACCGATGCCGGCGGTGACCGCGAAGGCGCCGATGTAGTCCACCTTGCCGGAATCCTTGGGCGCGATGAAATCGCTGAGCGCGTAGTGAGGCTGGCCGGCCGGCTTGCCTTTCTGCTGCCGCAGGTGGTGCAGCTTGTACAACACACGCGAACGCGTGACATCGCTGTACACCTCGATGTCCTCGTCCACCGAGTTGCAGGGGAAGAAGCCGACCACGGCGCGCGCGGTGAGCCAGTGCTCGCGCAGGATGGTGGCCAGCATGTTCTGCGCATCCTTGTACAAGGAGCGCGCCGATTCACCACGCGTCGGGTCGTCGAGCACGGCCGGGAAGGATCCACCGTATTCCCAGGCGTTGAAGAACGGCATCCAGTCGATGTACGGCGTGAGGTCCTTGAGCGGGATGTCCGTGAACACCTTGCTGCCGAGGAAACGCGGCACCGGCGGTGTGTAGTTTGCCCAGTCGATCTGCGGCTTGTTGGCACGAGCCTGGCTCAGCGACAGCTGCGCGCCTTTCACCTTCTTGCCGGCATGCTGTTCGCGGCGACGTACGTTGTCGGCCTTCACCTCGGCCACGTAGCCCGTCTTCATGTCGGGCGTGACGAGCTGGCGGCACACGCCCACGGCGCGCGACGCGTCCTTCACGTACACCACCGGGCCTTCGTACTGCGGATCGATCTTCACCGCGGTATGCGCGGGCGAAGTCGTCGCGCCGCCGATGAGCAGCGGGATCTTGAAGCCGCGGCGCTGCATCTCGGCCGCGATCAGTGTCATCTCTTCGAGCGAAGGGGTGATGAGACCCGAGAGCCCCACCATGTCGGCGCTCTCCCTGATGGCGGTCTCGAGGATCTTGTCCATGGGCACCATGACGCCGAGATCGATGATCTCGAAGTTGTTGCACTGGAGCACGACGCCCACGATGTTCTTGCCGATGTCATGCACGTCGCCCTTCACGGTCGCGAGCACCACCTTGCCGTTGGTCTTCTTGAGACCGTTGGCCAGCTTCTCGATGAACGGAATGAGGTGCGCCACCGCCTTCTTCATGACGCGCGCGGATTTGACCACCTGCGGCAGGAACATCTTTCCCGAGCCGAACAGGTCGCCGACCACGTTCATGCCATCCATCAACGGGCCTTCGATGACATGCAGCGGATGTTCGGCGGCGAGCCGCGCTTCTTCGGTGTCCTCGATGATGAACTGGTCGTTGCCCGACACCAGCGCATGCGAAAGGCGCTCGTTCACCGGCAACTGGCGCCAGGCGAGATCCTCTTCCTTCTTCTTGCTGCCACCGTCCTTGTAAGTGGTGGCGATTTCCAGCAGGCGTTCGGATGCATCCGGACGGCGATTGAGGATCACGTCCTCGACGCGCTCGCGCAGTTCCTTGGGGATGTCGTCGTACACGGAGAGCTGGCCGGCGTTCACGATGCCGAAGTCCATGCCCGCCTGGATGGCGTGATACAGGAACACCGAGTGCATGGCCTGCCGCACCGGTTCATTGCCGCGGAACGAGAACGACACGTTGCTCACGCCGCCGGAGATGTGCGCGTGCGGGCAACGCTTGCGGATCTCGCGCGTGGCTTCGATGAAGTCCACGCCGTAATTGTTGTGCTCCTCGATGCCGGTGGCGATCGCGAAGATGTTCGGATCGAAGATGATGTCCTCGGCCGGGAAGCCGATGCCCACCAGCAGCTTGTAGCTGCGCTCGCAGATCTCGACCTTGCGGGCGAGCGTGTCCGCCTGGCCGGTCTCGTCGAAAGCCATGACCACCACGGCGGCGCCGTAGTTCTGGATGATGCGCGCCTGCTTGAGGAAGGCCTCTTCGCCTTCCTTGAGCGAGATGGAGTTCACCACACCCTTGCCCTGCACGCACTTGAGGCCGGCCTCGATGACCGTCCACTTCGACGAGTCGATCATCACCGGCACGCGCGCGATGTCGGGCTCGGCGGCAATGAGATTCAGGAAGCGCACCATGGCGGCTTCCGAATCGAGCATGCCTTCGTCCATGTTGATGTCGATGATCTGCGCGCCGTCCTGCACCTGCTGGCGCGCGATCGCGAGCGCGGCCGGGTAATCGCCCGCCTCGATGAGCTTGCGGAACTTGGCCGAGCCCGTGACGTTGGTGCGTTCACCCACGTTGACGAAACGGATGTCGTCGGTGAGGTTGAAGGCCTCGAGACCGGACAGCTTCAGTCTCGGCTCGTGATCCCTGGGCTTGCGGATGGGCTCGCACTTCACGCGATCGGCGATGGCCTTGATGTGCTCTGGAGTCGTACCGCAGCAGCCGCCGACGAAATTCAGGTGGCCGTGATGCGCGAGCTCGCCGAGCACGCTGGCGGTGTCTTCGGGCGCCTCGTCGTATTCACCGAAGGCATTCGGCAGGCCGGCATTCGGATACACGCCCACGTGCGTATCCGCCAGGCGCGAGAGTTCTTCCACGTACGGACGAAGCTGCTTCACGCCCAGCGCGCAATTGAAGCTGATCGCGAGCGGGCGCGCGTGATTCACCGACGCCCAGAAGGCTTCCACCGTCTGGCCCGACAGGGTTCGGCCGGACGCATCCGTGATCGTGCCCGAGATGATGATGGGCAGATCGATGCCCGACTCGTCGATGACCGCGCGCGCGGCGTAGATGGCGGCCTTGGCGTTCAGCGTATCGAAGATGGTCTCGATGAGGATGAGATCCACCCCGCCCTCGATCAACGCGCGCGTGGCGTCGCGATAAGTGGCGCCGAGCTGGTCCCAGGTGACGCCGCGGAACCCTGGGTCGTTCACATCAGGCGAGATCGAGGCGGTGCGGTTCGTGGGGCCCAGCGCGCCCGCGACGAACACCTGCCGGCCGAGCTTGGCGCCCTGCTCGTCTGCGACCTTGCGCGCAAGCTGCGCGGCCGTGCGGTTGAGTTCGGGCACCAGATCTTCCATGCCGTAGTCGGCCATGGCGGTCGCGGTGGCATTGAAAGTATTGGTGCTGAGGATATCCGCACCGGCCTGCACGAACTGCGCATGGATGTCGGCGATGACTTCGGGCCTGGTGATGACCAGCAGGTCGTTGCAACCCTTGAGGTCCTGCTTCCAGTCCGCGAAGCGTGCGCCGCGGTAGTCGGCCTCGCTCAACTTGTGCTTCTGGATCATGGTGCCCATGGCGCCGTCGATGACGACGATGCGCTCGGCAAACAACTTGCGTAGCGCGTGGGCGCGCTCAATCTGAGCAGTCGCGTCCGCGCGCTCGGCCTGGGTCGGTTTATTCATTGGCGGCTTTCGCATCCTTCGGACGCACACCCAGCGCATGACAGATGGCGTAGGTGAGCTCCGAGCGGTTCAACGTATAGAAGTGGAACTGGTCGACGCCATGCTTCTGCAGCTGGTGCACCTGGTCGATGGCGACCGAGGCCGAGATGAGCTTGCGCGTTTCGGGATTGTTTTCGAGACCGTCGAAACGATGCTCCAGCCAGGAGGGAATGCTCGCGCCACAACGCTTGGCGAAACGCGTGACCTGCGGGAAGCGCGTGATGGGCAGGATGCCCGGCACGATGGGCTTGTCGATGCCCTTGGCCGCGCAGGCATCGCGAAAGCGCAGGAACAGATCGGTGTCGTAGAAGAACTGCGTGATGGCGCGGTCCGCGCCCGCGTCTATCTTCCGCTTGAGCACGTCCAGATCGAACTCGGCGCTCGAGGCCTCGGGATGTTTCTCGGGATAGGCGGCCACCGAGATCTCGAAGTCACCCACGGTCTTGAGACCGGCGACCAGGTCGGAGGCATAAGCAAATCCATCGGCACGTGGCTCGTATTTCTCAACACCGGCCGGCGCGTCGCCGCGCAGCGCGACGATGTGGCGGATCCCCTGGTCCCAATACATGCGCGCGATGTCGAGCACTTCTCCGCGGCTTGCGCCGATGCAGGTGAGGTGCGGCACGCAGTTGAGCTGCGTTTCCTTCTGGACGCGGGAAACGACGTTGTGCGTGCGCTCGCGCGTGGAACCGTCGGCGCCATAAGTCACGGACACGAAGCGCGGATTGAGCGGTTCGAGGTAACGGATGGACTCCCAGAGGGTCTTCTCCATGGCCTCATCGGCCGGCGGGAAAAACTCGAAGGAGACCGCGACGCTCTGCTTGCGGGACATCAAAATTCCTGTGGGTTACCAGTTAGTTACGAGGTGCAATTCGGCGGGTAATCTAGCGCAATGGCCGGAGCAGTTTGGCGCCAAATATTGACTATCAGGGCGCGCGTTTTAGCATGTTTGCGCCACCAAACCCACGGACATAAGTCATGGCTACCCAAAAACTGGACAAGGTCGACACCAGGATCATGCAAATCCTCTCCCGCGACGGGCGGATCAGCTGGCGGGACCTGGCCGAGCAGATCGGGTTGTCACTCACCCCCACCCTGCGGCGCATCCGCCGGCTGGAGTCCGACGGTTACATCACGGGATATAGCGCCCAGTTCGATGAACAAAAGCTGGGCTTCGGCATCACCATGTATGTCTGGGTTTCGCTGGAGCGCCAGGTCGAGGAAACGCTCAAGGTCTTCGAACGTCGCATCGCCGATGTGCCCGAGGTGATGAGCTGCTATCTCATGACCGGCGAAGCCGACTACGTGCTGCGTATCGTGGTGCCCGACCTGCCCAGCTACCAGAGATTCATGCTGGACGTGCTCACGCGCATCCCGGGGGTTTCCAGAATCCAGTCGGGTCTGGCCATCAAGCCGGTGTTTCATCGCGCGGCGCCACCGATTCCGAAATAACCGGCGGGTGCCAGGCCACCGCGGCGCCGATCGCCCACTCATCCGACAAGCAATGGCGTCTTCCGGCATGCCGGAATCTTCTTACAGCGCCTAACAAAGTTGTGAGACTCCGCCGATTCCGGCGGCACAAATATCCTGCGTCAATACGCATCGCTGCCCGTCTGCCGCCATGCGTGCACGAGCCGTCAAGTGCGAATCCTTGACGGCAAGACCATTCATGCTGGCAACCGATTTCATGATCACGAACCATCGCAGCGAAATTGCAAAGGCGCCCACCGGAATACCCGGCCTCGATGAAATCACACATGGCGGACTGCCCGCGGGGCGGCCCACGCTCCTGGCGGGAGGTCCCGGCTCGGGCAAAACCCTGCTTGGCGTCAGTTTCCTGGTGGAAGGCGCGCAGCGCTTCAACGAGCCCGGCGTCCTGCTCACCTTCGAGGAAAAGGTGGACGAGCTCGCCACGGACGTGCGCTCGCTGGGCTACGACCTGCACAAGCTCTGCGAAGAGAAAAAACTGCTGATCGACTATGTCCATGTCGACCGCGCCGAGATCGAGGAAACCGGCGAATACGATCTCGAAGGCCTGTTCGTGCGCCTCGAACACGCCATCAAGGAAATCGGCGCCAAGCGCGTCATGCTCGACACCATCGAGACCTTGTTTGGTGGCCTCAAGGACACCGGCATCCTGCGCGCGGAATTGCGGCGATTGTTCCGCTGGCTCCGGGACCGTGGCATGACCGCCATCATCACCGCCGAGCGCGGCGAGAACCAGTTCACCCGGCAGGGGCTGGAGGAATACGTCACGGATGCGGTGATTTCGCTGGACCATCGCGTCGAAGACCAGATTTCCACGCGCCGCATCCGCATCGTGAAGTATCGCGGCTCGACGCACGGCACCAACGAGTATCCGTTCCTGATCGGCCGTGACGGCATCAACGTGCTGCCGGTCACATCACTCTTGCTGGAACACGATGCGCCCGCCGAACGTATTTCCACTGGACTGCCGGCGCTCGACGGCATGCTGGGCGGCAAAGGCTTCTATCGCGCGAGCACGGTGTTGCTCACGGGTACCGCGGGCACGGGCAAGACCACGCTCTCGGCGCACTTCGTGGACGCGGCCTGCGCGCGCGGCGAGAAGTGCCTGTACTTCCTGTTCGAGGAATCGCCGCAACAGATGATGCGGAACATGGCCTCGGCCGGCATCCACCTGAAGCGCTGGGTCGACAAGGGGCTGCTCACCTTCCACGCCGAGCGGCCCAACAAGCATGGCCTCGAGAATCATCTGCTCGAAATGCACCACGCGGTGGAGACCGTGGATCCGGACGTGGTCGTGGTCGACCCCATCACCAACCTGATGACCGTCGGTTCGAACGCCGATGTCCGTTCCATGCTCACGCGTCTCATCGATTTCCTGAAGACTCGCGGCGTCACGGCGATGTTCGCCAGCCTCACCAGTTCCACCCAGGTCGCCGAGACCACAGAGGCTCTGATTTCCTCGCTGATGGACAGCTGGGTGCTGGTCGCCGCCGACACCGAGGGCAACCGGCGCAGCCGGAAGTTGTACGTGCTGAAGTCCCGCGGCATGCAGCACTCGGATGAAGTGCGTCACTTCATGTTCACGTCCCATGGCATCGAACTGCTGCCGTCCGAGGACAAGACTGAAGGTGCGGTCACGGTTGCCGGTCGGACCGGCAAGGCCGGGCGTTCGCCCGCACGCGCGCGCAAGGGGAAATGACCATGCCAGAGAAATACCAACCAGAGAAATACGAATTGCGATTGTATGTGGCCGGCCGGACGCCGAAGGCCGTGCGCGCCTTCGCGAACCTGCGCAAGATCTGCGACGAGCATCTCTCGGGACGTTACAGCATCGAAGTCATCGACCTGGTCGAAAACCCCGCGCTCGGGCGCGGCGACCAGATCCTGGCGCTGCCGACGCTGGTGCGCAAACTACCCACGCCGATCAAGAAGATCATCGGCGACCTGTCCAACACCGAACGCGTCCTCGTGGGCCTGGACCTGCGCCCGCGCCGAGCCAGTGCGTGATTCCAACCGAACAATATGTGCTTCGCCTGTACGTCACCGGCATGACGCCGCGTTCCACGCGCGCGATCAAGTGCGTGCGCGATGTCTGCGAGCAGCACCTCATGGGTCAATACGACCTGGAGATCATCGATGTCTATCAAACTCCGTCGCGTCTCGTGCAGGACCAGATCGTGGCCATACCCACGCTGGTGAAGTGCACGCCCGCACCGATCCGGCTCATGGTCGGAGACATGTCCAATCGCGAACGCCTGCTCACGGGCCTGGGGTTGCCGCTCGATGATTAGCGCCGACATCGACGAACTCAGCGTCGAGGAATTGCGGACCCGGCTTTCCGAGGCGGAGCACAACCTGCTCGCCATCTACAGCGGCGAAATCGATGCCCTGCTGCTCGCGGACGAGAGCGGCGAGCGGCGCGTCTTCACGCTGCGCAGCGCTGACGCGCCTTATCGCGCGCTGGTGGAACGCATGCAGGAAGGCGCCGCCACACTTTCCGTGGATGGCGACATCGTCTACTGCAACCAGCGATTCGCGGACCTGGTGCGCCGGCCGCTCAACCAGGTGTTCGGCGTGCCCGTGGGCGAGTTCCTGCCGTCCACGGAAAGCGAAATCCTCAAGACCATCCTCGAGCACGGCACGGGTCGCTATGTCACGCGCCTGGTGCTCGACGGCGTGGAAGCCACCGAGGTGCAGATCACGGTGAGCAGCATCGTGCTCGATGACGTCGAGCATCGCACGCTCATCATGAGCGACATCAGTTCGCTGGCGCGCGCGCAGCGCGAGAGCCGCTCCAAGGACGAATTCCTCGCGATGCTGGCGCATGAGCTGCGCAATCCGCTGGGCGCGATCCAGGGCGCCGTGCATGCGCTGGGCATCATCGGCCATTCGGATCCCATGGCCCTGCGCGCGACCGGGATCATCAAGCGGCAGGTGGTCCACATGGCTCGGCTGGTCGACGACCTGCTGGATGTGGGCCGCGCGGTGACGGGCAAGATAGTGCTCAAGCGGCGCCCGGTGAATCTCGGCGACTGCGTCAAGTCGTCGGTGACCGCGCTGGCCGCGGGCAACCCCAATTTCGCACGCCTGCAGGTGGAATGCGAAAACGCGTGGATACAGGGCGACGCCGTGCGGCTGGAGCAGATCACCGGCAATCTCGTTTCCAACGCGCTCAAGTTTTCTCAATCGGAACGGCCCGTGGTCGTCCGCGTGTCCTGTGAAGGCCAGCACGCGGTGCTGCGGGTGACCGACCAGGGCGTTGGGATTCCCGAGGAGATGCTGCCGCGGATCTTCGACCTGTTCGTGCAGGCGCACCACACCATCGACCGGTCGCGCGGCGGTCTCGGCATCGGGCTCACGCTGGTTCGACGATTGGCGGAGCTGCACGGCGGCACCGTCGAAGCCACGAGTGAAGGCGATGGGCGCGGCGCCACGTTCACCGTCCGGTTGCCGCTCACCGAGGCGCCCGACTCGCTGGCCGACGCCAAGGCCGACGCCAAGGCCGACGCGAAGGGATTGCCCGATAAGCATGTGCAGCGATACGAAGAATCGCGGCGCGTGCTGCTGGTGGATGACAACCACGATTCCCGCGAGATGTATCGCGCCGTGCTGCGTGCGCACGGCCACGACGTGCGCGAGGCCGCCGATGGCGAGCGCGCGCTGGCCGTGATCGAGACCGCCGACCTCGATGTCGCCTTCATCGACATCGGGTTACCGGGCGGCATGGATGGTTACGAACTCGCGCGGCGGATCCGCTCGCATCCCAAGGGCCGCGCAGTGAGGCTGGTGGCGCTCACCGGTTATGGATTCCCCGAAGACCGCGCGCAGTCGCGCCAGGCCGGTTTCGCGCGCCACCTGGTGAAACCCGTCGAGCCGGATGTACTGCAGCGCGAACTCAACTCGCTGCGTTGATGCATTAGTGGAGTCACTGCCCATTACCGGTCTTTGCGCAGGACGCCGATGGGGGTGCCGCCGTTGTCGGTCATGAAGAAGGTGTAGACCGAGTTGCCCAGCAGCGTGATCGACGAGCGGCTCAACACCGGCGCGGCCGTCGACGTGTTGGATACATCGAACTGGCGGTCCGACCCCGCGGTGATCTCCTCTTCATCCGAGACCTGGCCCAACAACACGCCTTCGATCACGGGCGAGAAGTCCACGGACAGGGTGATGGGCGCGGCCAGAGTCGACATGCCGTTGAGCAGCCGCAACTTGGTCATGCCCGAGCCACCCGCCGGCAGCCGGTTGTCGTCGACGATCAGGCTGGCCTGCGGCCCCTCGTTGTTGCTCCAGATCATGAGCGTGTAATCCGCGCCCGCGGTCAGTGTCACGTTGGGGACGGTGACCGCCGTGCCATTGACCGTGAGACTCACCGGCAACGAGCCGGAGTCGAACAGGCTGTACCGGCTGGCGATCACGCCCGCCGTGGCCGAGGTGAGAATGGTCTGCCCATTGAGCTGGATGGTGGCCGCCGCGCCGTTCGGCAACGCCACGGCGCCGCGCACGCGCGCCCTGGTGTTGGTGAACGCGGTGGGCTGGCCCTGCTGCGGCAGGAAAACGCCGTTCGCCAGCATGCCGCCTTGCGTGGAAGTCAGGATCAACGTGCCCACGCCCTTGTCCACGAGCTGGAAGTTGGGGATGTCGAGACGGACGTCGGAAGTGTCACCCGATGCGACGGCGCGCAGGCGGAAGGTGCCGCTGTCGGAAATCACGGTGTTCAACTGCGCCGTGACCCCGGACAACACCGGCGTGGTGTCGTCGAGATCCGTATTCGCATCGGTCAGATAGATGTCCAACCCGCCGGCCGCGGATACGTTGGCCACGTGCAGTCGGTTCTCGCCGGCATCCGCCGGATCCAGCGACTCGTCGATACGCAGGGCGCCGAACTGCCCCACTTCGCCAAAGGCCACGTAGGCATTGATGGTGTCCTCCACCAGTTCCTCGCCCGCGAACGAACGCAGCACGCTTCCCGAACCGGAGCGCCGGAGCTTGATCGTGTAGTCGTCGGGATCGAGCGTGACGAACTCGCTGACCGTGCCCAGCGCCACGCTTTCCGCCTGCGTCTCATCGTCGTCATCCTCATCCGAGTCCAGGTTGGTCATCATGTCCAGCGAGGAATAACCGGCGCTGAGATTCAACAACCGGATCTGCGGATCATCACCCTTCTTCTCGTCACTGCCACCGCAGGAAGCCAGCGAAGCCGTCAGCAGCACCAGGCCCAGAGCCATGCCGGGCCGAATCGAAACAGTCAGCATCTTCATGTATTTCTCCATCGTCTGGATTGGCGTCTTCGCCCGGGCATCAGAACGCCGTGCCCACCGAAAACTGGAATTTCTCGATCTCGTCGCCGAACAGCCGGCGTGTCTGGTGCTGGTATTGCAGTGGCACCGCGTACGAAAAGCGGAACAGGCCCATGGGCGACAGCCACTGGATGGATGCGCCCGCCGAGGTGCGTACCTCGCCGAGATCGAACTTGTAGTCGGTACGGTCGCCGCGCAGGTTGCGGAACTGCGTGTCACCCAGGTAGTAAGACTGGCCGGCGTCGAAGAACAAGCTGACGCGCGCGGATGTCCGGAATTTCTCCGGCATCGGCATGATGAGATCGAACTGCGTCGAGAAGCCCGCGTCGCCGCCGTACGGATTTCCGAGAGAATCGCGCGGGCCCAGCGAACCGTCGCGGAAGCCACGCACCGAATCGGCACCACCGGTGAAAATGTGCCGGTGCGGTGGTGTCGCGGTGGTATCCCCCAGCGCCGTGGACCAGCCGATATTGGTCGTGACCTGGATGGGAAACCTGTCGAGGAAATCCCACCCCGGAAGCCGGAAGAACTGCTGCGAGCGGAAGTTCACCGTGGCGTATTCCACCGCGCTGCCCGGCGGCGTCACGCCGAAACTCAACCGATGCAGGCCACCGCGTGTCGGGAACAGTGAACGGTCGCGGCTTTCCCGATACCAGCCGCCGGTGATCTCCACCGAATCGATGATGGTGCCCAGGATCGGATCGCTGCCGACACGCCTGAAATAGTAATCGCCGTTGTCACGCACCCAGTCGCGCAGCTGCGATGAACTGCTGCGCACGGTGGCGAGATTTTCGTGGCTGTAGTTGAGGCCCAGGCTCAGGTACTGGTCGTCGGAAACCGGGTACCCCACGCTGAATCCCGCGGAATACGTCTTGGTGGTGAACTGAGAGAACGACGAGGTCAGGCGGTCGCGTTCGATGTACGACGCGCTCAACGATCGGGAAATGCCATCGACGGTGAAAAATGAATCGGTGTGCTGGATGCTGTACACCTTGCTGTACTGTCCACCATTGAGCTCCAGCCCCAGGCGGTCGCCGCTGCCGAGGAAATTGCTGTCGATGAAGTTACCGCTGAGAATGAAGGCCTGCCGCTCGGAGTAGCCGATGCCACCGCCGAGTTGTGAGGAAGGCCCCTCCTCGATCTTGAACTCCACGTCGACCAGGTCCGCCGAGCCCGGCACACGCCTGGTTTCCGTCTCCACGGATTTGATGTACGGCAACCGCTGCAATCTTTCCTCGGAGCGCGTGAGCGCATTGTTGGAGAGGACGGCGCCTTCGAACTGGCGCATCTCCCGGCGCAGCACTTCGTCGTCGGTCTTCTGCACGCCCGAGAACTCGATGCGGCGAACGTAGGCGCGTGCATTGGGCTCGATCACGAAAGTGAGCGCGATCTCGTGCTTGTCAGCGTCGGCGGCCGGCACTGCCGCGACGTCGGCGAAGGCGTAGCCCGCCTCGCTCAGGCGTTCACCCAGCGCTTTTTCCGTGGCAGCGATCAGGCGCTGTGAATACTGGTCGCCCGGCTGCACGAAGAGGTATTGCCGCAGGATGGCCTCGGACACGACGAAGCGGCCCGCGAGTTTCACCGCGCCGAGCTTCCAGGTTTCACCTTCGTGCACGTTGATGGTGATGAACAGGTCGTCTTTTTCGGGGGCAAGAGAGACCTGCGTCGAGGTGATCTCGAAATCCGCGTAACCCCGATCCATGTAGTGGGAGCGGATCTTCTCGAGGTCACCTTCCAGTGACTGGCGCGAATAGCGATCGTCCTGCCGGTAGAACGACAGCAGGTTGCTGGACCGCAGCTCCAGCCCGGCGAGCAACTCTTCGTCCGGGTAACGCTGGTTGCCGACGATGTTGATCTGCCGGATGCGCGCGCGCTGGCCCTCCTTGATGTCGATGTGCACGTCGACCAGGTTGCCGGCCTGCTCTTCCACTTTCGTGTCCACGATCACGCCGTAGCGGCCGCGCGAGAAGTACTGATCGACCAGGAACTGGCGCACGTCCTCGAGCGTGGAACGGTCGAGGATCTTTCCCCGCGCGAGCCCGACGTTGCGCAGGGACTTGTTGAGGTCCTCGGTCTTGACCTCCTTGTTGCCCGTGATCTTGAAATCGCGGATCGAGGGGCGCTCCTGCACCACGACGATGAGCACTCCAGGCTCTTCGCGACGCAATTCGACGTCCCGGAAGAACCCGGTGTCATTGAGCGCGCGCAGCGCCTCGCGCAGCCGCTGCGGCGTGACACGGTCGCCGATGTTCACCGGCAACTGGTTGAAAACCGTGCCTTCCGTGATCCGCTGCAGTCCTTCGACGCGGATGCCGGTGACCGTGAACTCGCCGGATGCCGCCACCTGCGCGCCGGCATCTCCAGCCGCGGCGACGACACTAACTAACAGAAGGATTTGGCAGAAGGCGCCGAGACCGTTTTTCATTGCGCAATACGACCCGCAGCCGGCCTTGCGGTTCGTCGGAAATTGTTTCCAAGTGTTTCGAAAGGTTACGGAATTTGTGCATGGAACCTTTCGCGCGGTTCGTGGCAATGAGCAGGATGGCCGCCGGCAAACACATACTCATCGTCGACGAGGACCGCGAAGCGCGGGCCGCACTGGCCGGGCACCTCGAGCACCACGGCTTCCGGGTCACGGCGGCCGCCAGCGGCGTGGCCATGCAGCGCGCGCTGGAACGCGCACGCATCGACCTCGTAATCCTCGATCTGCATCCCGGTGAAGATGGAGCGCGAGTCACGCGCTCATTGAGGGCGGGCGGCGATCTGCCGTTCATCATCCTGGCGCGGCGCGACGACGCCGTGGACCGCATCGTCGGCCTGGAGATGGGCGCCGACGACTACCTCACGAAACCGGTGAATCCACGCGAGCTGCTGGCGCGCATGCGCAACATCCTGCGCCGGTCGGGCGGCGCCAGCGCGATTCCGGCCGCACGCACGCGCGTGTATCGATTTGGCGGCTGGCAGCTGGACGTGGTCACCCGCGAGCTCTCGTGCCCCGAAGGCCGCCCGCCCGCGCCCCTGCGCAATGCGGAATTCCGCGTCCTGTCCTCACTACTGGCGCATGGCAACCGCGTGGTCGCCCGCAGCAAGCTCATCGAGCTCGCACGCGGCCGCGACGCCGGGCCGTTCGACCGGAGCATCGACGTGCGCATCAGCCGGCTGCGCCAGATCCTCGGCGACGATGCGCGGGGTCCACGCATCATCAAGACGGTCCACGGTGAAGGTTATGTCATTGGCGTCCTGGTCGAGCGCGCCTGAAGTGTCGGCGCGCGATCAGCGGGCCGACAGGAACTTTTGGCGCTCGCGTCATCCAATCGATGGCGCCCGAAGAACGAGGACGGTAGCGGTCCAGATGCAAAACGATGGCGACGATTCCGAATACATGGCGCGACTGGCTACCGGAGATGCCACCGCGCTGCGTTGCCTCTACCAACGCCATGGCCGCGCGCTGCTGCGCTTTTCCACGGCGATGTGCCGTTCGCCACAGGTGGCCGAAGACCTCGTGCACGATACCTTCGTTGCCCTGCTGCGCGAGCCGTTCTCCTTCGACCCGGCGCTGGGCTCGGCCTACGGCTACCTGTGCGGCGTCCTGCGTCATCGCGTCAGCCGCCACTTCCGGCAGGAGAGGCGCTGGGTGACGCTCGATCCGGAAGACGAGGGCACCGAAGCCAGATCCGAGACGCAGAACCCCGTGGACGAGATCGCGCGCTCCGAGGTCACGGCCGCGTTCCGGCGCGCCATGCTCGAACTACCGTTGCAGCACCGCGAGATCATCGCGCTCTGCGATCTCGAGGAACTTCCGTACGCCACCGTGGCAACCATCCTGGGGGTTCCGCTGGGCACTGTGCGGTCCCGGCTGCATCGCGCGCGCGCCCTGCTGAGCATCCGCCTGGTTTCCATGGAACTCATCGCCGACGATCCCTTGCCGGTGGTGCAACGAGGTCTGACATGAGAGACGACCTGAATCCGCGCATCGCGGAGCTGATGAAAAAATACGCGCGTGATCTCGGGCAGATCACGCCCAGTGATGCATTGGATGCGCGGATCGAGCAATTGGTCGCAGCACAGCCACGCCTTGCCCCTGCGGAGATGAAGCGAACCCGATCGGCACGCCACTGGCGGCGCCCGTTCGCATGGGCCGCCGCCGCCTGCCTGGCCGTACTGGCCATCAGCGCGGGGATCATCATCGGCATGCGCCTCGAGCGCTCGACCAACGTGGCCGCGGTCAATTCACTGGCTCGCGAAGCCGCCCAGCAGGTTGCCTGGGCGCCGGAAGATCTCGGCATGTGGCCCAGCGACTCCGTGGCATTGACCATTCCGGCGGAATATTCGGCGCAGGGAACCCTGGTGGCGGTGAATCCCAATGCCAAGAGCACCGGCAAGCGTTATTGGATCGACGTGGTGGTTTCGAACGACGGCACGGTGCGCATCGACCGCATCGTTCCGGCCGAAGGAATCACCTCGCATCAGCAGGCGGAAGAAGATGGCCAGAAGTTGCAGATACAGTAAGCCCGCCCGGCCGCCGCGACACGCGGCACTGCTGGCGATGTCACTGGTGTCCGCCGGCGTGGCGGCACAGGTCCAGGCGCAGGATTCCGCCGGCTTTCCTGTGTGTCCGCCGGCGCCGGCGAACACCACGGTACGCCCGACGCCCGACAATGTGCGCCTGGTCACGGGCGCACCGTACTCGGCTTACGGCACCAGCGAGACGGTGACGACCACGCCCGATGGCGGCAAGGTGGTCCGGCACAACTCCGTGCGCGTATGGCGCGACAGTGATGGACGCACGCGCTCGGAATACGATCTGACTTCCATTGGCGGCCCCACTCCGGTCGAAATCAACTCCCGTCTCACCGTCATCGACGACCCGGCCGCGCGCGAACGCTACATGTTGCAACCCGATGGCAAGGTGGTCACGTTGCCGATAGCGCCCTGCCGCGCCGCCAATGAGCCCGACATCACCGTCGGTCCGCCGCGTCCGGCCGGCTTGCCGCTCAAGGTGTCGCGGCCCGTGAAGCTCGGTGAACGCCAGGTCGATGGCGAGACGCTCACCGGCAGGCGTGTCGAAGCCACGATTCCCGCGGGGGCCATGGGCAATGAGCAGCCGGTGAAAATGTCCGCCGAACAGTGGTATGGCAAGGACCTGCAGGTGGTCGTCGAGGCGACGTACAAGGATCCCCGCACCGGCGAAACCCGGTACCGGCTGCGCGAGATCCAGCGCGACGAGCCCGATGCCAGCCTGTTCCGGCCGCAGGTCGACGGCGAGAGCGGCGCAAATCCCATGGGCATGCCGGCGCCGCGCAAGCGCCGCTGATCCGAGGGGAGCGCGCGGGGGTAGTTAGCCCGCCTCAACAGGCTTCGAGTCTTTCCTCGAGGTCATCGATGATTCCGCGGAGCCGCGAACAGCGCGCCGCCACGGCTTCGAACTTCGTGCGCGCCGCCCGGATGGCCGCCGGCCGCTGAGCCGCCTGCGTCATGAGCGTCCGCAACTCGTTCCGCGCCTGCTCGGCGGCGTGGCGCGCCTCCGCGTAATGTTTCTCGACGAGACGAAGCTGACGCTCCAGCTCGAGGGCAAGCGAGACGGGAGCGGCCGCGCTGACCGCCGTTTCGAGACCATCCATGACTTCCCCAATCGACTCCCCGGCCCGGGAGTATGGCCGCCCTGCCGGCTTCACATGCAGGCCGCGCCCTCCTTCGATTTGTGGGAATGAGCCGCGTCAGCGCGTGACCCACATCGCGGCCGCGATCCCTCGCGGCACGCGTCGGAACCGTCGTACCTCGCGGCCCGCGCCGTCAGATTTTTCCCAGGGCCTGCTCGAGGTCGGCGATGAGATCGTCCGCGTTTTCGATACCCACCGATATCCGTATCAATGCCTCGGTGACACCCATGCGGTCACGCGTTTCCTTGGGCACACCGGAGTGCGTGGTGGACGCCGGATGCGAAATCAACGTCTCGGTGCCGCCCAGGCTCACCGCCAGCTTCATGACCTGCAGCGCGTCCAGCATGCGGAAGGCCTCCGCCTCCCCGCCGCGGATCGAAAACGCGAACGTCGAACCCGCGCTCTTGCATTGACGCGCGAAGACCTCGGCACGCGGGTCGCCGGCCTTCAGATGGCCGAGATAGTTCACGCTGGCCACCTTGGGGTGCTGCGCCAGGTACCCCGCCACGCGCGAAGCATTGTCCGACGCGGCGCGCATGCGCAGCGCCAATGTTTCCATCGATCGCATGATCATCCAGGAGGTGTTCGGGTCGAGCTGCGTGCCCAGCGCCGACCGCAGTTGCCGCACCGGCAACACCATGGACTTGGGACCGACGACGCCGCCAGCCACGAGGTCCGAGTGCCCGCCGACATATTTGGTCAGCGAATACATGACGAGATCGGCGCCATGCTCCAGCGGCTTCTGGAACACCGGGCCGAGGAAGGTGTTGTCCACGGCTACCGGCGGCCGCGCACCCTGCTGCCCGCCTATCCACTCGGACACTTCGCGCCACAGCGCGAGGTCCACGAGACTGTTGGTGGGGTTGGCCGGAGTTTCCGTCACCAGCAGGCCCACCTTGCCGCCCCTGGCCTTCGCTTTTTCCAGCGCAGACTTCGCACCCGCCATCACGGCGTCGCGTGAGATGGCGTCGGCCACGCGCACCGCGCCGATGCCGAAAGGAGGCAATGTCTTGTCGATGAGGGTCTCGGTGCCGCCGTACAGGGGTTCGCTCATGAGCAGCATGTCGTTGGGCTTCAGGTACGCCCACAACGTGGTGGAGATGGCGGACATGCCGCTGGAAAACACCGCCGCGGCCTCGCCGCCCTCCCACAACGCGAGGCGGTCCTCGAGCACCTCGAGGTTGGGATTGTTGAAGCGCGAGTACACGAGGCCCGGCGCCTCGCCCGGCGGCGGTTGGCGCCGACCCGAGGTGTAGTCGAAAAAATCCTTGCCGTCCTGCGCGCTGCGGAAGACGAACGTGGAAGTGAGGAAGATCGGCGGCTTCAGCGCGCCTTCGGACAACGCCGGATCGAAACCAAAACCCATCATCTGCGTTTCGGGCGACAACGTCCGGTTGCCGACCTTGCGCTTGTGGTAGCTGTCAACGCTCATCGCGAGCTCCTAGAGAATCAGTTGCCCCGATCCTAGCTCGATGACATCGCCGCCGACGAATACTTCGTTGTCGGAATTCACTTCCAGCTGCAGCGTCGAAGGACGGCCGACGAATTCCCCCTGGCTGATCTCGAATGCCAGCGGCGGACGGCGGCCCATGGCCACGAACCAGGCGCCGAGATTGGCGCAGGCCGAGCCCGTCGCCGGATCTTCGAGAATGGCGGTGCCATCCGGAAAGAAGAACCGGCTGAGAAACTTCTGCCCGCCGGTCGAGGCGAAAATGTACACCTGCCCCGCGCCATCCTGGCTCCTGATGCGGTCGAACAATTCCGGACGGGGTTTCACGCGCCGCACCGCGGCCTCGCTGGTGAGCGGCACCACGAGTTGTTCGCGCCCCGCCTTGACCCACAGCGGCTGGAACCCGACGTCGCCGGGCTCCAGGCCTAACAATCCGGCGAGTTCGCCGGCCTGCACCTCGACCAGCCGCGTGCTGCCCGGCTGCGCGCGCAGTGTCCAGTGATCGCCGCGGGACGTGACCGGGATGATGCCCGCGCGCATTTCCAGACCGAGCTGGTCTCCACCCAGGCCCAGCGCGCGGCACACATGCGCAGTCCCCAGCGTGGGATGGCCGGCGAACGGCATTTCATAGGCCGGCGTGAAGATGCGCACCTGCGCGGCGGCGCGCTTCGACGGCAGGATGAACGTGGTTTCGGAAAGATTGAACTGGCGCGCCA
Source organism: Steroidobacteraceae bacterium (assembly GCA_029266835.1). Lineage (GTDB taxonomy): Bacteria > Pseudomonadota > Gammaproteobacteria > Steroidobacterales > Steroidobacteraceae > CADEED01. Next base: position 60,377 of record JAQSWD010000017.1, read on the forward strand.
CCGCCTGCATCTGCGCGGCATCGAGCTGGCTGCCATCTTCGACCACGGCCAGCGGATTTCCCGAGAGCCGTGCGCCACCCGCGGTGAATACGTTGAGGATGCGATAACGGATTTCCATCGCGGGGATTATTCCATATCCCCTCGATGCATCTGCTCGCCCGGACGGTACAGCGACTGGGGGAAACCCTGTTAGCTGTACTGCGGGGTCGTGTTCAGGCGGCGACTTCCATCAACTCGTCGCCTTCGGGCAGGCCGCTCGCCGCGCCGAATTGCCACAGCGACAATTCGCCGCCTGGAGATTCCACCAGCGCCGTGCAGCTCTCCACCCAGTCGCCGTCGTTGCAATAGGTGATGCCGTCGATGTCGCGCATGCCCGCGCGGTGGATGTGGCCGCAGATGATGCCGTCGAGCCCGCGCGCACGTGCCGCCTGCGCGGCGGCGGTCTCGAAAGCCTCCACGTAGCGCACGGCATTGCCGAGCCGCAGTTTCACGTAAGTCGCCAGCGACCAGTACGGCATGCCCAGCGCCCGGCGACAGAGGTTCACGCCGCGATTCATGCGCATCATGAATTCATAGGCCGCGGCACCGAACTTCGCCAGCCATCGGCTGCATTTCACGGCGGTATCGAATTCGTCGCCGTGCATGACCAGGAACTCGCGTCCGTCCGCAGCGGCATGCACGTACTTGCGCCGGATGACGAGGTTGCCGAACTGCGAACCGCAGAACTCTCGCAGGTCGTCGTCGTGATTTCCCGGCACGTAGATCACCTGCGTGCCTTCCCTGGCCTTGGCGAGGATCATGCGCAGCACATCGTTGTGTTCCTGCGGCCAATAGAAGCTGCGCCTCAGGCTCCAGAAGTCGATGATGTCACCCACGAGGAACAGATAGTCCGCATCCACCGAACCCAGGAACTCGAGCAGTTCCCTGGCCCGGCAATCCTTCGAGCCCAGGTGGACGTCGGAAACGAAAACCGATCGGAGGCGCAGGGACTTCGATTTGTCTGGCTTCATGCCTCCAGAATGCCGGACCTCCGTTTCACCTTTGTTACCACGGACTTACGCCACTGTCTTAAACCTTCGTGAACCTCACCATCATGGTGAAGCCGCCGAAGATCATGCGCTTGCTGTCGAAGGGCATGGCCTTGGGATCCATCATGTACGCCAGGCGCGGGTCTTTCATGGCCCTGGCATTGACGCGGTCGCGGTCCTTGCGCGACTTGTAGACGATCCACGAAAACCACACCTCTTCGCCCTTGCGAAGCTTCACGCCGCGCTGAAAGGAGGTGGACTTCCCTCTGGGCACATCGTCGGCCACGCACTCGTGGTAACCGAGCGCGCCGTGGTCCATCCAGACCTTTCCCGCCTGACTACTCACTTTCCTGTACCGGGCGCGATTGCGTTTGGGGACCGGAAGCAGGAAGCCGTCGACGTAGGCCATGGAAGCTCTCCTAGGTACCGAATTGCAGCGCCGCGAGCCGCGCGTACAACGCGTTGTCACGGGACAGTTGTTCGTGCCGCCCGATGCCGACGATGCGCCCGCGATCGATCACCACGATGCGGTCGGAGTTGATGGCGGTGGCCAGCCGGTGCGCGATCACCAGTGTGGTGCGCTGACGCATCAATTGCTCCAGCGCATCCTGCACCAGCCGCTCGCTCTCGGAATCCAGCGAACTCGTGGCCTCGTCCAGCAGCAATATCGGCGGATTCTTGAGGATGGCGCGCGCGATGGCAATACGCTGCTTCTGCCCTCCCGACAACCGCGCGCCCTTCTCGCCCAGAAAGGTCTCGTACCCTTCGGGCAACTTGCGGATGAACTCGTCGGCGGCGGCGGCCCGCGCGGCCGCTTCGATGTCCGCGTCGCTGGCGCCCGGGCGGCCGTAGCGGATGTTCTCGCGCGCGCTGGCCCCGAAGATGATGGTTTCCTGAGGTACGAGGCCGATGTGCGCGCGCACTTCGCCCGGGTCCGCCTGCGCGATGTCCACGCCATCGATGACGATACGTCCCGACGCGGGGTCATAGAACCGCAGCAGCAGCTGGAACACGGTGCTCTTGCCGGCGCCCGACGGGCCGACGAAAGCCACGGTTTCACCCGGCGCGATCTGCAGGTGGAAATCATCGAGCGCGCGCGTATCCGGCCGCGAGGGATAGCTGAACGACAGGTGCTCGAAGGAAATGGCCCCACGGGATTCGGAATTCAGCGGCGTCGGCTTGTCGGGCACGACGATGGACGGCTCCGAATTCAGCAGTTCCACCGTGCGTTCCATGGCGCCCGCCGCGCGCTGCAGTTCGCCCCACATCTCCGACAACGCGCCCACCGACGTGCCCATGAAGATGGCGTAGCTCAGGAATTTCGCGAGATCGCCGCCGGTCATCGAGCCATCGAGCACGGCGCGCGCGCCCAGCCACAGCACCAGGGTCACGGCGCCGAAGGTCATCATGATGGCCACGGCGATGAGCCACGCGCGCACGCGCGTCCGCTGGATGGCGGTGGTGAAACTGTCTTCCACCGCATCGTCATAGCGGCGGCCATGCAGTTCCTCCAGCGTGAACGCCTGCACCGTCTGGATGGCATTGAGCGTCTCGCCGGCAAGCCCCGAAGTGTCGGCGACGCGGTCCTGCGAGGCGCGCGACAACCGGCGCACGCGGCGTCCGAAGATCATCATGGGCAGCAGTACCGTCGGCACCAGGACCAGGATGATCAGCGCCAGCTTGAGGCTGGTCAGCAGCAGCAGCACCAGCGAGCCGATGAAGCTCACCGTCGAGCGCAGCAGGACGGACAGGCCTATGCCCGACAACGACTGGATCAGCGTGGTGTCGGTAGTCAGCCGGGACAGCACCTCGCCGGTCTTGGTCACCTCGAAGAACGCCGGGTCCATGAGCAGCACGCGTTTGTAGACCGCGCTGCGCAGGTCGGCGACCACACGTTCACCTATCCAGTTGACCAGGTACATGCGCAGCGAAGCGAACGCGGCGAACACCGCGGCCGCCAGCAGCAGCCAGAGGAAGTACCGGTCGATGGCGGCGGCATTCGCCGCGGTGAAGCCCTGGTCGATGACGTTCTTGAGGGCCTGCGGCAGCGCCAGCATGGCCGCCGCCGCGATGGCGAGCGCGCCCAATGCCCACAACATCCGCCCCGTATAAGGGGCAAGAAAGGGAATCAGTGCGCGGAGGGGTTTTAGGGAAGAGCCCTTGGGTCTTTCAGACAAGTCGGCCGATCAGTCGTGCTCACGGAACTTGAGTTTGCCCAAGTTCAGCTCCCACCACATGCGGAAATCGCTTGCCAGGCTGTAGAACGGGTAACGAAACGTGGCCGGCTTGTTGCGCTCGAACCGGAAGTGCCCGACCCAGGCGAAGGCGTAACCACCCACGAGCGCGCCCAGCAGCCATTCGGGTTCGCCGGTGATGGCCAGGGCCGCGAGGCAGAGCACGGCGCACCAGGTGCCGATGTAGTGAAGAGCCCGCGAGACCGGGTGCCGGTGTTCGCCGAGATAGAAAGGATAGAACTCGGCGAAGCTGCGGAATCCCGAATCCTTGGGAGTGCTGGCGAGGCGTGTTTCCATGCGTCCGCATCATCCGGTACTTTGCAGTCCCTCCGCAATGCCCGCGGTGCAGGCCAGCAGTGCTTCGAACAAATCGCGGTCCTGTCGGCCGGATTCCCTCCAACGCCTTAGTAGATCGACCTGCAGCAGGTTGATCGGGTCCACGTAAGGATTCCGCAGCTCGATGGAACGCTGCAATGTCTGATCGCGGTCCAGCAACGCCTGGGTCTGCTTGATGGCCAGCACCTGGTCGCGCACCAGCGCGAACTCCTCGCGTAGTTTGGCCCCGTAGCCGCCTTGCGACATCGGCGCCAGTTCTTCATAGGCCGCGGCGATCTCGAGATCGGCGCGCGCCAGCGACGCTTCCAGGTCATCGATCAGCGACGTGAAGAAATTCCACTCGGCGTAGGCGGAACGCGCCACGTCCAGACCCATTTCGTCGCTGGCCGAGCGCAGGCCGAAGCCGGCGCCCAGCCATGCGGGCAACATGTGCCGCGACTGCGTCCAGGCGAAGACCCATGGCACGGCACGCAAGGCCTCGAAGCCTTCCTTGCCCGGCCGCACCGCGGGCCGCGAGCCGATCTGCATGCGCGTGATGACGTCGATGGGCGTCACCGACTGGAACCAGCCATAGAACGCGGGATCGGACACGACGCGCCGGTATTCCCGCCGGCTGGTCGCGGCCACTTGCGCGGCGAACCGCACTTGTTCGGGAGCGGCGGTAACGCCGGTGGCTGCGCACCAGGGAATCGATGCGCGAGCCGCCGCGCGCGATGCTGCCGCCGCGCGCGTGGAAGATGACGTGCCGCCCATTGGCGGCGGCCAGCGCCGTCGCCAGCTCCGCCTGCGCGCGGTACGCGGCGAAGCGCGCCGCGCACAAGCCGCCTTCCTTGTTCGTGTCCGAATAACCGATCAGCGCGCATTGCGTGCCGCCGCGGCCCTCGAGATGCCGGCGGTACAGCGGGTCGCCTAACAAGGTGCGCATGACGTCGCCGCAATGCTCGAGCGAATCCACCGACTCGAACATGGGCGCGATGTCCACGGCCACTTCGCCCGAGACGCGGTCGTAGGCTTCGGCCCAGCGCGCCAGCAGCAGCGGCGCGAGCACGTCGTCCGCGCCCTGCGTGCCGCCGACCACGTAATAACCCACGGCCTCGGGGCCATACCGATGCCGGGCCTGGAGCATGGCGTCGAACACACCCAGCGTCCGTTTGCCCAGCGCGTCCAGCTCCACCTTGAAACCCATGTCGCGCTCGATGGCGTTGACCAGCAGGTCGTGACGCTCGGCCGCGGTGCGCGTCCTCCACTGCGGGTCGTCCAGACCCTGCGCGATGACGCAGTGGTGGATTTCGGCCGTCTGGCGCAGATCGAGCGTGGCCAGATGAAAACCGAAAGTCTCCACGCGCCGGATGAGTCGCTGCACGTTGCCCCAGCCGGCATGGAAACCCTTGTTTGCCTTGAGACTGGCGGCGATGAGGTGAAGATCGCGCAGGAACTGCTGCGGACCCTCGTAGCCATTCGGGCGCTTGTCATAGGTGAGCCGCAGGCGCTCGGCGATCTGCCCCAGGAGCACGCGGTAAGGCATGCGGTCGTGGCGGATGGGCGTGATGCCCTGCGCGCCCGGAATCAGCGTGGCGTACTGCTCGATGCGCTGCGTGAGCTCGGCTGACACGCCGCTGCGGCTGGCGCTCTGCGACAGCAGCTGCGCCAGGATGCCGCACTCCTTGAAGTACGCGTTGATGATGACCTGCTGCTGGCGCGCCAGCGTTTCGCGGATGGTCTTCGCGTGCACGTCGGGGTTGCCGTCCATGTCGCCACCCACCCAGGTGCCGAAGCGGATCATGTCCGGCAGTTCCAGCGAATCGGCCGGCACGTCGTACAGCTTCGACAGGGTTTCGGCGAGCTCGGCGTAGAACGCCGGCAGGATGCGATACAGCACCTCGGCGATGTAGAACACCACGTGCTCGCGCTCGTCGGCCACCGTCAGCCGTTCGCGTGGGTGATCCTCGGTCTGCCATGCCGTGGTGACCTCGGTGCGCACGCGGCTCCAGTTCTCTCGAAGCTCCTGCGGCGTCAGCGAGGGATCGAGCCGATCGAGCAACAACTCGGCGATGCGCTGGTTCTTGCGCAGCATGGTGCGGCGGGCGCTCTCGGTGGGATGCGCGGTGAACACCGGCTCTATGCGGATGCGTTTGAGCAGCTCGAGTGTGTCCGCGAGCGAGTAACCCTTTTCCTTGAGTGCGTTGAGCGCGGCCTCCACGCCGCCGGGCTGCGCGCGCGAGCTGGCTTCCAGGAAGTAGTTGCGGCGGCGGCGGATGCGATGGACTTTCTCGGCCAGGTTGACCGCGCGGAACCACATGGAGAAGGCCCGCGCCAGGTCGCGCCCCACCTGCGGCGCCCGGCCGCGGAGCTGGATGCCCAGTTCGGCTGCGGCTTCCTTGTCTCCGGCGCGCCGCTTGATAGATAGGCGGCGGTCCTTCTCGACCAGGCTGAACAATGCCTCGCCGCCCTGCTCCTTGAGCACGTCGCCCACCAGGCCGCCGAGCACGTGCACGTCGTCGCGCAGCGCGGAGTGTCTGGCCGGGAACTGGATGTCGTCGCGCTTCACGGAGCGCGGAATTATACGCGGGTGTACCGATCCGGGCGGGCCGTCGCGTGTACGATTCCCGCGTGAATACCCCGACCGACCACGATTCCCGGCTCGATGCGTACCCGGGCAAGGCCCGCGCCGGCATGATCATGGTGGCGGTGGCCGCCATGTTGTTCGCCAGCAAGGGCATTTTCGGGAAATGGCTGTACCAGCGGGGCGTGGGGTTCGAGCTGCTGGTCACGGTCCGGGCGATGATCGCCATGCCGCTGTTCGGCTGGCTGGCCTTGCGGCCCACCCCAGCGGGCGACATGCCGGCGCCACCGCTGCGACCACGAGCATTCATCGCGGCAGCGATCGCCGGTATCACCTGCTACTACATCGGCGCCCTGGTCGATTTCTGGGCGCTCATGCTCATCGATGCTTCCATCGAGCGCGTGCTGCTATTCAGCTATCCGGCCATGGTGGTGGCCCTGGGCGCCGTGATCGACCGCCGCGCCCCGGAAGCTCGCGTGGTCTGGGCCATGCTGCTCACCTACGCCGGCATCTTTTTCGCCATGGGCGGCATCGATGTCGCCGAACTCCGCGCCAATCTCTTCGGCGCGGCGCTGGTGCTGATCGCCGCACTGACCACGGCCGTCTACTTCCTCATCGGTGCACGCTACACACGCGAGCTGGGCAGCACGCGCTTCGCGGCCATCGCCATGATTTCCGCGGCGGTGTTGCTGGCGATCCATTTCGCGGTGTTCAGGTCCTTCGATGAGGTACGCACGCTGGCGGCGTACGACTGGGCACTGCTGGCCGTGCTCGGCATCGCCTGCATGTTCGTGCCCGGGCTGCTGCAGGCCGAGGGCATGAAACGCGTGGGCGCCTCGCGCGCGGCCATCGGCAGCACCATCGGCCCGCCCACCACCATCGTGCTGGCCGCGATCTTCTTCGCCGAGCGATTGACCCTCTGGCAGCTACTGGGCTCGGCCATGATCGTCGGCAGCGTGCTGGTTCTCTCGATCGCGGCGCCGAAGAAGTAGCGTCTGACAAACAGACCCGTCGCCGTCTGATCCGGCGGCGGCGATGCCGGCCTAACCTCTCGTGCTCCTGTCACGAGGGTTGAAACATGACTCCCGCCAAATCGTCTTCCTGGTTCACGCGCTTCACCAAGCGCACGGCACACGCCACCGGACAACCCCTGACTTTCGCGCTCGCGGTGCTGATCATCGCGGTCTGGGCGATCAGCGGGCCTCTTTTCCAATTCAGCGATACCTGGCAACTGGTGGTGAACACCGGCACCACCATCATCACCTTCCTCATGGTGTTCCTGATCCAGAGCACGCAGAACCGTGACGCGCAGGCCGTGCACATCAAGCTGGATGAGCTGCTGCGGGTGTCGCCCGGCGCGCACAATGTGCTCATGGATCTCGAAGAGCTCGAGGAGCATGAGCTCGAAAGGCTGCGTGCGGTCTACGAGAAGCTCGCCGAAAAGGCGCGGCGAGGAAAGGAAGGCGGGCGCAGCGACCAGGGCGTGCCGGAAATCGGCGATCTCACACGGAAAACCTGAACCACAGGCCGACACCCCGCCTGTTGCAGCTCACGGGCGCCCTGCCTCATCCCGCCAGCAGTACGGCCTCCGCGTGTTCCAGCGCCTCGGGCGTTCCGTAGATCACGACGATGTCGCCGTCCTCGAATCGCGTATCGCCGGAGGGCTCACGGCCGAGAATGCCCTGGCGCCGGATGCCGCTGATCGCCACCTGCGCGCCGGCCTTGCGCACTTCGTCCACGCACTTGCCGATGCACCAGGAACCCGGCGGCAGCACTACCGAACGCACCTGTTCCGCGAAACCCGCTTCCAGACCGGGTTCGTCGACACCGCCGATCACGTTGCGCAACATCTCGTAACGATTGCCGCGCAGCTCGGCCACGGTGCGCATGACCGTGGATGCGGGTAGTTTGAGCGACATCAACACGTGCGACGCCAGCATGAGACTGGCTTCGAAGGCTTCGGGCACGACTTCGGTGGCGCCCGCCGCCTTGAGCTCGCCGGTGCGCGAGTCGTCCGGCGTGCGCACCAGCACGGGCACGTCGGCGCGCAACTTCCGCAGGGTGCGCAATATGGCCAGCGCGGTGTTGTTGTCGGAAAACGAGATCACCACGGCGCTGGCATTGGCGAGGCCCACTTCCTCCAGCACCGGTTCGTCGGTGGGGTCGCCGTACACCACGGGTTGGCCGATCTGCCGCGCGGCGCGCACGCGGGTGGCATCCAGGTCGAGGGCGATGAATTCGAAGCCCTGCGCCTCCAGCACCCGCGCCACGTTCTGTCCGACGCGGCCGAAGCCGCAGAGGATGACGTGCTCGCGCTTGGCCACGGCCTGCGTGACGGCATCCTCGCGCTCGATGGCCGTCTTCGGCGGTCCGCGCTCACCCAGCAGCAATCGCGCGATGCGCTTGTTGTTGGCCAGCATCACGGGCGCCAGCACCATGGCCAGCACCACCGCGACCAGCAGTGGCTGGGCGATTTCCGGCGCGATGGCCCGGTTCTGCAACAACAGCGTGAGCAAGGCGATGCCGAACTCGCCGCCCACGGCCAGCGTGAGGCCGGTGCGCACCGCCTTGAAGTTCGAATCCACGAACACACGCGTGGCCAGCGAAGCCACCAGTGCCTTGAGCACGATCATTGCCACGAACAACGCGAGAATCAGCCAGAACTCGCGGAACAGCGCCATGAAGTCGAGCAGCATGCCGACGGAGATGAAGAACAGGCCCAGCAGGATGTCGCGGAAAGGCCGGATCACGCTTTCGACCTGGTGGCTGTATTCCGTTTCGGCCAGCATCATGCCGGCGAGGAAAGCGCCCAGGGCCATCGACAGTCCCGCCAGGTGAGACGCCCAGGCGGACGACAGAGCCACCAGCAGCACGGCCAGCGTGAACAGCTCGCGCATCCGGCTGTTGGCGATCACGTAGAGCAGCGGGCGCAGCAGCCAGCGCCCGGCGGCCAGCACCACCAGCACCGCCACGATACCGGCGCCCACCAGCTTGAGCGTGTTGCCCAGCGTGAAGGCCTCGCCGTCCGGCGCCAGCGCCGCGGCCAGCGCGAGGAACGGCACTACGGCGATGTCCTGGAACAGCACCACGCTGAATGCGAGGCGGCCGTGCGTGCGGTTGAGTTCGGCGCGCTCCGCCAGCTGCTGCACGATGAGTACCGTGGAGCTCATGGCGACCACACCGCCCAGCACGATGCACTGCGCCCAGCCCAGCCCCCCTTCGCCACCGAAAAGGATGCGCGCGATCGCCGCCACCACCGCCGTGGTGCCCAGCACCTGCAGGGATCCCAGGCCGAACACTTCGCGGCGCAGCGCCACCATGCGCGGCCAGGAAAACTCCAGCCCCAGCGTGAACAGCAGGAACACCACGCCGAGTTCGGCCAGCAGGTGCGTGACTTCGGTTTCGGGAAACAGGCCGCTGGCGTGCGGGCCAAGCACCAGGCCCACGGTGACGTAACCCAGGATGGCCGGCAGGCCGAGACGGCGCGCCAGCGTCACGACGAACACCGACACGGCCAACAGTACGATGATCAGCGGGAGTGCGGAATCGGACATTTGCGCAGGAAGTTAGCATGGCACCGCATGCGCGGCGGAAGCGATGCGTCGCGGCCAGGCTCGCACTCTCAGGGACTGCGGGGGTTATCCGCTGAGGACGCCCACCGCAGCCACGCCCAGCCGGCCACTCCCGCAAACAACGAGGTTCCGAGCACCGCGAGCTTCGATGCGTTCAGGGCCGCCACGTCGTTCGCGAATGCCAGGTTGGCAATGAAGATGGACATGGTGAAGCCAATACCGCCCAGGATTCCGGCCCCGATGACGTGTCGCCAGGTCACGCCGCCGGGAAGCCGGCAGATACCGACGGCCACGGCCGCGAAACAGAACAACAGGATTCCCACGGGCTTCCCGATTGCCAGTCCTGCCGAGATACCCAATGCGTTGGCGCTGGCCAGTCCACCCAGGGCGTTCGCGTCCAGCGTGATTGCCGTATTCGCCAAGGCGAAAAGCGGCAGGATGATGAAGGCGACGGGGCGGTGAAGGTGATGTTCGAGCCGGGCGGAAGCCGAACGTTCGCCCGGGTTCCGGGACCAGAATGGGATCGCGAATGCGAGCAGCACTCCTGCGATGGATGCGTGCACTCCGGCGCCGTGGACGGCGTACCACAGCAGCACGCCCCCGAGCAGATACGGCCAAAGCGCCATGACCCGGAAGAATGCGTTGAGAACCAGCAACCCGGCGAGAGTCGCGGCAGCCAGGTAGAGGTGCATCACCGACAGTTCGTCGGTGTACGCCACGGCGATCAGCACGATCGCGCCCAGGTCATCGATGACCGCGAACGCAACCACGAAGACCTTCAGCGCTGAAGGCACGCGCGTACCCAGGAGCGCGAGCGCACCCAGGGCGAACGCAATGTCCGTTGCCATCGGTATGCCGAAGCCCGCTTCGGTTGGCGTACCGGCATTCAAGACAAGGTGAATCGCCGCCGGAGCGACCATGCCACCGGCGGCGGCAATGGCGGGCAGCAATGCACTGCGAAAGCTCGAAAGTTCGCCTTGATACAACTCACGCTTCAGTTCGAGGCCGAT
>JAQSWD010000140.1 GCA_029266835.1 Steroidobacteraceae bacterium
TGGAAATCACCATCGACATCGACAACCCCGTTCCCCAGTTCGAGCAGCTCATCGAACAGGTCAAGGCCGCCGTCACCGCCGGCGTCCTGAAGCCCGGCGATTCGCTGCCCTCGATCCGTCAGCTGGCCAACGATCTCGAGCTCAACAGCAAGACCGTGGCCAAGGCGTACCAGTTGCTGACGCGCGATTCCATCATCGAGACCAAGGGCTACCGCGGTACCTACGTGCACCCCAAGGCCAAGGTGAACTGCAAGTTCAACCTGCAGGAGTGGACGCTGCGCAAGCTGGCCGAAACGGTGAGCGAGCTGCGCGAAGCGGGTGTGACCGATTCCGAAATCCGAAATGCGTTCGCCGGCGCCATCAACGGGCAGATGCCGGCAAAGTGAGGTCGCCGTGATCGAAGCCTATGCATTCTTCTTCATGTTCGCCGCGCAGATCCTGGTGGCGTCCGTCCTGACTCCCACCTGGCTGGTCAGATACATGCGCGGCTGGGCCGCCAACTTCGGCTCCGAACGATTCGCCGAGCTATACCCCACCGTCGACTACGAACGGTCGGTTGAGCGCTTCGCCACGTGGTTCCGTGCGGCCCATGGTGTGATCGCGGTGCTCGGCGTCGTGCTGCTGGCCTGGCTGTTCACTCTCACCCGGCGACCGGACTGGTCGGATGACGTCGCGCAATGGGTGGCCTTCTATTTCATGCTGCAGATGTGTCCACTGATCGGCACCAGCGTGTACGCCATCGCGCGTTACCACCGGGTGATCCTGCAGCCCACGCAGGAAGCCAGGCGAACAGCCACACTGCAGCGCCGCGGCTTGTTCGACTTCGTTTCCCCAGTGGCGGTCGTGATCGCCGTGCTGAGCTACGTCCTGTTCGTGCCGTATGCGATCTGGGTCGACCTGGTCGTCTACGAAAACGCGACGCTGTCAAAGCAATGCCTCATCACGCTCGCGGGCGTCACGCTGGTCTTCGCCGTGAATGTCGTGGTCGTCTACAAGTACCTGTATGGCAGGAAGAACCCGCTTCTCACACAGGACGGGCGTACGCACACCATCGGATCGAACGTGCGCGGCGCCGTTTACAGCACCATCATCACTGTCTGGTTCATCACGGTGTTGTCGACCTTCTCCAAGCTCGACCTGGAAGGCTGGAGCCCCTTCGCGCTGAGCACATTTTTCGTGATAGTCACGTATCTCAGCTTCAGGGAAATGATCGCGGCGCGGAACAAGCCGCAGGCGGGGCTGAGCCCGGCGGCGTGAGTGTTTCGCACCCACCATGAGACGTCAGTTCGCCGTCAATTCCGCCGCCAGCGGTAAACGAAACCCAGGTTGAAGGTGAGGGGCAGCCAGGCGTCGGCGTCGATTCGCGGCGGCTCGCCGGGCGCGACGCCCTCGAAGTTGGCGCAGCAGGGGTTCGAACGGTTGGTGGCGTTGGTCAGCTCCAGCGTGGAGATGAATTCACCGCCGCGCATCCGCCAGCGCCAGGCGGATTTCAGATCGAGCGTGAAGTAGTCAGCCCAGCGGCCGCTGTTCCGACGCGCCAGTGTCAACGTTCCAGGCGCGCCACCCGAGGGCGCGATCAACTCGTACGGCGTGCGCGGCCAACCCCGGTGCCAGCCGCCCGATGCCGACAGACTGAGACGGCTTCCTTCCCACGCCAGCCCCGCGGTCACCGCCATCGATTGATCCCAGCTGCGCAGCACGTCACCTTCTTCCATGCCGGGGTCGTTATCGAAATCATCGGCCACGCGTGACCAGCTCAAACTACCCCAGGCGTTCATCCGGTCGCGCACCGGCGCACGGATGTTGAATTCCAGTCCCGCGGCCTCGGAGGATCCCGGGGCGATCCGGATGCGGTCCGGCGCGAGTTCCGGCAGCAGCGCAAGCGGACTGAGCAGGTTGTCGAAGTATGGCGAGACGCGCGTCCAGTCCTTGTTGTACGCCTCGACGGACCATTTCACGCCAGCGCCCGCATCGCGCGTGATGCCCAGTATCGAATGGACGGAGGTCTGCGCGGGATCCGAGCGCACCTGCCCTTCCTCCACTCGCCACTCTTCCACATGTTGCGCCTGCGTGAAGCGCCCCGCCGACGCATACAGTCGGGTCCGCGGACTGAGGTCGTAGCGCAGGTTCAGGCGAGGACTCCATTGCGAGTGTTGTCCCCGCTCTTCGTAGTCCTGGGCATCGAGCCGCAGGCCGAACTCGGCTTCGAAGCGGGACCACTTGCGGCGGTTCGCGGCGTACAGCGAGAAGGCAACGACTTCGGGATCCGCGTTCACCTGCAGGGAATCATCGGGCGCCCTGCCGAACACGGTGGCGATGCCCGGATCGATGTTCACGTCGCGCACGTGTTCGTACACGGCTTTCGAAACCGAGAACTCGCCACCGAAGGCGAATGACGAAGCATCACTGGCGACGTACGTCCAGTCGTTGGTCAGGTCGAACCGGTCGAATCGCTGGGAATCCCGCAGTGACGCCATCACGACGCCGGGGATGTTCACGTCGCCGGAACGCCGGCGTTCCGCGGTGGACACCACGGTCGCGAACCGGGTTTTCACGGTGTCACTGAACCGGTGGTCGCGCGCGAGCCAGAAATATTCGTCGCGATATCGCGCTTCGGCGATCTCGTTGTCGTCGGCCCCGCCGAGTTCGAGTTGATCGTCGAGCAGCAGCCACCCGGCCGTCCATGCGCCGTTTTCGGTTTTAAAACGAAGCCGTCCCAGCGAGTCGCCGAATCGCGGCGAACCCAGGTCGTCCTCGATCGGCTCCAGCAGGTCGAGTGTGCTGCGCCGTATGGCGCCAAACCACTCGAGTGGCAGATTCTCCGCCGTGCCGATGGAGGAGACGCCGGCGGAAATCAGGCTGGCCGAGACGCGGTTCTCGTATCCCGGGCCCGCGGAGGGCGGCGAAATGTTGATGACACCGCCGGAACGTGTCCCATAGTTGACGGGAAAACCGCCACTGAACACTTCGATGGCATCCACGGCCGCGGGGTCGATGGCGCTGAACAGGCTCTGGAAATTCTTGAGGTGGTAGGGATCGAGCAGCGTGATGCCGTCGTACCGCACCAGCACGTCCTCCGAGAGCGATCCGCGGATGTAGGGACGCGCGGAAACGTTGCTGGCAAGACCCGGAAGCGCCTTCAAGGCACGCAACGCATCGTCACTCGAGCCAGGCACGGACTCGATCTCCGAGTTGCCCATCGTCTGGGTGACGCCCAACGATCGGCCCTCTATCGCGTACCGGCTTGCGTACACCGATACCTCAGGCATCGGCTCCTGCGTTGCCGGCGCATCGTCCTCGGCGGGCCTCGCGACCACGAATCGTCCCGGCGCTATCTGGCGAAGCTCGAGATGGTGAGACGCGAGCGCCTGCCGCAAGGCCGTCAACGGATCGCTCGAAGAAACTTCCGCGGGCACGAGCAGGTCTGGCGGGACCAGCACGGAGCTGTAGATCACGTCGACGCCGTTCGCTGAGAGTTCGCGGAGCAGCGACCCGACAGTACGCGCGGTTCCGGTCGGGTCCGCGGCATCCGCCAAACGCGGCAATAGCAGCGCCAGGGCGATGACGAAGCTACTTCCGAGTCGGCGATTCACCCGCGAAGCTTACCCGTATCCTGCCCTCCGGTAAGTCATAGCGCAGCGGCGTCGCCGCCATCACGGCGGACAGCGCCTGCATCGGCGTCAGGCCTTTCACGCTGCCATGCATGCGGATGGTGGCGACCTGCTCGCGGGTCATTTGATCCGCGAGCACGAGTTCCCGGCCGCTTTCGCGCGCCACCCACACCAGAAATTCCTGCAAGAGCCGGTTTTCCACTTCGAAGTCCGGCGTGGTTTTCGAAGTCCAGTTCCAGGCCTGGTCGCTGGGCGCGATGGTGCGACGCGTGGCCTTGCCATCGCGATCGATGTGCAACTCGTTGCCCGCCTCGACCGTGGAAGGCCCGCCGGGCGCCAGCCAGCTCACCACGCCCTCGCGCACGCGCAAGCGCGTCTCACCATTGGCGACCGCGAGCGCGAACTGCGTGCCCAGGTGACGGAACTCGCCAGCGGGAGTTTTCGCAACGAAGGCTGCGTTGGCATGCGTGCCCGATGGAATGTCGACGTACAACTCGCCGGCATTCACGCGAATCGCATTCTTGCCGATGACTTCGATGCTGGCGCCGGCCGCCATGCGGAGATTTCCGCCGCCTTGCAGCGCGAGCAGCGCCTGCCCCTGCGCCCGGTAGTCATGCCCGGAGAGGAAAGAATCTCCGCTGGCGACTGGCGCGTCGGGTCGGAACATGCGCACTTGCACCGTGCCGGGCGATTCCGATCTCACCAGCGTGGCCAGCATTTCTCCGCTGGAACTTCCGCCCGGTGAATTGAGCAAGACCAGCCCCGCGATGACCGCGGCCCCCAGCACGCTGGCGGCAATCGCGATGGGCCAGCGCCGCGGCCTCTCGGCCACGGTCGCGCGCCACTCCGCTTCGGTCGCGGCGCGAATACGCTTCAGGGCGTCTTCGGACAAGGGGTTCGCGTGCAGACCTTCGCGGAGGATGCGGTCGTCCGCATCATCACCGGGAGAGTGACCGCTCATGACAGGCCTCCCGCATCGCGCGTCCCGAGTCGTTCATTCCAGGCGGTGCGAAACGCGTGACGCGCACGCACGAGAAGCGACTCCGCCGCGTTCTCGCTCAACTGCAGGATGCGCGAGATCTCGGGCACCGTCAGATCGTCTCCGAATCGCAGTTCCAGGATCCTCGCATAACGCGCGGGCAATGTATTGACGACCTTGCGGACCGCGCCGCGCGTCGAGGCGGCATCGCATTCGTCCAGCGGGTCCTTGAAATCGGTGAGTTCGATGACGGTTGCCAGTGGTCTCTCTTCGGACAGCTCATCGAAGCTCCGGGTCATCGGCTGCGTCGCCGCCTTTCGTCGCGCATCGGCGAGTACGTTGCGGCAAATCTGGCACAGCCAGGTGAACAGCGCGGAACCGCCCCGAAAGCCCCCCAGCCCGCGAATGGCCTTGATCAAAGTCATCTGCACCACATCCTCGATCGCGGCCGGGTCCAGCGAGCTTCGGCGGGCGACGAACGCACCCAGCCTCGGCGCAAAGGCGTCGAAGAATTGGTTGAACGCGCGTTCATCGCCTTGCCGCATCCTCGCGACCAGGTCGAGCTCATCCAGCACGGTTTGCCTCGGGCATGACTGGGGGTATTAGACGCCATCAGCGGCAAAAATCCGTCGCGAATCGACATCTGGGCTGACCGTGGCTTGTACACGTCATTCTCGGGGTTCAAAACCGTTGCTTGGTCTCGACGACCACCTGCATGCCGCGGATGGACGAGTCCCCGTCCAGCGGGAAGGCCACATCAATGTGCACCAGATTGCCCTGGCCCGATCGGCCATTGCCCAGCCGAAGGCCCACCCCCACGTCCTTGAGCACGCCTTGGGGTTCGGTGGACAGCGGTCTGCGGCCGAAACTTTCTCCCATGTCGAAGAACACGGCGCCGCCGACGTTGAACAGCTGGAACGGGAACCAGTTGGAGAACATCCGCTGTTCCGCCGTGAACATCCAGCGGCCGGTGCCGGATTGGTACCGCAGTGGATAGCCGCGCAATCCGCTGTCTCCGCCCAGCAGGATCTGTGCATCGGTGTCCAGGTTCGAGCCGGCGGTTGCGGTCAGTCCCATGAAGAGCAGGCGGCGCGGTGATTGCCGGAAATAGTAGCGCGCCTCCGCGCCGAGCAGGCCATTCGCGAGGCTGCCCTCCTCCATGCGACCGGTGGCCTCGGCGCTCAACAGGACCGATTGCCGGCTTGTCAGCTCGTAGCCGGTGGAAGCCGATCCGTTGAGCACGACCGCGTTCCGGTCGGACCCGAAGCCGGTGCTGGCGTAGCCGAGTTGCGCGCGCAGGTTCCAGCCCAGCGAGTAGTCCTCGATCCTGTCGATCTGGTCGCGGTTGCGCGCGGTGGCGAAACGATCCTGCACCCACTCGGCGGCCACCCAGGGGTAGACCAGCCGTCGGTTCCCGGGCAACAATCTGGTGGCCGCCAGCCCGGGCGCGTCGGCGAATTCATGGTCATCGACGGTGGCGCCGAACGAATATCGGCGTGCCCAACCGTCGCGCAGGCCCTTCGAATGACCCCAATGCGCGCTCGCCATCCGTGCTTGCGTTTCGTACTGGTCTATCTTCTCGCCGAGGTCGTAGCGCGAGTCGACGCGCAACTCGTCGCGGAGCTCGATGCCCGCGGCCCAGCGCGAATCGAGCGAGTAGAACGGGCGGATCAGCGAGAGTTCGGCGAGCCTGCCATCACTGTTGTCCGAGTACTCGGTCAGCAGATCCCACCACGACGATCCGAGCTGCGGGTCGCGGAACTTGATGGTCGTCGAATCGCGATCAGCGTCGGACTTGAAGCCAATGCCGAGCCGGGATCCCAGGCCGAACAGATTGAGCTCCTCCAGCTCGAAACCGGTGGAGTTCTTGCCGCCGCTCCGGCCGAACGAGAGTCCGGGATTGAAGCTCCAGACATCCTGTGTGGTCACCTCGAGGTCGACGAAATTATCCCGATAGGCCACGGGCCGGATGAACGCGTCGCGCAGATACCTGCGAGATCGCAGGATTCGCGCGGACTCCGCGATCGCGCTGGCGTTGTACGGGTCCCCTTCGCGAAACAGCAGCTGGTTGGCGATGGTCGCATCGCGGGTCTTGATGTGCAGGCGATTGCCCAATCGGAAGAGCACCGAGTCCTGGTCGCGCCCGCCGACATCGAAAAGCTCGAGATTCCGGAACATGACCTGCCCGATGCGGGCACCGCTGGCTTCGAGCGTGGCGTCGTCGGGTAGGCCGGCCGGGCGCTGGTCGTCTGCCTGGTAGCTGCGTGAGCTGACGCTGGGGAGGATCGGCGCTTCATCGGCAGCCGCGGCGGCGAAAGACAGGCTGAGCAGGAGAATGGTCAAACTACGCGGCATGGTCATGAGACGCCCGGCCCATGTTCATCCCGTCGTTCCTGTTGCGCGAGCATCGCACGAGACAA
>JAQSWD010000141.1 GCA_029266835.1 Steroidobacteraceae bacterium
TCCTCGCTGGCGAGCGAGATTGATCGCTTTTTATCGTAATTGACTGAAACCCGCCAGCGGCACGGGAACAGATTGCTGGCAACTCTCGACCAACCCCGGATTCGCCGGGATGCCGACTCTCGTTGCCATGCGGCGGAATTTTGGTAGAGTGCGCCCCCCTGAAATTGGGCCGTTAGCTCAGTTGGTAGAGCAGCTGACTCTTAATCAGTAGGTCGTAGGTTCGACCCCTACACGGCCCACCAATTTCTCCCTCCGTTCCGCCGCGCGCAGGTAAATTTGCGCGCCATGGCGAAACAACCTTCCCGCGACGATCCGTCCAAGCCCAAACAACACGGCTACGAATACAAGAAGCAGTTCTACCAGAGCAGCGAAGTCGCCGCGGATTACGACGAGCATCGTTTCCGCACACCCAAGCGCCAGCGACGCAACGCGCGCAAATGGGCGGCGATCCAGAAAGCGCTGGCATCCACCAACGGCGTGAAGACCATCGTTGATCTGCCTTGTGGCACGGGGCGCTTCACCGGGCACCTCGCCCGCGCCGGATACCAGGTGGTAGGCAGCGACATCTCCATCGAGATGATGCAGCAGGCGGCGAAGCTGCCGGCCGTACAACACGCGAACATCGCAGGTTATGTGCGCGCGGATGCCGAGGCGCTGCCGTTCGCGGCGAAATCGGTGGATGCGATCATGAGCATCCGCTTCCTGTTCCACGTCGACCCTGAAACCCGCCGGCGCATGCTGCGGGAATTCGGCCGTGTCTCGCGCCGCTGGGTCATCGCCGATTACCGGCACAAGTATTCGATCCGCTATGGCGTATGGAGACTCTCGCGGGCACTGGGACTGACCAAACGGCCCTTCGAGCGGGTGTCCGTCAAGAGCATGAAGGCCGAGTTCGAAGACGCGGGATTGCGCGTGCTCGAGATCATCCCGGTGCGTCGCGGCCTCTCCGACAAGTGGGTGGTGCTGGCGGAGTCCGGTCACAGCGACCCCGAGAGTCTCAAGCTGAGGCTCAAGGACACGCACTACGCCGATGTCGAGGTGACCGACAAGCTGGGCGAGGGCAAGCGCTCGGTGGTGTATCGCGCGCGCTGGCGCGGACGCGAAGTGAGCGTCAAGGTGTACAAGCCCGCGGCCATCGCGCGGCACGCGTGCAAGCACAAAGTGCCGCTGGCCGAATTCGAGCATCGTCGCAACAAGGCGTTCTTCGAGGCACCGGGCATGGCCAGGTTCGTGGCCGAACCGTTGGGGTTCATCGTGGAGCCGGGCTTCCAGATGTCGTTGCAGGAATGCCTGGACGGGGAGGTCTATTACTTCGCGAAACGGGATCGTGCCCCGTTCATCTCGCCGCGCTTCATCGATGACCTCGCCGAGCTGGTGCGACTCAGCCACGAAGCCAGGCTCTACGACATCGACCTGCACGCCATGAACGTGATGGTGGACCGACAGACCGGAGGGCCCAAGCTCTTCGACTTCAACCAGATCCCGTTCACCGAGCGGCCGCAGAATCCCCTGGTCGGCCTCGCGCTCAAGCTCGGGTTGTTAGGTAAGGGCTCGCGTGACTTGCGCAAACTCGCGCGGTTCGACAATTTCGACCGGGTGGAACGCAAGCTTCTCAAGTTCTATGAAGCGAGGGATGGTGCCGGGTGAGGAAAGTGGGGAAAAGTCCTTTTCCCCACTTTCCTCACCCGGCACCGTGAGACACCGTCATCAGCGCTTCAGCACCGGGTCGTTGTCTTCGAGCTTGATGGCGTCTTCGGGCAACATGGCTGGAATGCCATCCTTGATGGGATAAGCGAGCTTGCTGGTGGGGCAGACGATGAGCTGCCGCGATTCGGCGAAAAACACCGGCGCCTTGGAAACGGGGCAGGCGAGCAGATCGATGAGTCGGGAATCCATGATTTCCTGTGTGTGAAGTGGACCCGGGGTCAGGCTTCCGCCGCCCGGGTGGTGGCGATGAGCCAGCACAATGCCACGGCGACGGCCAGGCCGACCACCTGCTGGGTGCGGCTCCAGCCGCCGATGCTGCCATCCATGGCGGCGATGCCCACTGCGGTGATCACGAACCAGATGGCGCTCTGCAGGGCCACACCCTGTATACCGGCGTTCTGCATGAATTTCACGGCGATGATGTAGGCGGTGAGGCCACCGGCGAACGACGCCAGGGAAAGCAAGGCCATCTTCGGGTCGAGCTGCCCCGCGGGCCAGGACCGGGCCGCGAACACGAAACCGCGAGCATCCAGCAGGCCCGAGCCGATGGTCAGTAGCCCGACCACGACGAGGTTTCCGACTTGACCCATCTTATGTACCCCACATTTTCGGCAAGAATAGCCAAAACCCGTATTTTTCGCCCTTGGCACGACCTCGCGCGCATCGGCCCGTGCGAGGCTATAATCCGCGCCCCTCGCGCGGGCCGTGTTGAATCCGGGCGAAAGTGGCGGAACTGGTAGACGCACTGGATTTAGGTTCCAGCGGGGTAACCCGTGAGAGTTCGAGTCTCTCCTTTCGCACCATTGTTCGTCCTTGGGCAGACGACATTTTTTCTTTCGATGAAGGAAGTGATATGCAGGTTTCACTGACCGCCACGGGCGGATTGGAGCGTCGCCTCGAAGTGGCGATTCCCGCGTCGCAGATCGATGGCGAAGTCGCGCAGCGACTGAACAAGATCTCGCGCACCGCGCGACTCAAGGGCTTTCGTCCCGGCAAGGCGCCGATCGCGGTCATCCGCCAGCAGTACGGCGACCAGGTGCACGGCGAGGTCATCAACGACCTGATGCGCGCCTCCTTCTCGGAGGCCGTGCAGCGCGAGAAGCTGAATCCCGCCGGCGGCCCGCGCATCGAGCCCATCGCGCTCGAGCCCGGCCAGGACCTGAAGTACGCGGCCGTGTTCGAAGTGCTGCCCGAAGTGCGACTGGCGCCGCTCAGCGAGCTCGCCATCGAACGCCCCGTGGCCAGCGTCAGCGACGCGGATCTCGACGCCATGATCGACACGCTGCGCAAGCAGCGCCCCGTGTTCACCGAGGTGTCACGCGGCGTCGCCAGCAATGACCGAGTCACCGTCGACTTCGTCGGCAAGATCGACGGCGAGGAGTTCGAAGGTGGCAGCGGCAACGGCGTGCCGATTGTCGTTGGCGCGAACCAGGTGATGAAGGAATTCGAAGAAGCGCTGATCGGCGCGACAGCCGGCGACACGCGCGAATTCAACGCCACGTTCTCCGCCGAGCACGTGAACAAGAAGCTGGCGAGCAGGACCGCCACTTTCAACGTGAAGATCGTCAAGGTCGAAGAGCAGGCGGCCGCGGCCCTCGACGAGGAATTCGCCAAGGGTTTCGGCATTGCCGACGGCAGCGTCGAGAGCCTGCGCTCGGAAGTGCGCGCCAACATGCAGCGCGAGCTCGAAGGCGCGATCAGCCAGAAAGTGCGGGGCCAGGTGCTCGAAGCCCTGTACACGCGCAATCCGCTGGAATTGCCCCGCCAGATGGTCGACGAGCAGATCCAGGAATTGCAGGTCGAGATGCTGCGCCGGGCCGGCGTCAAGGATGCCAAGCAGTTGCCGCCGCGCGAGCCTTTCGAGCAGCCCGCCCGCCGCCGCGTGGCCCTGAGCCTGCTGATGAACGAGCTGGTGCGCAGCTCCGGCCTCAAGGTCAGTCGCGAATCCGTGCAGGAAAAATTGAACGAACTCGCAGCTTCGTATTCCAATCCGGACGAAGTGCGACGCGCCTACTTGCAGAACGCGGACATGATGCGTCAAATCGAAGCGCAGGTGCTCGAGGCCCAGGCCATCGACCATGTGTTGGCCCAGGCCAAGGTCACTGACAGGCCGTCCAGCTTCTCCGAGCTCACGCAGTTCGGCCAGAACGACCAGCAGTAACAACAGTAACGGACAATTACGGAGACTTCGATGAACGAGCGCGGACTGAACCTGGTTCCGATTGTCGTTGAGCAGACGGCTCGCGGTGAGCGCTCGTACGACATCTACTCGCGCCTCCTCAAGGAGCGCGTGATCTTCGTCGTGGGCCCCGTCGAGGACTACATGGCCAACGTCATCGTTGCCCAGCTGCTGTTCCTCGAATCCGAGAACCCGGAGAAGGACATCGCCCTGTACATCAACTCGCCCGGCGGTTCGGTGAGCGCGGGACTGGCCGTCTACGACACCATGCAGTTCATCAAGCCGGACGTGAGCACCATTTGTGTAGGCATGGCGGCTTCCATGGGCGCGGTGCTGCTGGCGGGTGGCGCCAAGGGCAAGCGATTCATGCTGCCCAATTCCCGCGCCATGATTCACCAGCCCTCGGGCGGCTTCTCGGGCCAGCAGAGCGATATCCATATCCAGGCGCAGGAAATCCTCAAGGTCCGCAGCCGCCTGGACGAAATCCTGGCATATCACACCGGCCAGACGGTCGATAAAATCCGTGTGGACTCGGAACGCGACAATTTCATGAGCCCCACTGAGGCGGTCGCCTACGGGCTCATAGACAAGTTGCTCGACAAGCGCGTGCAGCCGCCGCCGAGCACACCCCCAGCCTGAGATTCCCGCCATTTCGGGGCCTTCCCGGCCAATTGCGAAGCTACTCGCAGTTCTCGACAAATCCCGTGTAAACAACGGGTTCCGCCTGCGCTGCCCTTGGGTTTGGCGGAACTGGCGTGATATATAGGTCCCAAACGGGATTACGGAGCAAAGATGACCGAGGACACTCGCGGACGGCACGACGACGGCAAGTTGTTGTACTGCTCTTTCTGCGGCAAGAGTCAGCACGAAGTTCGCAAGCTGATCGCCGGTCCTTCGGTTTTCGTTTGCGACGAGTGCGTCGAGCTCTGCAACGACATCATCCGTGAGGAGCTCGAAGACCGCGCCGAGCGTGCGCGCGACAAGCTTCCCAAGCCTTCCGAAATCAAGAAGGTTCTCGATGAGTACGTGATTGGCCAGGAGCGCGCGAAGAAGACGCTCTCGGTGGCCGTGTACAACCACTACAAGCGTCTGCAGACCCGCGGCGGTACCGCCGGCCGGGGCAAGGACGACGTCGAGATCTCCAAGAGCAACATCCTGCTGATCGGCCCCACGGGTTGCGGCAAGACGTTGCTGGCCGAGACGCTGGCCCGCCTGCTCAACGTTCCGTTCACGATTGCCGATGCCACCACGCTGACCGAAGCGGGTTACGTCGGCGAGGACGTCGAGAACATCATCCAGAAGCTCCTTCAGAAGTGTGACTACGACGTCGAGAAGGCGCAGACCGGTATCGTCTACATCGACGAAATCGACAAGATTTCCCGCAAGAGCGACAACCCGTCGATCACGCGTGACGTGTCGGGCGAAGGCGTGCAGCAGGCGCTGCTCAAGCTCATCGAAGGCACCATCGCCTCGGTGCCGCCGCAGGGTGGGCGCAAACACCCGCAGCAGGAGTTCCTGCAGGTCGACACCTCGAACATCCTTTTCATCTGCGGTGGCGCCTTCGCCGGTCTCGAGAAGATCGTGCTGAATCGTACGCAGAAGGGCGGCATCGGCTTCACGTCCGAAGTGCGCGACGTCAGCACGCGTCCGAACGGCACCGACATCTTCAAGGAAGTCGAGCCGGAAGATCTCATCAAGTTCGGCCTCATTCCCGAGTTCGTCGGCCGCCTGCCGGTGGTCGCGACGCTCGAAGAGCTCGACGAGAAGGCCCTGATCAGCATTCTCACCGAGCCCAAGAACGCGCTGACCAAGCAGTACAAGCGCCTGTTCGACATGGAAGGCGCCGAGCTCGAGTTCCGTGACGAGGCGCTCTCGGCCGTTGCGCAGAAGGCCATGATCCGCAAGACCGGCGCGCGCGGCCTGCGCACCATCCTCGAAAACGTGCTGCTCGAGACCATGTACGAGCTGCCGTCGATGAAGAACGTCTCGAAGGTGGTGGTGGACGACACCGTCATCGACGGTCATCAGAAGCCTTACGTGGTCTACAAGTCCGAGTCGGCTCCTGCCGAAGATGCGGCGACGCCGCGCAAGGTGTCGGGTTCCGGACTCAGCTAGGGATTTGTACTGACGCCGGTGCGATGAGAGAAGCCCGCACCGGCGATTTCCCGCCGCGACCTACAACGATCCGCGACCTGCGTCGCAGGCGTTGAAACGCCCGCTCGCAGCCCCATTTCCCGCGCTACACTTTGACAAAATGCAGCCATTGGTTGCCGCATTCCGTGGCAATCGATGAGCGTCGAGGGCCTGCCGCGTGAGTGAAACCTCCCCTGCCTCTACCAAGTCCGTGACCATCCAGGGCCTCCCGGTCCTGCCGTTGCGCGACGTGGTGGTTTATCCCCACATGGTCATCCCGCTGTTCGTCGGCCGCGAGAAGTCCATTCACGCGCTCGATGTCGCGATGAAGGCCGACAAGCGCATCATGCTGATCGCGCAGAAGCAGCCGGACGTCGACGACCCGAAGGCCGACGACCTGTACCGCATCGGTACCGTCGCTTCCATCCTGCAGCTGCTCAAACTACCCGACGGCACCGTCAAGGTGCTGGTCGAAGGCGTGGACCGCGCCCGCATCGACGCCATGCACACCGGCGAGCACTACACCGCCGACGTGGTCACCGAACCCGACGGCGACACCTACGACGAGAAGGAACTCGACGTTCTCGCGCGCTCGGTGATCTCGCAGTTCGAGCAGTACGTGAAGCTCAACAAGAAGGTGCCGCCGGAAGTGCTGACCGCGCTCGCCGGCATCGAGCAGCCCGGCCGCCTCGCGGACACCGTGGCCGCGCACATGGCGCTCAAGCTTCCCGAGAAGCAGAAGGTTCTGGAAATCCTCGACGTGCGCAAGCGCCTCGAACACGTGCTCGTCGCCATCGAAGGCGAGATGGACGTGCTGCAGATCGAGAAGCGCATCCGCGGCCGCGTCAAGGCGCAGATGGAAAAGAGCCAGCGCGAGTACTACCTGAATGAGCAGATGAAGGCCATTCAGAAGGAACTCGGCGAGATGGAAGAG
>JAQSWD010000142.1 GCA_029266835.1 Steroidobacteraceae bacterium
GTCGTTCACGGGCGCGCAGATCCGCGTGCGGACCACCAGCATCCACCGCCGCGCGCGCATCACCGACGTGGAGACCCGCCGCCTGCGCGAGACGCTGGACGCCGGCATCGTGCCGGTGGTCGCGGGTTTTCAGGGTGTCGACGACGAGGGCGACATCACCACCATCGGGCGCGGCGGCTCCGACACCAGCGCCGTGGCGCTGGCTGTCGCGCTGAAAGCCGACGAGTGCCAGATCCTCACCGACGTGGACGGGGTCTACACCACCGACCCGCGCATGGTTCCCGAGGCGAAGCTGCTGGAGCGCATCTCCTTCGAAGAGATGCTGGAGCTCGCCGGCCAGGGGTCGAGAGTTCTTCATCTTCGCTCGGTCGAATTCGCGGCCAAGTACAACGTCCCGCTGCGCGTGTTGTCGTCATTCCGTCCCGGTACCGGCACGCTCATCTGCAAGGAGGATGCTCAAGTGGAAGCACCGCTGATCTCCGGCATCGCGTTCAACCGCGACGAAGCGCAACTGACCGTCTCGGGCCTGCCCGACACGGCCGACTGCGTGGCCCGCGTGCTCAAGCCCATTTCCGCCGCCAACATCGAGGTGGACATGATCGTGCTGGCGACAGGCAGAGAGGGCCTTAAGGACTTGTCCTTCACCGTGCACCGCGACGACTTTCTCGAGGCGCAGCGACTGGCGCAGAACATAACCGCCGAGTTTCCGGGCGCGCGCATGACGTCCGACGACAAGGTGGCGAAGCTCGCCGTGGTCGGCGTCGGGATGCGTTCACATGCCGGCGTAGCGACGCAACTCTTTGAATCGCTTGCTCGCCAGGGCGTGAAAGCGCTGCTCATCTCGACGTCCGAGATCAAGATCGCGGTGCTGGTACCGGAAGAGGTGCTCGAAAGTTGTGTCAAATCTCTGCACAACGATCTGCGACTCTCTTAGGCGCTACTGTCCTCCCCGTTATGAGAGGTCGCTACGTGACCCAAACCGCACACAGGTGTTAAGGTTCCGCACCGCTGTTCGTCCGCACCTGCGGGGGTCCGAACGGCATCAAAGTTGAAGAGAAAAGAGGCTCCGCGGAGGGCCCTTAACATGCTCATTCTGACGCGACGAGTTGGTGAATCTGTGGTGATCGGTGAGGACGTCACCGTCACGGTCCTGGGGGTCAAAGGCAACCAGGTGCGTATCGGCATCAATGCGCCGAAGCATGTGGCCGTGCACCGCGAAGAGATCTTCGAGCGGATCAAGAACGGCCGCGACGCCGACGGCGCCGCCAATTCCGATGAACCGGCCTCCCCGCGGGAGAGCCTGCCGGTCTGATCCGGCCTCCGGCCTGCCCCTCCGACGCTGAATTCGTTCTGGTTTTTGCCAGATCGCTCTCCGGCCCCTATGATTGCGCCCCCCGGAGAGATGGCCGAGTGGTCGAAGGCGCACCCCTGCTAAGGGTGTAAGGGCCAAAAGCCCTTCGAGGGTTCGAATCCCTCTCTCTCCGCCAAAATTCACGAGCCCTCGAAAATGAAACAAGATGGGTTCGACAGATTTGCGCAGCAAATCTGGACGCACGAAGTGCGGCCCCGAGCGCAGCGAGGGGTGAGCGGCGGGCCCCCGCCGCGAGCAATCCCTCTCTCTCCGCCAATTACCTTTCTCACGGCATCTCATGCCGTCTCAGTAACGCTGAAAATCGGGCGATTCTCAGCGTTTTCGTTTCTCGGTTCGTCTAATACGCTCTCAGGCAGTCTCGCCGGCGGATGGCTACAAGCCGGTTCTGGTGCGTTGGCGGATCGCGGGCAGGGATTCATGTCATTAGAAGGTGACATGAATGACGAAACCAATCGAGCGCGACCCGATTTATCGCGGTCGTAGGTTCCAGACCGAGACCATAGAGCTCTGTCTTCGCTGCTACATCACGTACCGGCGGGGCTATCGCGACCTCGCTGCCATGATGGCCGAGCGAGGCGTCGTCGTCTCACACACTTCAATAATGCGACGGGTATTGCGCTACGTGCCCGAGTTCACACAAGTCCTATCGGCGGCTGAATTCTATTGGTTAGCCGCAACCGGCGGACATTGCGAGGAATCAAACCTTCTCCAGACTTGCCGCTTGCAAAAGAGCATCACGCAGCCATTGACTGCCAGTGTATTCGTGGAGAGCAGCGCGATGTCGCTGGAATAGCTCCTGCCGTCCTCGGGATTGTAGATCCGGCCATCGCCCCACTTGTTGGGTTCCAGTCGCGTGAGTCCAGAGAAGATCGCGCGGCCGATGAGTGGCCGCTTGTCGGCGATATCCTGCGGAGTTTCCTCCCAGAGCCAGGTGATTTTTCCACAGGCCTGGTTTCCACATTCGTAGATTACGACACGCGCGTTGAATCCTGGCGTCCACCATTCTCCGAAAATGAGATCAGTCGAATTGGCACGGGCCGCGGCGAGCAAGAACATTGCGCACGCAAGAATGCTCGCCTTCATGGTGCGACCTTTTGGCGTTTGGTGACGGTGTCGAAGACATCGCAATAGTCCAAATATTCAGTGCCGAGCCACCGATCCCACCAAACGAAGAACAATCCGAAGTTGGCCTCGAATCGCTCATGATGCAGCTGATGGTGAGTCGTGCTGGTGAGCCACGCCCAAGGCCAATGCCGGACCGCATCTCGAGGATAGATTTCGAATCCCGAATGTCCGAGCGCGTTGCGCAAGACCATGTGGATTACGAAGAGGAACAGGACCACGGGATGCGCCGGCAATAGCAGCAGCGCGAGTGGCAGGAACACGGCATGGATTGCGGCTTCCAGGGGATGAAAGGCGTAGGCCGCCCAGGGTGAAGGGTTCCGCGAGCGGTGATGAACTGAGTGCACCGATTGGAACAAGACAGGGGAATGAAGCGCGCGATGGGTCCAGTAGAAATAGGCGTCGTGGAGCACGATCAAAATGAACAGGCTGGCGACCGTATATAGCCAGCCAAAATCGGAAATCTCGCGGTAAATCGTGATGTGGCCGCCCACCGCAAGCGTGTAAACGAGCAGGCCGTTCGATGCGAAGATCAACACCGTCGACATGGAATACAGGAATTCCCGGCGCAGTTGTTGGCGCGGTGGATAGTCCGGCGCGATACGGCGATGCGCCAACCGTTTGCCAAGCCACTTCCACAGCACCAGGAAGACCAGCCCGGCACCCAATAAATATCGCAGCAGGTCGGTGATGAGGATTCCGACGAAAACGCCCCCAAGCTCGCTCATGGATGACTCCACTCTCTCTTGAAGGGGCGGAATCTGCTGTCTGGGCCGTCTCGTGGCGCGGCGAAGTTGAACAATCACTGTGCGAATTCGAATTCGCTCAGATTTCCTTCAGATCGTTGGGGGGTTCTCAGCCTCCCGGTATTGGGTCGGAGTCATTCCGACCAATTCTTTGAAGGCACGGTTGAATGGCGTAATCGAGTTGTAACCCACGTCGAGCGCAATCGTGAGGATTGGAAGGGAGCGCATTCCCGGTGTGCGCAGCCGCGCGCAAGCGTCGCGTAGCCGGTATCGATTCAAGAACTCGTTGAAATTCCGGAATCCGAGCCGTTGGTTGATGAGGCGTCGCAGGACGTGTTCTGGGACGCCCACTTTTCCAGCGAGCGCGGCGATACTGAGCCCGTTCTCGCGGTAGGCAAAATTTTCCTCCATCGCTACCCGGAGCTGCTCCAGAAGCCGCTGTTCCTCGCTCGGAGGAGTCGCTGGAGGCGGCGGAGCAGGCTTGGGAATTGCTTCGAGCGCGTGGACCCGCGCGCTCGAGAGTCCGTGGCACGCCAAGTGCGACACGACGAGGATGGCCGCAACGTTCAGGGTGCTGACGAGTGGCGACGGGTCCTTGCCGAGTAACGCGATTTCCGCGGCGATGACTCCGAGCATGTACAGGCCGACGATCGCGGTCAGCCAGTCGCGAAACTTTCTCCGGCTCTCGACCAGATCCATTCGCCGACTACGAAATGCGATCCACAGCGCGCTCAGGATGAATACGAGCGAAAGCAATCGCGAAGCGAGTCCCGTGACGACACGCATGGGTGACTCTGAGTTGAGGAATGTCCCAAAGCCCAGTACGAGGGCAACCAGAAACCCTGCTGCGTGCACGGCTTTGAAGCGAAAGTCGTCATCGAACGCGGCTTGGGCGAACAACCAGAATACCGGCGGGATGAGAATGCAGAGGCCGACGATCGGCAGGATGATGAGGCTTGGCTCATGAGAGCCCATCGAGCAATACATGTACGCTGCGACGGCGATGACGAGTGCTACCGCCGCAGTACGTGCGCGCGACAACGGCCAGCCGGCAC
Organism: Steroidobacteraceae bacterium; assembly: GCA_029266835.1. Taxonomy (GTDB): domain Bacteria; phylum Pseudomonadota; class Gammaproteobacteria; order Steroidobacterales; family Steroidobacteraceae; genus CADEED01. Next base: position 4,296 of record JAQSWD010000142.1, read on the forward strand.
GAAACAGCAATCCGATGGCAAAGATGAGCTGTGAAACCACAGCCACTCGAAGGGCGATATCGAGCTCGTACACGGGCGACGACGAATTCCTAACTAACGGCAGCCGGCAGATGCAGTGTCTCGTTCATGCGAAGCGCGGCGATGATACCTGATGCCAGAGTTATCGCCGCGACGAGCCACACGGCGGCCGACAGTCCGAAAATGTCCGCGGTCACTCCGGCGATGAGTGCGCCGATCGCATACCCAAGGTCGCGCCAGAGCCTGTAGACTCCAACTGCCGATGCCCGCCAGGACGGATGAGCCACGTCGCCTATCGCAGCAAGCAGCGTCGGGTAAACCATTGCGGTACCTAGTCCCATCAAGACAGCGCCCGTTGCAAAGGCCCAGAACTGCACAGACACGGCGGTGACGCCGATCCCCACGGCCTGAACCCACATGCCACAGGCGATCAGCCACTTGCGCCCGACCCGATCGGAAAGCGCTCCGGCATAGATCTGCGCGCATGCCCACACCGCAGGGTAGATGGCCGCCAGCAATCCGATCTGCGCGATGGTCATTCCGCCCGTCGCGAACACCAGCGGAAACAGTCCCCACGCCATTCCGTCGTTGAGGTTATTGATGAGACCCGCCTGGCTGACGCTCGAGAGATTTCGATCGGTCAGTGATGTGCGGCGGAATATCTCGCGCTGGCTGAGCGAAGCCTGGACGCTGGCCGCGTGCTTCGACATTTCGTGCGCAACGTGATGCCGAGTCTCGCGCACGAGGAGCGCGGAGATCGCCAGTCCAACGACCACATACGCGACGCCCAGATAGAACGGCTCGGGCCGCAGTCCATATCGCGTCGCTATCCAACCTGTGGCGAGAGCGCTGCCGGCGAGCGCGGCGTACCCTGCGAACTCGTTGAGGCCCATGGCCAACCCGCGCTGCTTCGGTCCAACGAGATCGATCTTCATGATGACCGTCGTCGACCACGTGAGTCCCTGGCTCACTCCCAGGAGCACATTGGCCGCCAATACCCAGTTCCACGTCGGCGCCCACATCAGGAGAAAGGGAACGGGCAGCGAGACAACCCAGCCGGCCACCAGCACATGCTTTCTGCCGAAGCGATCGGACAGCCGGCCGGCGAGGTAGTTGGTGAGCGCCTTGCTCACGCCAAAGACCACGATGAAGGAGAGGATTGCGGCCTTCACCGCTAGGTGAAATTCCTGCTGAGCGATTGCGGGCAGAATGCTGCGCTCGAGGCCGACCATCGCCCCGACGAAGGCATTCACTACGACCAGCAACGTGAACTGAGCGAGATTCTCGCTGAGCCCCAGCCGCATCGGCGTCTCAGCCATCGTCAGGCGGCGACGCCGAGGTTCGCGCGCACCATCGCATCCATATCGGCGGGTCGGGGAGGGATCGCTCGTGTCACTTCTTCGATGAATGCCTGGCGGTCCATCGTCAGCAAGGGATTGAAGCGCTTCTCGAAACCCAAAGTAGAGGAGGGCTTACCCGACAGTCCGGCCCCACACATGCTGCCCGCCTGATGGCCGGGGAAAATCTCGAGTTCATCCCGCAGTGGTAGGAGCTTGGCTCGCAGACTGTCGTGCAGCACGCCCGCCATCTCGACTTCCTTTCCGGCGAGGTCCGGACGGCCAACCGCGCCGACAAACAAGGTATCGCCGGTGACGACGAACCAGGGATCTTTCCCCCTCCGATGATCCGTCACGAGCAGACAGATGCTTTCCGGAGTGTGTCCCGGCGTGTGCAGAACCTCGATCTTGGTATTGCCAATGTCCAGAACTTCGCCATCTCGCAGAAACCGCGCCGGGAACTTCACCAAGCCCGCGGACGATTCATGGAGGCAATACTCAGCGCCGACGGATCGCGCGAGCGCGCGCCCGCCGGAGTAATGATCCGCGTGAACGTGTGTGTCGATGACATGCGTGAGGACGACGTTGCTCCTTTTGGCGGCCTCGGCAAACCATTCCTCATCGCCTGCGACGACATCGACTGCCACGGCCTTCCCGTGGCCGGCACACCCGAAGAAGTAGGAAATCGACGCATCCGGATTTGTGCGCTGTTGGAAAAACATCAGATCTCCTGGCTCGGCGCCTCATCTGTGGACTTGAATTCGATGCGCCTCGACAAGGTCTGGCGCACCGGGCACGAGCGCGCCGCCTCATACAGCGCTGCCCTCTGGCCGGGGGTGAGTTCGCCTTCGAGCTGCACTGAGTAATTGAATCGCGTCGTCGCTTCATCGGGCCGAGACAGTTCAACTTGCGTTCTCACCCCTTTGAGCAGGATCCCGTTCGCAACCGCGTACATGCGCACGGCCATGTTGATGCAGACGGCGACGGAAGCCTCCAGAAGTTCGTGCGCGCCAAACCCATCGCCACCGCCGCCTTTTGCGATCGGCGCGTCAAGCTGCAGCGCGACATTTCCATTACTAGCGATCGTTACAAAGGGCCGAGAGGTGCTTTCTGTCGTGATCATGTGTGCTCAGGGAACAAGAACCCGGTTGACCATCGCGGCGCGGCGCGCGTACATTCAAATAGTCCATTGAATGTATGGCGGTGCCAGCCCGATGTCAAAGCCCTCTCCCAAACTCGAGCTCTTTGCCTCCTTCGCGGCTGTAGCCAAGGCCTCCGCTCACCCGAATCGGCTCGACCTTCTCGAACATATTGCGCAGGGGGAACGGTCGGTCGACGCCCTGGCGGCGGTGTCGGGGCTGTCGATCGCCAATGCCTCCCAGCACTTGCTGCAAATGCGTCGCGGTGGGTTGGTCATATCTCGTCGCGATGGCAAGCGCGTCCTTTATCGCCTGAGCAGCGAGCGCGTCTTGGACCTGCTTGCCGCGCTGCGCGGGATCGCCGAGGGCAATGTCGCGGAAGCTCAGCAAACAATCGCCGCCTATTTCACGAGCCGGGATTCGATGGAGCCGCTTGCGACTGCGGACCTTGCGCGCGCGCTCAAGAGCAAGTCCATCGTATTGCTCGATGTGCGCCCGGAAGGCGAATACGCCATGGGGCACATTCGCGACGCGGTCAACATCCCACTCAAGGACCTCGAGCGAAAGATCAAGTCGCTGCCTCGCCAAAAGGAAATCGTCGCGTATTGCCGCGGTCCGTATTGCGTACTTTCATTCGAAGCGGTCGCTGCGTTGCGCAAGCGCGGATTCTCTGCGCGGCGCCTCGAAGGAGGCTTGCCCGAATGCGCAGCCGCGGGATTGCCGATCGCGAGTGGCGGATAGGCCTCTGTCATGGTGAATGAAATGATCACACTGTTCATCCTCAACGACCCGCCGTATGGAACGGAGCGCAGCTACAACGCTCTGCGGCTGGCGGGCTCCCTAGGCAAAGGCGGGAACCAAGTCAGAGTGTTTCTGATTGGCGAAGGCGCGGCTTGCGCGCACCGGAATCAGAAAGTGCCGCAAGGTCACTACAGCATCGAGGTGATGTTGAAGGCCGTCAGCAAGCATGGCGGTGAGATCGGGGTCTGCGCTTCCTGCATGGATGCGCGTGGGATGTCGGATGCCGACCTCATCGAGGGATCGCATCGAAGCTCCATGGATGAACTTGCTCGCTGGACCGAAGGAGCCGGCAAGGTGATCGTCTTTTGAGCGGCCCCATCTACCTCGATTACAACGCCACGACGCCGGTGCTTCCGGAAGTCGTCGATGCAATGCTGCCATTCCTGAAAGAGCATTTCGGCAATCCATCGAGCAGCCATCAATATGGCAGGATCGCGCGCGACGCTGTCGAGCGAGCTCGCGGCGAAGTGGCCGCGCTGGTCAACTGCGATGCGGATGAAATCATCTTCACGTCTGGGGGCACAGAGGCCAACAATCTCGCGATTCAGGGAACGGTTATCGGCGATCGTCGCGGCATCGTGACGTCGATCGTCGAGCATCCGGCCGTCGCGCAAACCGTCGCCTCGCTCGAGCGGCGCGGGTTTCATGTCACGCGCCTTGGTGTCGATGCATCGGCGTTCTGCAGCCGATCCGGGCTGCCGCCAGCGCGGCACATCGAGTGTCGGCACTCATGCATACCGACGCGGCGCAGGCCGTGGGAAAGGTCCCCGTCGATGTGCGGGGGCTGGATGTCGATTTGCTATCCGTCGTGGGTCACAAGCTCTATGCGCCGAAAGGCGTCGGTGCCTTGTACGTGCGTCGGGGCGTGATGCTGGAACCCGTCAGTCGTGGTGGCGATCATGAACGAGGCATCCGTCCCGGCACCGAGAACGTGGCATCGATCGTGGGCTTCGGTACCGCGTGCGCCATTGCACGACGCGATCTCGAGCGCGAGAGCGCGCGAGTCCGGCTGTTACGCGATCGGCTTTGGAGCCGACTTTCAGAGGCAATCCCCGGCCTTGCCTTAACCGGTCATTCGACGGATCGATTGCCCAACACGCTCAATGTCAGATTTCCGAATGTCTCCGCTCTTGCGCTCCTGGCACGAGGAGACGGCATCGCGGCGTCGACGGGTTCTGCTTGCCATGCGGGGAGCGAAAAGCCTTCCGCCGTTCTCCTCGGCATGGGCATTTCTCCCGAGCAGGCGCTTGGTGCTGTACGTCTGTCGCTCGGTCGGGAGACGACCGAAGAGGATATCGATCGTGCCGCGGCGATTCTCGTCGATGCCTGGCGTCGCACTGCTCATCACCCGATGAGCCGCGCACAGAGAATCGCCGCGAGTTAATGCACGCGGATCAGACCATCCGGGCTGACTTGGAATGACGCCAAAAACTCGATTGACAGTGCCAGACGGGTAAGTATAGCCTTACGCGTTAGTGATTACTTACGCGAAAAGTGGATGGGCCGCGCTCGCGGATCCTACCCGGCGAACGATTTTCGAGCTGATCGTGGAGCGACCCTGGTCGGTCAGCGAGTTGGCCCGGGATCTTCCGGTCAGCCGGCCGGCGGTCTCGCAGCACCTGAAGGTGCTCAAGGATGCCGGACTCGTGCTGGACACGAGAGCAGGGAAGCAGCGCGTGTATCGGATCGACCCCGCAGGCCTTGCGGCCTTTCGCGCGGAGCTCGATCGGATCTGGGACAAGACGCTGACGGCTTACAAGTCGGCCGTCGAACAACCACCAGAGGAAACGAAATGAGCTCTTCGGCAGCCGCCACGTCGATCAAAAAGTCCATCGTTGTCGAGGCTCCACTCGAGCGCGCATTCGAGGTATTCACGAAGAAGTTCGGCAGCTTCAAGCCTGTCGAGCACAACCTGCTGGCCGTGAA
>JAQSWD010000018.1 GCA_029266835.1 Steroidobacteraceae bacterium
GGCGCGTCGGTGCCGAAGTGGTTCCCGGATTCCAGGCGCATCGCCTTCGTCAGCGAGATCTGGACCGACCTCGTGCGCTGGGAAGACCAGGCGGCGCGCAAGAAGGAGCGCGCGGATTCGAAGATGACCGCGAAGGTCTGGACCAAGGCGCCGATCTCCTACTTCGACCACTACCTGGACGATCGCGAGCCGCATCTCTTTTCCATCGGCATCGATGGCGGAGAACTCACGGCCATCACGAGGATGTCCGGATTTTTCCTGTCGAAGGCCGAGGTCGGCTCCTCTTCATATGACATTTCGCCGGACGGCCTCGAAGTCGCGTTCGCGTCCAACGTCGACCGCAGCGGCATCGACAGCAATTTCGACGTCATCCTGGTCGCGGCCTGCGGTTGCAAGCCGCCGCGCAACATCACCGAGGCCAGCAAGAGCGACGACGGCTTCCCCAGGTACAGCCCGGACGGCCGCCGCCTGGCCTTCACACAGCAGCGTCTCAAGGGGTTCTACGCGGATCGCGAACGCCTGATGATGCTCGACCGCAGCACCGGCACCACTGTCGGCCTCACCGAGGACTGGGACCGCGCCGTCGACGGCCTGGTGTGGGAGCGCGACTCGCGCAGCTTGTTAGGCACCATCGATGACGCCGGCACGCGACGCGTGTACCGCTTCCGGCTCGATGGTGGCACGCCGACCGCCGTGACCAAGGCCGCCACGTTCGGCGCGCTGGCGCTGTCGGCCAATGGCAAGGGACTGGTGGCGATCCGCCAGACCTTCATCGAGCCTCCCACGCTGGTGTCTCTGAACGCGCGCAGCGGCGTCTCGACCAAGCTCACCACGTTCAACGACGCGGCCCTGGCCGGCATCGACCACGGCAAGTACGAGAGCGTCACCTACAAGGGCGCGCGCAACGAAGACATCCAGATGTGGGTAACCTATCCACCCGGCTTCGACGCCACGAAGAAGTACCCGGCGTTGATGCTGCTGCATGGCGGCCCGCACAACGCCATCACCGATGCGGTGCAGTGGCGCTGGAACGCGCAGGTGTTCGCGTCCTGGGGCTATGTCGTGACCTGGCACAACTTCCATGGCTCCAGCGGGTTCGGCAACGAGTTCGCCGATTCCATCAATCCCGACCGCATCAGCATGCCGTACGAGGACACCATCAAGGCGGCCGAGTGGCTCAAGGCGAAGCCTTTCATCGACGCCGACCGCATGGTGGCCGCGGGCGGCAGCTACGGCGGCTTCCTCGCCGCCACGTTGTTGGGCCGCGAGCATCCGTTCAAGACGCTGGTGGCGCACGCCGCCGTGTACAACAACTTCACGCAGATCGGCGCCGACTACGGCGCGGAAAAGGAACGCTTCTTCGACTTCTGGGACAAGCCCGAGGAATTCGCGAAGTATTCGCCGCACACCTCGGCGGGCAAGTTCAGGACGCCCACGCTGGTGATCCACAATCTCAATGACCTGCGCGTGCCGCTGAACCACGGCATCGAGCTGTTCAACACGCTGCAGAAGCGCGGCGTCGCCTCGAAGCTGGTGTATTTTCCGGACGAGAACCACTGGGTGCTGAAGCCGCAGAATTCGCTGTTCTGGTACAAGACCGTGCGCGAGTGGATCGCGCAGTACGCCGCGCCCGGCGCGAAGTGAATCGGGAGCCCCAACCATGAAGACCCTCATCAAACGCCGCACGCTGTTGTCACTCGCCGCGGCCGGTGCGCTCGCACAGGTCACACCCGCCTGGGCGGCGAAGAAGCCCAAGCCCCTGCGCATACTCATACTGGGCGGCACGCGGTTCATTGGATTGCACATGACGGCCCTGGCTCTCGAGCGTGGCCACCAGCTCACGTTCTTCAATCGCGGCAAGACCAAGACCGACCGGTATCCCGACGTGGAACGCATCAAGGGCGACCGCAACGGCGAGATCGACGGACTCAAGGACCGCGAGTGGGATGCGGTCATCGACAACTCGGGTTATGTGCCGCGGCACGTCCAGCTCTCGGCCGAGCTGCTGGCGCCGAACGTGAAGCTGTACGTTTTCACTTCGTCCATTTCCGTGTATCCGGATTTCAGCGTGCCGCGCGATGAGTCGTCCCCCGTGGGCAAGCTCGCCGACGAATCCACCGAAAAGGTGGATGGCGAAACCTACGGACCTCTCAAGGCGCTGTGTGAGCAGGCCGCGGAGCGCGCCATGCCCGGCCGCACCTGCATCATCCGCCCCGGCCTGATCGTGGGGCCGGACGACAACACGGATCGATTCACTTACTGGCCGGCTCGCGCGGCCCGGGGCGGAGAATTCATCGCGCCGGGTTCCCCCGCCGATGCGTTCCAGGTGATCGACGCGCGCGATCTCGCCGCCTTCGCGATCAATGCCGTGGAGAACAACCACAGCGGCATCTACAACCTGGTTTCGAACGTCAATGAGTTCAAGTTCGGCCAGCTCACCGATGCCTGTATCGCGTCCGCCAACAAGCGGGCGAAACCCAAGGACAAGCCACGCGCCACCTGGTTGCCCGCCGAGTTCCTCGAGGAACAGCAGGTAGCACCGTGGAGCGACATGCCCGTGTGGCTGCCGGCCAAGGGTGACGAAGCCGCGTTCGCCGGCACCAGCAACAAGGCGGCGGTCGCCAAGGGCCTGAAGATCACGCCGCTCATGAAGACTGTGGACGACACCTTGGCCTGGCATCTCTCCCGTCCCGCCGAAGAGCGAGATAAACTGAAGTCCGGCATCGCGGCGGACAAGGAAGCGGCGGTACTGGCGGCGTGGAAGGCCAAGGCCTGACCAGACATAAACACACAATTCCACGCCGGAAACGGCTATACGCTTCGTGCGAACCCAGGGTCACCGGGAGAGTTGGACATGCCTGGCTCGATTTCGACACGACGCCCGATGGTCATCGGCCTTTGCTTCATGCTGTTCGGGCTGCAGAGCTGTGGCGGTGGTGGCGGTGGCGATGCCGGGGGCGGCGGCACCAACTCGGGCTTCAGCGTCGACCTGACGACGCGCGGAAACAATAGCGCGCAGACGTCGACCTTCATTTTCGGCAATAACATCGTCTTCGACATCAGTGTGACGAGCCGTTCCGGCGGGACGCAGGTGCTCACGCTACCGACCAGCCAGGTTTACGATCTCGCCGTATTCACCGAGGGCGCTCAGGCTCCGATCTGGCGCTGGTCGTTCAACCGTACATTCACGCCAGCAGCGACGACTCTCACGTTCGGGTCCCACCAGTCCATCAACTATCTGTTCATCTGGGATGGCGTGCTCGAAGACGGCACCCAGATCATGCCGGGCACGTACGAGGTGCGCGGGGCGCTGGCCTACCCGCAGTACGCGAACGACTGGCGGGGCAACGACGAGTTCGCGAGCCCCTTCCGAAAGTTCACGGTTACCAATTGAGCCCGCTTTTCACAGCGGGCCAAAGGGCCTGGAGTCCGCCTCGTCGTAGACATCGACGCGCTTGCCGGACTTGACCATGCGCTTGCCCAGCTTCGGGAATTCCGCGACGTCGAACTCGCGGTTCTCGCCGCCGGATAGATAGACCAGGTCGCCGGGCCCGGGATTGCGCATCAGGTGCGCGACGGACGGCGCCGGGAAGCCGATGAAATCGCCGGCGCCCACTTCGTATTCCACATCGTCGATGAGCGCGATGGCGCGTCCCGCCAGTACGTAGATCCACTCTTCTTCATGCTGGTGCGAGTGGTAGACGTACGATTCGCGGCCGGCGGGCACGCGGATGAAGTTCACGCCCGTGCGCTTCAGGCCTACGCTGCGCGCCAGCTGCGTGCCGTGCATCTCGGAGTTGGGATTCCACGGATGTGAAAACTGCTGGGAATGCGCGGTGATGTCCGCGGCGCGAACGATGTTGAGGCTGGGTTTGTCCATGCCGCAACCTTAGCGGTTTTCGGCGGCGGCGGAGAAGACGGCGCGCCGGAGACGCGCCGTCCGCGATTTCAGGCTGGCGGAGACTCGGCTGACTTGCGGCCCAACAGCCAGAGGATGCCGCCCACCACGATCATCGCGATCCGGATGCCGTTCCCGACCCCGGTGCCCCAGTTGTCCACCCAGCTGACCAGGATGAATTCCATGTTGATCAGGTGCAACACGAAGGACCCGGCCCCCATGAGGACCAGAAAGCCGCCAAAACCCTGCATGTGTTTCCCCTCGTCGTAGGTTGTAGTTGTTGTCGACGAAGCAGGACCTTACGCCGCGGCGATAGCTAGGGCAAGCCCGGAAGAAATGTCTATAGATAGACTCTTGCCAGGCTGTACGCCAGCATGCCCACGGCCAGGCAGCCCACGATGTTGCGCGACCAGATGAGCCACAGGCCGCTGGCGAAGACGCCGACGAGCCGCGGGTTGAACAGGCTGGTGTCCAGCGCACTGCCGCCGTGGATCAACACGTCCGGCGCGATGATGGCGGCCAGCGTGCACACCGGCGCGTAACGCAGCGCCACCTCGGCCCGGTGGCTCAGCTTGATCTTCGCGCCCGCGACGAAGAAGGACGTGCGCGTCACCAGCGTCGACAGCGTGAGTCCAACTACCACCGCCGCCATCGCGATGCCCGATAACGGATCAATCATGCGGCCTCCGCGGCGCTTGGATCACGCGGCCGGAATCGATCCGTGAGCGTCGCGGCCAGGATGCCGGCGATGGCGCCGGCGAACAGTCCCAGCTTGTAAGGCAGGCCGTGCGCCAGCAGCGCGACCAGGGCGCCAGTAATCGCGCCCACCACCGCGGGCCTCATGTTGAGCGCGGGCCCCACCAGCGCCACCAGCGCCAGTGTCCCGGTGAACTCCAGTCCCCAATCGGTGGGGATGTAGCTGGCGCCGACGATGCCGGTGAGCGCCGAAACATGCCAGGTGACCAGGTTCATGCTCACCATGCCCGCGAACCAGGAATCGCGATGCGTGGCAGGCAGCGTGTTCTCCTGCGCCGCGCGCATGAAGCGCACGAAGGTGAAGTCGGTCATGAAGAAACCGAGCGTCATGCGTCGTTTGAGCGCCAGGTGCGCGAAGTGCGGACGCATGGCGGCGCTGTAGATGACGAACCGGAGGTTGGTGATGAACCCGGTGGCGATGATCACCCACAGTGGCGCGCCGGCGACGATCAGCGGCAGCGCGGCCAACTGGGCCGAGGCCGCGTTCACCATCATCGACATGGCGATGGCCCAGGGCACGTCGAGGCCGCCCTTCACCATGGCGACGCCGCTGACCAGGCCCCAGGCACAGGAACCGGGTAGATAGGGAAGGATGGCGAGACGCCCGGCGCGGAATGCGGCGTGCCGCGCGGCGGCGTCGGAGCCCGGTCCGGACGCGCTCACCAGGCGCCGGTATTGGGCATCGACGCCCAGGGCTCGCATGGCGGCAGCGACCCGTCCTTCTGCAATAGTTCGATGGAGATGCCGTCGGGCGAACGCACGAAAGCCATGCGCCCGTCGCGCGGCGGTCGATTGATGGTGATGCCGTGCTTCTGCAGGCGCTCGCAGGTGGCGTAGATGTCGTCCACGGCATAGGCCACGTGGCCGAAATTGCGGCCGCCGCCGTACTGCTCGGGCTCCCAGTTATGGGTGAGCTCGATCTGCGCGCCGGAATCACCCGGGGCGGCCAGGAAGATCAGCGTGAACTTGCCCTGCGGATAATCGTTGCGCTTGATGACCTCGAGGCCGAGGGCCTCGCAGTAGAACTTGAGGGAGGCATCCACGTCCGTGATGCGCACCATCGTGTGCAGGTATTTCATGCCAGGCGCTCGATTCTCAGGCGCTCACACGCCACTTCAAACGGCGTCGAAGCGACGCCGTCCGTGCAGCTTGGAGCGGTTCTCCATGACTCCTTAGAACATCTCCGAGGCGCCAGGCGGCTTCACGTCCACCTTCTTGCGCGACGGAATCCAATCGCCCGTGATCATGGCCTCGTAAGGCTGGCCCGGGCCGACCATGGGGTACACGCCCGCATCGGGATCGATGATGACCTCGAGGAAAGCCGCGCCCTTGAAGGCGAGGAACTCCGCGATCACGCGTGGCACATCCGCCTTCTTGTCCAGACGCACGGCGTACTTGTATCCGTCAGCCTGCGCGGCCTTGATGAAGTCCTTGGTATGCAGAGTCTTTTCGGACGCCGAGAGGCGGCCCTTGTGGAACAGCTTCTGCCACTGCTTCACCATGCCGTCGCCGTTGTTGTTGAGCACCACGAGCTTGATGGGCAGGTTGTAGGTAGTCGCCGTTTCCATCTCGCCGATGTTCATGCGCACCGAGGCGTCGCCGTCGATATCGATGACCAGCTTGTCGGGATTGGCGAACTGCGCGCCGATGGCCGCCGGCAAACCGAAGCCCATGGTTCCCATGGAACCCGAGGTGAGCCACAACCGCGGCTTCTTGAAGTCGAAGTATTGCGCCGACCACATCTGGTGCTGGCCCACGCCGGTGGCGATGATGGCCTCGCCCTTCGTGACCCGATTGATCTCTTCGAGTACGTAGTAAGGCTGGATCTGCTCGCTGGCGCGGTCGTAATTGAACGCGTACTTGCTGCGCATCTCGTCGAGATACTCCAGCCACTTGGATCGATCGCGCTGGAAACCCATGCGCTTGCCGTGCGCGGTGAGCATGCGCAGCGCCTCGGGCAGTTCGCCCACGTGGCTCCACTGCACGCGCTTCACCTTGTTGATCTCGGCGCGGTCGATGTCGAAATGCGCGATGGCCTTGGCGTTCGGCGCGAACCTGGCCGGCGTGCCGGCAACGCGATCGTCGAAACGCGCGCCGATGGCGATGAGGAAATCGCAATCGTCCACGGCGTAGTTGGCGAAGGCCGCGCCGTGCATGCCCAGCATGCGCATCGAAAGCTTGTCGGTGGTGTCCACGGCGCCGATGCCCATGAGCGTGGTGACCACGGGGATGTCGAAAGCGCGCGCGAACTCGCGCAGTTCTTCCGCGGCGTTGCCATTGACGACGCCGCCGCCGGCGTAGATCAGCGGACGTTGCGACTCGCCCAGCATCTCGAAGAAATGGTTGGCCTCGGTGCCGTCGATGATGTCGGTAGTGAGGCTCTCGAGACGTTTGCGGTATCCCGGCATGGGCAGCGTGCCCGTGCCCTTGAACTCACCCTGCCAGTTCTGCACGTCCTTCGGCACGTCGACGACCACCGGGCCGGGACGGCCGGTACGCGCAATCTCGAAGGCCGTGCGCACCGTGGCCTCGAGCTTCTCGGGATCGGTGACCAGAAAGACGTGCTTGGCCACCGAACCCATGATCGATGACACCGGCGCTTCCTGGAACGCATCGCTGCCGATGGCGCTGCGCGGCACCTGTCCGCAGATCACCACCATGGGGATGGAATCGGCCATGGAATCGCGGATGGGCGTCACCGTGTTGGTGGCGCCGGGACCCGACGTGACGACGGCAACTCCCACGCGGCCGCTGGCGCGCGCGTAACCCGCGGCCATGAAGCCCGCGCCCTGCTCATTGGCGGGAACGATGAGCGGCATCTGCGGCTCGCCCTTCTTCGCGCGATCTTCGTTGAAGCAGAACACCGCGTCGTAGGTGGGCAGGATGGCGCCGCCCGAGTACCCGAAAATCGTCGTGACACCCTCGTCCGCCAATACCTGCACGATCATCTCGGCGCCGGTCATCTTCTTGCCGGCCAGCGGGTGCTGGATGGAGGGCGCGCTCGACTGCGTCGACCGCGTCAAGTCACGGTACTTGTCTGTTTTCGGGGGGGTTTTTGCCATAGATTCAGGGAGCCTAGCAGTTTGCAGGCCGGCTTCAAACCGCTATCCTCGGCGGCGTGCAGACACAGCCACAGACCCTACAGAAGATGCGTCATATCATCGCCATCCACCTGCAGAACGAGGCCGGCGCGCTCACCCGCGTCACCGGGCTTTTCTCGACGCGTGGCTACAACATCGAGTCGCTGTCGGTGGCGGCCACGGATGACCCGCTGGTATCGCGCGTCACGCTGGTGACCAAGGGCGCGGACGGCGTGATCCTGCAGATCGTCAACCAGCTCAACAAGCTCATCGACGTAGTCGCGGTCGAAGACCTGACGCGCGGCGAACACATCGAGCGTGAACTGGTGGTGCTCAAGCTGCGAATCGAGCCACAGCTCGTGGATTCGGTGCGCGGTTATGTCGTGCGGGCCGGTGGCCGCGTGCTCGAACCTTCGCCGGATGGCTTCGTCGTGGAGCTCACGGCGTCCGAGGCCGAGGTGAACCAGTTCGTCTCCGACCTGGGCGGGCGCACCGACATCGTCGAAGTAGTTCGATCGGGCGCGCTGGCCGTCGGCCGCAACGCGCGCGCGCTGCACGTAGTCAGGTAACGCGCGCGCCCGCACGGCGCGCCTTCAGGCGGCGCGCGGGCCGGAGTCCTGCCGCGCCGCGGGTGGCGCGGCATTCGCCGCTTCCGGCACCAGCAATACGTCGCACTCCGAATTCTGCAGCGCTTCGTGAGCCGTGCTGCCCAGCAGTGCCCGCCGGAAGCGCCCATGGCCACGCGTGCCCAGTATCAGCAGGTCCGGCCGCACTTCGGTCATCGCCTGGCGGATCGCCGGGGCGGGCCGCGCATCCATCAACATGACGCGATAGCGCCCGGGCTCGCGGCTGTACTGCTGCAGTTCCGCGTGGATCATCGCGGCGGCCTGCGACATCGACGCCGAGGCGTAACGCGCCACGCTGAGATTACCCACGCCGACGGTGTTCATCATGGCCTCGTACGGCGGCTCGTGCGCATGCACCACGGCCAGCCGCGCACCTTCGGCAAGCGGCAGCCGTTCGGCCAGGCGCACCACCTGCTGCGTGGCGGGTGACCCGTCCAGCGCCAGGAGCACGGAGTCGTAGGCGGCGCGTCCGGGGCGTCGCACGACCAGCACGGGACGGCGCGCTTCCGAGAGCAGCCTCTCGGTCAGCGTGCCGCGCAACGCGTCGGCCGTCTTTTGCTCATGAGGCCCGATGACCACCAGATCCACGTTGGCCGCTTCCTCGCAGACCACCGTGGACGGACGACCGCAGCGCAGGACCAGCTGGATGCCATCGCCGGCGTGCCGCGCGCGATGCGCGAGCCGGCCGCTGGCACTCAGCAGCCGCTGCTCCAGTGTGCCGTTCTCGGCGCCCATGGGCGGCACCACGTGCACCAGCGTCAGGCTGGCGCGCAAGGCATCGCGAAGCTGGCAGGCACGGTCGACGGCCGCCTCGCTGCGAGGTTCGAGATCAGTGGCGCACAGCAGTTTCATGGGAGCTCCTTACTTTTTCTATGCGCAGGCGGCGGATTCCGCCTGGCATGAGCCACTCCACCTCGTCACCTTCGCGGTAACCGAGCAACGCGGTGCCGAGCGGCGCGAGCACGGAAATCCGGCCCTCCGCGGGCTGGGTCTCGTGCGGATACACCAGCGTGATCTCGCGGCGATCGCCTGCGGTCACGTCGACCACCGTGGCCACGCTGTACATGGTGATGACGCCGGGCGGAATGTCGTCCGGAGACACGATGATGGCGCGCTCGAGTTCGGCGCGCAGTTCGCGCAGGTGCGCGAGATCGTGCGCTCCCTCGCGTCCCCCGTCGAGCAGGAACGACAGGCGGCGCGCGTCGCCTTCGGCGACGAATATGGCGGGGCGGCCCGCGGGCAGGTGCAATGGTGAAAAGCTCATGCGGGCAATTCTGGCCAAACCGCATGCTTCGGACAATTTGAAAGATTCGCCAAATCGGTTAGCTTTTGTCGAACCATGGCGATCTCGCGAAAACTCAACTACCAGCACCTGCTCTACTTCTGGTCGGTGGTGCGTACCGGCAGCCTGACGCGCGCCGCGAACGAACTCGCCCTGTCGCCGCCCACGGTGAGCGCGCAATTGCGCACGCTGGAGGAACGGCTCGGCGCCAAACTACTCACCAAGTCCGGGCGCAAACTCATCCCCACGGAAGTCGGCCGCGTGGTGTTCACGTACGCGGACCAGATCTTCGACGTCGGACGCGAGTTGCTCGACGCGCTCGAGCAGCGTCCTTCGCAGCGGCCACTGCGATTCACCGTGGGCATCGACGACGTGGTGCCCAAGGAAGTCGCGCAACGCCTGCTCGACCCCGCGATGCGCATGGGCCAACCCGTGCGCATCACCTGTCATGAAGGCACGCTCGAGCGGCTGGTAGCCCGTCTCGCCATGCACGAGCTCGATGTCGTCATCTCGGACGCGCCTGCGTCACCGACGCTGAACGTGCGCGCCTACAATCACCTGCTCGGCAGCTGCGGAATCACCTGGATGGCGACTCCGGCGATCGCCGCCAGCCTGCGGCGCGGATTCCCCCGCTCCCTCTCCGGTGTGCCCATGTTGCTGCCCACCGACGACACAGCCATCCGCCGCGCCCTCGATCAATGGCTGGAGCAGCACGATCTGCGCCCGGTGCTGGTCGGCGAATTCGAGGACTTCGGACTGTTGCGCGAGTTCGCGCGCGCCGGGCACGGCTTCGCGCCCGTCCCCGCGGTGCAGGAGTCGCAGTTCCGCCGGGAATACGGCTTCCAGCGCATCGGGGCGGCGCGTCCCGTCACGGCGCAATTTTTCGCCATCTCGTTGGAACGACGCATCCGACACCCCGCGATGGCGGCGGTGGTGGCCGGGGCGCGCGAGTTGTTCACGTAATATCACCTGCATGAGCCGATCCCTGGTCCTCGCGGTGATCCTTCTGCTGCCTTTCGTCGGCAGCCTGTGCGCCGCGATGCTGCCGCGGAACGCCCGCAATGGCGCCGCGACGCTGGCAGGCGCGTTCGCGCTGGCGACTGCGGTGCTCGCGGCCACGCTGTACGGCGACGTGAGCGATGGCGGTGTGGTCCGCGCGGGGCTTGCCTGGCTGCCACAGTGGGGGCTTTCGCTCAGCCTGCGGCTCGATGGACTGGCCTGGGTGTTCACGCTGCTCGTGTCGGGCGTGGGGACGTTGGTGGTGTTCTATGCCCGCTACTACATGTCTCCCGCGGATCCCGTGCCGCGTTTCTTCTCATTCCTGCTCGCCTTCATGGGCGCGATGCTGGGCATCGTGCTGTCGGGCAACCTGATCCAGCTCGCGGTGTTCTGGGAGCTCACCAGCTTCACCTCGTTCATGCTCATCGCGTACTGGTATCACCGCGGTGAAGCGCGGCGTGGCGCCGGCATGTCGCTCACGGTCACGGCTGCGGGTGGCTTGTGCCTGCTCGCCGCGGTGCTGCTCATCGGCGAGATCGTCGGCAGCTACGAACTCGACGACCTGCTGGCCGCGGGCGACACCGTGCGCACGCATGCCTGGTATCCGACCCTGCTGGTGCTGCTGCTCATCGGCGCTTTCACCAAGAGCGCGCAGTTTCCGTTCCACTTCTGGCTGCCGCATGCCATGGCCGCGCCCACTCCGGTTTCGGCCTATCTGCACTCGGCCACCATGGTGAAGGCGGGTGTTTTCCTGCTGGCCAGGTTGTGGCCGGTCCTGTCGGGCACGGATCTGTGGTTCACGCTGGTGTGCGGCGCCGGCTTGATCACGCTGCTGCTCGGCGCCGTCGCGGCGCTGTTCCAGCGCGACATCAAGGGTGTGCTCGCCTACTCGACGATCAGCCATCTCGGACTGGTCACCCTGCTGCTGGGCATGAACAGCGCGCTGGCGCTGATCGCCGCCGTGTTCCACATGATGAATCACGCCACGTTCAAGGCTTCACTGTTCATGGCGGCCGGCATCGTCGATCACGAGTCCGGCACCCGCAACCTGAAGAGACTGGGCGGGCTCGCGGCCGTCATGCCGATTACGGCGACGCTGGCCACGGTGGCCGCCGCGGCCATGGCCGGCGTGCCACTGATGAACGGATTCCTGTCCAAGGAAATGTTCTTCGCCGAAACCATCTTCGCGAGCGCCAACCCCTGGCTGCGCTTCGGCCTGCCATCGGTGGCGACACTGGCCGGCGTGTTCAGCGTGGCGTACTCGCTGAGACTCGTGCATCGCACGTTCTTCGGTCCGATGTCGCAGAATCTTCCGCGCGAGCCGCACGACCCCACGCGCTGGATGCTGGCGCCGAGCGCGCTGCTGGTGGCGGCCTGCCTGCTGGTCGGCATATTCCCTGCGCGCACCATCGGACCTTTCCTCGACGGTGCGGCGAGGGCCGTACTCGGGTCGGACATGCCCGGATACAGCCTGGCCGTGTGGCACGGGCTCACGTTGCCGTTGATCATGAGCGTGGTCGCGCTCATCGGCGGCACGCTGCTCTATCTACTGCTGTACCGGCGTCGCGATGGCGCGCTGGCGCCCGCGCCCTTCAGCAAGCCGCTGGATGGCAAGCGCAGCTTCGACGTCTCCATGGTGGTGCTCATGCGCACCGCGGACCGGTTGCTGAACACGTTCTCGACCCGCCGCCTGCAACCACAGCTCGCGCTCATCGTGCTTGCCGCCGTGGCCGTCACCACTTACACGATCTGGCATCAGAGAGCGCTGGCTCACAGCATCGTGTCGACGCCGCTGAATCCCACGTTCGCGTTGTTATGGGTGGTCGGCGGGGCCTGTGCGATCGGCGCCGCCATGCAGGCGAAGTTCCATCGTCTCGCGGCGCTCATCATGACCGGCGGCGCGGGTCTCATCACCTGCCTCACCTTCGCGTGGTTCTCGGCGCCCGACCTCGCGCTCACCCAGGTGAGCGTGGAAGTGGTGACCACGGTGCTGCTGGTGCTGGGACTGCGCTGGCTGCCGAAACGGCTGGAAAGCGAGGAGCCGGATCGGGGCACCTGGTCGCGCGCGCGTGTGCGGCGCATGCGCGACGCGGTGCTCGCCGTGATCGGCGGCACGGGGCTCGCGGCCATCGCGTACGTCATCATGACCCGCCCGCGCACGCCGGGCATCGCGGAATATTTCCTGACGAACGCGCTGCCGGAGGGCGGCGGGCGCAACGTGGTCAACGTCATCCTCGTCGACTTCCGCGGCTTCGACACCCTCGGCGAGATCACCGTGGTCGGCATCGTGGCGCTGGCGGTGTACAAACTGCTGCGGCGGTTCCGCCCGGCGCCCGAGAGCATGCCACTGCCGCGCGCGCAGCTCGCGGATGGTGACGGATTCTCCCCGGTGCCCAGCGGCGATTCGCTGCCGCGCGGCACCATGCGCGTGCCCGCGGTGCTCGGAAGATTGTTGCTGCCGGTCGCGGGCGTGATCTCGGTGTTTTTTCTACTGCGCGGACACAACGCACCCGGCGGCGGATTCGTCGGCGGCCTCGTGCTGGCCACGGGCTTCATCGTGCAGTACATGGTCAGCGGCACCCTCTGGATCGAGTCGCGCATGAACATCCATCCGCAGTACGCGATCGCACTCGGCCTGCTGTGCGCCGCCGGCGCGGGTGTGGCAGCGTGGCTGCTGCCCGGCAACTTCCTCACCAGCCTCGAATGGCACGCCGCGCTGCCGCTGCTGGGCGAGGTGCACCTGTCGAGCACGCTGCTGTTCGATCTCGGCGTCTATCTTCTGGTCGTGGGCGGGAGCACGCTGATTCTCATCGCGCTGGCTCACCAGTCCCTGCGCAGCTATCGCCGGCCCGTCGAGACCTCCTCGACGCATGTGCGGCCTGCCGCGCCCGGCGAAGGGAGCCAGTAGTCAGATGGAGATGGTCGTCGCCCTCGCCATCGGTGTGCTGGCAGCCTCGGGCATCTGGCTGCTGCTGCGGCCACGCACCTTCCAGGTCATCATCGGCATGTCGCTGCTGTCCTACGCAGTGAACCTGTTCATCTTCTCGATGGGCAGGCTCAAAGTCGACTCGCCGCCCATCCTGGATGGCGCGACCGACCTGTCGCGTCTCGCCGATCCCGTGCCGCAGTCGCTGGTGCTCACCGCCATCGTCATCGGCTTCGCCACCACGGCCCTGTTCCTCGTCGTCATCATCGCCACGCGCGGCATGACGGGCACCGACCATGTCGATGGCCAGGAGCGTGACTCGTGATCGACTGGGCCCGCCACCTGCCGGTATTGCCCATCGTGATCCCGCTGATCACGGGCG
Source organism: Steroidobacteraceae bacterium (assembly GCA_029266835.1). Classification (GTDB taxonomy): domain Bacteria; phylum Pseudomonadota; class Gammaproteobacteria; order Steroidobacterales; family Steroidobacteraceae; genus CADEED01. Next base: position 13,950 of record JAQSWD010000018.1, read on the forward strand.
CGGTACTGCTGCTGCTCGCGGAGACGCGACGCGTGCCGCGGCTGGTGCTCACGTTGTCGAGCACGCTGGCGCAACTGGCCGCCGCAATCGCCATGGTGTGGATCACCTCCGACCTCGTGCCCGGCATCTGGCCCGAAGGAATCGGCGTCTATGCCATCGGCGACTGGCGCGCCCCGGTCGGCATCGTGCTCGTGGTCGACCGGTTGTCGGCGCTCATGGTGCTGGTGAATTCCATCCTCGCGCTGGCGTCGGTGGTGTATTCCATCGGCCGCTGGGATCGCATGGGAGTGCACTATCACTCACTGGTGCAATTCCTGCTGATGGGGCTCAACGGCGCCTTCCTCACGGGCGACCTGTTCAACCTGTTCGTGTTCTTCGAGGTCCTGCTCGCGGCCTCGTATGCGCTGCTGCTTCATGGCGGCGGCCCGCAGCGCACGAAGATGTCGCTGCATTTCGTGGCGGTGAACCTCACGGCCTCGTTCGCCTTCCTGCTGGGCGTGGCGATGATCTACAGCGTCGTGGGCACGCTGAACATGGCGGAGATCGCCGTGCATTGGCGCGGCATGTCCGAGGGGGACCACAACATTGCCGAGGCCGGCGCCGCCATCCTGGCCATTGCGTTCCTCGTGAAGGCGGCGGGCTGGCCGCTGAGTTTCTGGCTGCCGGGCGCGTATCACGCCGCGGGCGCGCCCGTCGCGGCGATGTTCGCCATCACCACCAAGGTGGGTGTGTACGCCATCCTGCGCGCGGCCTCGCTGCTCGAGGACGCCAGCACTCCGTTCGGTGGCGTGTGGCTGTACTACCTGGCGCTGGCGACGATGGTGTATGGCATCCTCGGCATGCTGGCATCGCGCCAGTTGCCGCGCCTGGTGGCGTTCGTGGTGATCCTTTCCTCCGGCACGATACTGGCGGCCGTCGGCTCGGGCGTGCCCGCGATGCTCGCGCCCGCGCTGTTCTACATGCTGGGCTCGGTGTTCGCGACCGCGGCGTTCTTCCTGCTCACCGGCATGGCGGAGCGCCTGCGGTCCGCGCCCGTGCGCGAGGAAGAGACCGCCGCCACGCCGCCGCCTACCTACTCGGCATTCGCGGTGGGCGAGCCACCCGACCCCTATTCTCCCGACGACGAAGTGGGCGTGGCGCTGCCCGCGGCCACCGCGTTCCTCGGCCTCACCTTCGTCTGCTGCGCGCTGCTGGTCACCGGCCTGCCACCGCTGGCGGGGTTCATCGCGAAGTTCGCGCTGGTCGCGGCCGCCATCGACGCCCTGCCGCCGTTCGGCGCCTTCGGGCGCGAATGGCTGCTGGTGATCGCCCTGCTCGGCGGCGGTCTCGCGGGTCTCATCGCGCTGTCGCGCGTGGGGATGCGGCTGTTCTGGAGCGTGGCGGGCCGGCAGACGCCGCGCCTGTGGATCAGCGAAGCGGCGCCGGTGGCGTTCCTCATACTCATCTGCATTGCGCTCACGGTGGCCGCGGGCCCCGCCATGACCTATCTCGACTCCGCGGCTTCGGCGCTGGAAAACCCGGAGGCCTACATCCGCAACGTGCTGGCGCCGACCGATGGAGCCGCGGAATGAGAGACCGCAAGCCCTGGTTGCTGGTGGTGGGACTGACTCTCACCTGGCTACTGCTCGCGGCACAGGTGTCGCTGACGCAACTGCTGCTGGGCATGGCCGTGGCGTTGCTCATGGTGTTCCGTTTCCGTCCCGTGCGGCCGGTGCAACCGAGGTTGCGACGGCCGGCGAGCGCCTTCCGGTTGCTGGGTCGCGTGACGCTGGACATCCTCCGGTCCAACTACAACGTCGCGCGCATCGTGCTGGGCCTCACCGGCGGGCGGGAGATCCGCCCCGGCTTCGTGGACATTCCGCTGAAGCTGCGCGACCCGCACGGCCTCGCCACGCTCTCGGCCATCGTCACGTCGACACCCGGCACGGTGTGGGCCAATCTGTCCGAGGACGGCTCCACGCTCACGTTGCACGTACTCGACCTGACCGAAAACCAGCACTGGATAGACACCATCAAGCAGCGCTATGAAAGCCTGCTCATGGAGATCTTCGAATGAACGGCATCCTCGATTTCGCCATCGGCTTCGCGCAGCTGTGCTTCGTGCTGGCCATGGCCTTCGCCGCGATCCGCGTACTGCGGGGCCCCCGCGCGCAGGATCGCATCCTCGCGCTCGATACTTTCTACGTGAACGGCATGATGACGCTGCTGGCGCTGGGCATCCGCTCCGGCTCTACCATGTACTTCGACGTCGCCCTGCTGATCGCGCTGTTCGGCTTCGTCGGCTCGATCGCGCTGTCGAAGTTCCTGCTGCGCGGCGAGGCCATCGAGCCATGACCGGCGACTCGCTTCCGGCCTGGGCGTCGATCATCGCCGCGGTGTTGCTCGTCGTCGGTGGGCTGTGCACCGCCCTCGGCTCCCTCGGGCTGCTGCGGCTGCCAAGTTTTTACGCGCGCATGCATGGGCCCTCCATGGGCAACACGCTGGGGCTGGGATGCGTGCTGCTGGCATCCATGCTTCTGGCGTCGGTCACGAGCGGCAAGGCCGTGGTACACGAGGTGCTCATCACCGTGTTCGTGGTGACCACCTCGCCCATCACGGCCATGCTGCTCATGCAGGCCTCCGTTCGGCGTCCGAAGGTCCCGCCCGCCGGCTGAACGCTTACTACTAGACTTATAGTTGACAAGTCGTCGCTGTCGGCGTTAACTACTAGACATCTAGTAGTGAGGCGCCCCACGTGACCAACGACATCTATCTCACCGATCGCGAAGCCGACGTCATGCAGGTGCTCTGGGAGCACGGCCCGTCGGTGGTCAACGAGGTCAAGGAGAAGCTGGCCGACGATCTGGCATACACCACGGTGCTCACCATCCTGCGCACGCTGGAGCAGAAGGGGTACGTGAAGCACGAGGAGGAGGGGCGCGTGCATCGCTACTTCGCCACGGTGAAGGAAGACGCCGCGCGCAAGAGCGCCTTGCAACACCTCACCGGCAAGTTGTTCAAGGGCTCGGCGGAACTGCTGTTCACTCACCTGGTGTCGGACAAGAAACTCTCCGCCGACCAGATCCAGCGCATGCGCGAGCTGCTCGCCAGCACCGGGAAGAAGGAGAAGTAGATGCTGGCCTGGATGTTCTACGCGATCATGGTCTCGCTGCTGCTGTCGGTGGGCGCGTTCCTCGCCGAGCGCGCGGCGCGGCTCAAGCAGGCGGGCACGCGCTGGGTCTGGATCACCGCCATCGTCGCATCGCTGGTTCTCCCGACGCTGATGTCGTCGGTCACCTTCGAGGTGCCCGATGTGCTCGGCGACCAGGTGAGCAGCAAGATCGTCGCGCTGCGCCAGACCACCACGCTCACGCTCTCTCCCGCCGTGTGGATCACGGGCGAACCGGAGCCGCGGAGCTGGCGCGTCGCCGATGAGACCATCCGCCGGCTCTGGCTGGGCGTGTCCGTCGCGATGCTGCTGGCGCTGTTCGCGAGCGGAATCCAGCTGGCGGTCCGCAAGCGCCGCTGGCGGCGCGAAACAGTCGCGGGAATTCCTGTCTACCTGACCGCCGACGTCGGCCCCGCGGTGGTGGGCCTGCTGCGCCCGAGCATCGCGCTGCCCGAGTGGGTCGCGAACGCCTCCTCGCAGCACCAGACCTCCGTGCTGGCGCACGAACAAGCGCACCTCGATGCACGCGACCCGCAGCTATTCACGTCCGCGCTCGCATTACTGGTCTTCATGCCGTGGAACCTGCCGCTCTGGTGGCAGCTGCGGCGATTGCGCTACGCCATCGAGATCGATTGCGACGCGCGGGTTCTCAGGGCCGGAGTCGACCCGGCGCATTACGGCGAGACGCTGATCGTCGTGGGTGAACGTCAGTCAGCGTACATCGGCGCGGTCGCGGCGATGTCGGAATCCAAGTCATTTCTGGAAGAAAGGATCGAACACATGATCAGAAAGCCCGTGAGGTGGCGCCGGCTGGGCGCGGCCACTCTCGCATCCGTCTCAATCGCCCTGACCGCGGTGGCCGCGCAGGTGGCCCCACCGAACGCGGACGCTCCGGCGCCCGTGGCCGCGGCGCAGCCCAAACAGGAGCGGCAGGAGATCAAACTACCCGCCGCCACGCTGGATCGGTATGTCGGCACCTACCTGTTCGTCGATGGGCAGGTCTTCACCGTGACCCGCAAAGGCGACGGCCTGCAGTCACAGATGGCGGGCCAGCCAGCGGTCGACATCTACGCGGAGAGCGATAACGCGTTTTTCCTGAAGGTGGTGGACGCACAGCTCGTGTTCGCCGACGACGGCGGCCCCGCCAGTTCGGTCACCCTGACCCAGGGTGGCGCCCGCTTCATCCTGCCGCGCGTCGACGAGGCCAGCATCGCGCAGGCCAAGGCGGAAATAGCCGCCCGCGTCGCGAGCAATACACCTGCTCCCGGCAGTGAAGCGGTGACGCGGAAGTACGTGAACGCAATGTCCGCGGGATCGCCCAACTACGAAGACATGGAAAGCCACCTCGCCGAGACCGTGCGGACGCAGTTGCCGCACCTGAAGCAGACCATGGAATTCCTCGGCGCCATCAAGTCGATCGAATTCGTGAAAGTCGGTGATGGCGGCTGGGACGTCTATCGGGTCAAGTACGCCAATGGAACATTGCTCTGGCGGATCGGCCTCGCGCCGGACGGCAGGATCAGATATTCCCTGTTGCTGCCGGATGCGTGAAGTCCGGATACGGACCGAGCGCTCAACCCTGCTGGAAAATGGGGACATTCCTCATTTCCTGCAAACGGGGACGTGCCTGGAAGGCGCGTCCCCGTTTTGCCGTGCCGGCGAAATGAGGAATGTCCCCATTTTCCAGCAGGTTTGCGCGTTTGGGTAGCTAGGGCAACAGCACGCTGGCGCCGGTGGTCCGGCGCGACTCGAGATCGCGATGCGCCTGAGCGGCGTCGGCGAGCTTGTAGCGCTGATGAATACGGACCTTCACCCACTTCTTCTTCACGGCGGCGAAAGTCTCCCGCGCCAATGACTCCAGGTCGGCGCGGTCGGCCGTGTAGTCGAACAATGTCGGGCGCGTGACGTACAGGCTGCCACGTTTCACCAGCTCCGCCGGTGAAAACGGCGCGACCGGCCCTGACGCACTGCCATAGCTCACCATGAGACCGCGCTTGCGCAGGCAGTCGAGCGACTCGAAGAACGTGTCCTTGCCCACGGCGTCGTAGACCACCTGTGCGCCAACGCCCCGGGTCAGCTTCTTCACGGAGGCGGCAACATCGTCGCGGCCGCGCACCAGCACGTGCTTGCAGCCGTTTTTCTTCGCGAGCTTCGCCTTCTCGTCGTTGCCGACGATGCCGATGACGGTCGCGCCCAGCGCCCTGCCCCATTGCGAAAGCAGCAATCCCACGCCGCCCGCCGCCGCGTGCACGACGATCACTTCGCCGCGTTTCACGCGCCAGGTGTGGCGCAGCAGGTAGCAGGCGGTTAGCCCCTTGAGCATGAGCACCGCGGCCTGTTCGTCGCTGATACCCGCTGGAATCTTCACCAGCCGCGACGCCGGCACATTGCGCCGCTCGCTGTACGAACCCGGCACCGAATGTACGTAGGCCACGCGGTCGCCAGTGTGAAAACCGCGCACCTTCCTGCCCACCGCTTCGACGATTCCGGCGGCTTCGCGGCCCAGGCCCGCGGGCATGTTCTGCGCGTACAAACCCGAGCGGTCGTACACGTCGATGTAGTTGAGCCCGATGGCGGTGTGGCGCACGCGCACCTCACCGACACCGGGCTCGCTGACTTCCTGCTCTTCGAGGCGCATCACCTCCGCGCCACCGGCTGCGTGAATGCGGATGGCGCGCGGCATGGTCAACCTCGAAGAGCGTCAGGGATCAGGGAGAGTAACCCCGCTCCCCATGCTCGGCGAGATCGAGACCCTCGGTCTCTTTCTCTTCCGACACGCGCAGCTTGAACAGCGCATCGCACAACTTGAGAATCGACCACGTGACGAACGCACACCAGGCTGCGGTGGCGACCACGCCCAGCGCCTGCACGCCCACTTGCGCGAGCATGCTGGTCTGTACCGTGAAACCCGTGCCGCCCAGACTCACCGCGGCAAACACGCCGGTGAGCAGCGTGCCGATCACACCGCCCACGCCGTGCACCGGCGACACGTCCAGCGAATCGTCGATCTGCAGCTTGCGCTTGAGGAGCTGCGTGGCGAAGAAGCAGACCGTTCCTGCGCAAAGGCCGATCACCACCGCGCCCAGCGGGCCCACGAATCCGGATGCCGGCGTGATGGTGCCCAAGCCGGCGACGACGCCCGTGGCCACACCCAGCATCGAAGGCTTACCGTACTTCTTCCACTCGATGAACATCCACGCGAGTGCTCCGGCGGATGCGCCCATGTGCGTGGTCAGCATGGCCATGCCCGCCGACCCGTTGGCCGCGAGCGCGCTGCCGGCGTTGAAGCCGAACCAACCCACCCAGAGCATGCCGGCGCCCGCCACCGTGAATGGCAGGCTGTGCGGCGTCATCGCCGTGTGCGGAAAGCCGCGGCGCCGGCCGACCACCACCGCGCAGACCAGCGCGGACACGCCCGCGCTCACGTGCACCACGATGCCGCCCGCGAAATCCATGACGCCGAGATCGGCCAGCCAGCCGCCGCCCCAGACCCAGTGCGCCAACGGTACGTAAACCAGCAGCAGCCACAGCGCGCTGAAGGCCAGCACGGCGGAGAAGCGTTTGCGCTCGGCGAAGCCACCGATGACCAGCGCCGGCGTGATGATGGCGAACGTCATCTGGAACATGAAGAACAGCGTCTCGGGGATGGTCCCGAAGACGGAGTCGCGCGTCACGCCCAGCAGGAAGGCCTTGTCGAGTCCGCCGATGAAGGCCTGCGCGGAGCCGCCATCCGAGAACACCAGTGAATAACCCACCGCCAGCCACAGCAGCGACACCACGCCGGTGATGGCGAAACATTGCATGAGGATGGAAAGCACGTTCTTGGCGCGCACCAGGCCCGCGTAGAACAGCGCGAGACCGGGCAGCGTCATGAACAGGACCAGGGCGGTGGCGGCGATGATCCAGGCGGTGTCGCCGGTGTCGATCGTGGGTGCCGCGTCCTGGGCATGGGAAAGTAACGGGCACAGCAGCAAGCCGAGCGCCGCCGGCACCCGGTAGATAGGCAATCTCATTGTTCAAACCCCTCTTGTCAGTGGCTCGCGCCACACTCTCAACGCCGGCCCGTCGCTGTCACGACGGGCATTCTTCTAGTCAACGGCCCACTGCCGAATCGGCAGCGGGCCGTCGTTCATCAAACGTTGCTCGCGGGTATGCCTTTACAGGGCGGAGTTGTCCGTTTCACCCGTACGGATGCGGATGACGCGATCGATGTCGGTGATGAAGATCTTGCCGTCGCCGACCTTGCCGGTCTTGGCGGCCTTGAGGATGGCTTCGACCACTTGATCGACGAGATCACTGCGGACGGCCACTTCGATCTTGGTCTTCGGGACGAAGTCGACGACGTATTCGGCGCCACGATACAGCTCGGTATGACCGCGCTGGCGACCGAAACCCTTCACCTCCGTCACCGTCATGCCGGAAACTTTTGACGAATGCGGACGCCGACATCGGCGAGCCCTAATCGCAGTGCAGCTTCCGTGCCAGTATCCCGAAAGCCCAACATAGCGGCAATTCCGCAATTGGCAGTCCGGATCGTGAATATTCCGGCACCAATTTGGCGCGCCATTGCACGATGCGCCCGATCTTGGTGCGATAGTTGGACAGGAGGCAGATTCGAATGTTGAGTCACATGGTGATCGTGGGCGGCGGACAGGCTGGTGGCCAGGCGGTGGAGACGCTGCGTCGCCGCGGACATCTCGGGCCGGTCACGCTGATCGGCGACGAAGGATTGCTGCCCTATCAGCGGCCGCCGCTGTCCAAGAAATTCCTCGCGGGCACGCTGGCGCGCGATCGGTTGCTGATCCGCCATGCGGAATACTACGCCGAGCACTCCATAGAAATGAGCCTCGGATTCGCGGCCACCCGAATCGACCGCGAGCGGCAGCGCGTCGAGATCGCCGATGGATCACACGTGGATTACGACCAGCTGCTGCTGGCCACGGGCAGCAGCGCGCGGTTGATCAAGGTGCCGGGCGCCGAACTCGCCGGCGTCCACTACCTGCGCAGTTTCGCGGATGTGGAGCGCCTGCGCGCCGAGCTTGTTGCGGGCAGCCGTTGCGTGATCGTCGGTGGTGGTTACATCGGCCTGGAAGCCGCGGCCACCTGCCGCGAACTGCAGATCGAGGTGATGGTGCTGGACGCCGCCGACCGCGTCATGAGCCGCGTGGTGTCGCCCTGGGTGTCGCAGTTCTACGAGGCGGAACACGCGAAACACGGTGTGCAGATCCGCTGCAATGCGAAGGTCTCGGCGTTCGTGCCCGAGGCCGCACCAAAATACGCCGGCTCCGCACGCGTGGCCGCTGTGCGTCTCGATGACGGCAGCGAGGTGCGCGCCGATTTCGTGCTGGTGGCCATCGGCGTTTCACCCAATGACTCGCTGGCTCGGGACGCCGGGCTGGCCTGCGATGCCGGCATCCTGGTCGACGAGTACTGCCGCACTTCCGATCCGCGCATTTTCGCGGCCGGGGACTGCGCTCGGCATCCCTCCATTCACTACGGCATACGCGTGTTGCTCGAGTCCGTGGACAACGCCTTCGAGCAGGCCCAGAGCGCGGCGCTCAACATGATGGGCATCGCCACGGTGCACGACAAGGTGCCGTGGTTCTGGTCGGATCAGTACGACCTCAAGATGATCATCGTGGGCCTGGCGCAGGGGCACGATCATGCGGTGCTGCGCGGCGACCCCGCGACTCGATCGTTCAGCGTGTGTTACCTGAAAGAAGGTGAGCTGATCGCCGTGGACACGGTGAATGCCGCGAAAGACCAGCTCGGCGCGCGCAAGCTCATCCCGGCGCGGGCACGGCCGGATCCGCGCAATCTCGCGGACCCGGCCATCCCTCTCAAGGATTGTTAGGCAGCCTGCGCGAGGGCGGCGCCGGCCAGGGCCTCGATCTGCGCACGCGCCTTGACCAGCGCGGCCGCGCGCGCCTCGGGTCCGTAGCCGATCTTCTCGGCATGCACGAACGTGACGTCCGTGATGCCGATGAAGCCCAGCAGGTGCCGGAGGTAGGGCTCCTGGAAGTCGATGGCCGCGGCGGGCCCTTCGCTGTACAACCCGCCGCGCGACTCGATGACGATGACACGCTTGTTGGTCATCAGGCCCTTGGGGCCTTCCGCAGAATACGAAAAGGTCTCGCCCGCGCGCAGCACGTGGTCGAACCAGGCACGCAGCGACGTGGTGACACCGAAGTTGTACATGGGCGCGCCGATCACGATGGTGTCGGCGGCGCGCAGCTCGGCGATGAGTTCGTCGGACAGTGCCCGCGCCGCCTGTTCCACCACCGTGGTGGGCGTACCGCGCACGCCGTTCAGGGTGGCCACTTCGAGATGCGGCACCGGGTGGGTGCCGAGATCGCGGCGCTGCACGCCGGCCTGGGGCGCGTCCTGCAGCAGACGGTCCACCGCAAATTCCACCAGCTCGCGCGACACCGAGCCTTCACGGGCGGCGCTGCTATTGATGACCAACAAAGACTTCATGGGCCTCTCCTTTTCTATTGATTCCTTGCCTCGGTGGCAGCATCTTCACGTTCCGTAACGAGCGACAGTAGCCCCGAGAAATGCAACTCGGCGTCGCATAAAGTGGAACGCAAGCATGGAAATTGAGGATATTCAGGCCTTTGTGGCCGTTGCCGATGCCGGGGGACTGAGCCCGGCGGCCGGCCGGCTCGGGGTGAGCAAGTCCATCGTCAGCCGCCGGCTGGCGCGGCTCGAGAAGTCGTTGGGCGCGACCCTGCTCACGCGGAATACGCGCGGCGCGGCGTTGACCGAGGCCGGCGCCACCTTTCGTGAACATGCGGCGCGCATCGCCGCCGAAGCCGACGCCGCGCGCGATGCGCTTTCACCTACCGGCAGCGTGCGCGGACGACTGCGCGTAGCGCTGCCGCTTTCCTTCGGCGCCACGCATTTCGCCCCGGTGCTGGCGCAACTCGCGGCACGTTATCCCGAGCTCGAAATCCAGGCCTCATTCAGCGATCGGCTGGTGGACCTGGTGTCCGAAGGATTCGACGCCGCGATCCGTCTCGGCGTGCTCGACGACTCGAACCTGGTGGCGCGGCGCATCGCGCCTTTCGGCGGCAAGCTGGTCGCAGGCCCCGACTACCTGGCGAAACACGGCACGCCGCGCAGCGTCGACGATTTGCTGGAACACGCCACCATCAATCGCATCAACGATGAGTGGCCACTCATGCACGAGGGCAAACGCATCACCGTGCATCCGCGCAACACGCGCTTCAGCGCCGACAATGGCGCTCAACGAGCACCTGCAGAGCGGCGCCCTGGTGGAAGTGATGCCCGAATACCCCATGCCCGAGGCCGGGGTGTACGTGGTGCGGCCGCCCGGTGGCAGCGCCCCGTGCAAGGTGCGCGTGCTCATCGACATCATGGTCGAGCGGTTCGGCGACCGGGAGAGCTGCTGAGCGGCCGTCTGACTATCTGTCCTCGCCAACGGATCCTGTGCGCCAGCGGGCGAACATCTTCTCGATGTCGCCGTCATCGCCGACGATGCCGGCCATGAGCTGGCGGCCGAGCTCGCGATAGCTGTCGAACTGCAGCTCGCCGTAGAACTGGTTGGAGGTAGGCTGGTTCGGGAACTCCGGGTTGGTGCGCTGGTGCGCCAGTAGCCGTAGATGTCGGCCCCCAGGTGTTCGCGTAACAGCGCCTTGAGATAGAGGATCTCGCCATGGCTGCCATCGCTGTAGGTGACCTGGCCGACGAGATGCGCGCGCTTGCGGATGTCACCATTCAATGGCCCATTGTCGTGGAACAGCGGGTCCGCGCAGATATCGACTTCCGCGCCGAGATCCGCGCGCGCGCGTTGCACGGCTTGGCCGAGGTCCGCGAGTGTGCAGGCCGGGTCCGCGCCCGCATCGCTGACGACGATGTAGCGGCAGCGCCGCCGCAGCAGTTCGTACAGGCCCAGGTTCTCGAAGTGGCCGCCATCGGCCAGGTGGATGCGTGAGTCGCTTTCGCTCAGGCCGACGCCGAGCATCTCGCGAAGCATGAGCTGGTACCAGGCGGGGAATCTCCAGCGCTTAGGCTCGTGCCGCGGGTTGCGCACCCAGACACCCAGCCGCACGTTGAGCAGCGCCATGAGAAAGCTGACTGGCCGTGATTTGGTCGCATACGTGTCCGGATCCACGGCCGCACCGGACACCGAGAACGCCGTCGACAACGTGAGTTCGCCGCGCAGGTAGTCGGTGGTGCGGCGATAACCCGTGGCGGTGGAACCGCAGTACAGCGGTGTCAGCACCATGTTTTCGCCATTGCGCGCGCGCAGCTTCGCATTCGTGGAGCTGGTGGTGTTCAGCGTGGTGTTGATGATGTGGAAGGGGCCGCCGGCGTCCGCGCGCACGTCGGTGAGCCTGAACAGCAGCGGATGGCGCTGGCGATGCTGTTCGCCGGCCCTGGCGTCGGCAGCCACTTCGGGCAGAAAGGCTTCGGCCAGCCGGCTGCGGTAGTAGCTGTGCATGGAGATGGCGTTGATGTCGCAGACGAATGCGAACAGCACTGAAAGTCCCAGCCAGATCATGAAGGCGCCGGTCTCGAGCAACCGCGTGTGGTGCGCCAGGTGATAAATCGCGGTGAACAGTCCGATCATCACCAGCACCAGGCCGAGCATGGCGAAGGTGCCGGCGTGCGCGCCCTGCTTGTTGGCCTGGCGCACGGAAAACGCGCCGGTGATCAGCGGGACCAGCCAGGTGGCGTGGCGCGTGATGTCGTCGGCCGCGTCCATCCGGACAAGGTGCAGCGCGGTTTCTTCGATACCCGCCAGCACCGGCAACATGCCGGCGCCGATACAGGCGGCCGCACCGCCCAGCAGGACGCCCAGGCGCTGGCGGATGTACTGCCCCGCGCTCAGCTGCCGCAGCGCCGGCAGCACCGTGCTCAATGCGAACACCAGCGTGGCGAGTAGATAGGTTCCGAGCAACGCCAGGCCCACGATGGTCAGCACCATGAAACCGTCGTGCGCATTCACTTTGCCCGCGCCCGGCAGGTGCAATTGCGGCGGCCAACTGAACTCGAACCAGTCGCCAGACGCCAGGCCGATGGCCAGCAGGAAGATGGGGAGGAGCACGAACAGGTTGAGCAACGTGCCGGAAACGATGCTCGCGGCCAGTGTCCACCCCGAGAGCCCCGTTCCCGTGATGAGATAGCGGCCGTGCGCGCGCAGCCAGTCGAGCACCGTGCCGGTGCCGTCGGCCAGCGGGATCGCACCCAGTTTCTGCGACTCGCGGGCCGGCACGTGGGCACGCAGCCAGGTGAGGCAGGAGCCGATGTAGCCGCCACCGGAAACGGTGGATAGATAGTCGATGCGGTCCAGCAGCCCCGTGCGGGACAGTGCCTGCAATACACCCATGTTGAACGCCGCGGAGCGGATGCCGCCACCCGACAGCGCCAGGCCCACCACGGGCGCGTCGGCCGGCACGGAACCGGCGGCCAGGCGCCGCTCGGCTATCCACTTCGCTTCGTCGCGCGCGACGTCGGCGAAGTGCGCGGTGTAGTTGTCGGAAGCCTGCTCCGGCGCGCTCACAGGTCGCGGCCCCAAAGCCTGCACACCGGCGGCTGGTAGTCCGGCGGCGTCCCGGGGTCCTCGTGCACCTTGAGGTATTCGATCAGCGCGAATCGCTCGTCGTCGGTGAATTCAGGCCCGATCACGCCGCTCGGCAGCGGATTGTTCTTGCGATCGGCGAGGAATTTCTTCCAGGTGTCTTCATCGGCCGCGAATGCGTGGCCAGAGTTGTGGTTGCCCTTCAACGAGGTGTCGAGCCAGAAGCCGTCGTCGTCGCCATCCGCGTCGGGCGCGGTGACGTAGCCCACGTGCTTCGGGTCGTACTCGCGCCGCCCGACGAAAAACCGCGCATCGCGCTTCGCCGGCGGCAGCAGCATCTGGTACAGCGTGGGCACCGAACCGTTGTGCAGGAATGGCGCCGTGGCCCATACGCCGGCCAGCGGCCGCGGCTTGTATCCGGAAATTTCCTGCGGCAGGTCCAGCGCGCCGAAGCCCTCCAGGCACTGCTGGGTGGCGTAGTCGATTCCATAGTCCGCGTAGTAACGGTTCTTGATGAGGATGCCGACGATGTTCAGCGCCAGACCTTCGCTGAGCTTCGTGACCTCGAGCGTCGACAGGAATTTCTCGTTGCCGGCGGCGCCCTGGCGGATGTCCCAGAGCAGATTGACCAGGTGGCAGCTCTCCGCGCACTTGAGCGGATCGTCGGGACGATGCGCCGCATCGGGCACTTCAGGCAAAGGCGAGATGCCCGCGACCAGCGCCGCATCGATGGCCTGAAGCGCGGCGATGTCCAGTGAGGGCACGGCATTCGCGTCCGGATCCGGATAACTCGCCAGCAAGGCGCCCAGCCCGGCGTCGGGCGCGCCGCGCTCGGCGCGCAGTCGTACGAGTTCGCGCAGGCGGAAGAGCGCGTCGCGCGCCAGCGCGCGGGTCAGCAGCGGACGCAGTGTGGCCTGCAGCTGCGCGTTGGTCAGGCCGGTCTCCGCGATGTCATAACGGCGCTCCATGAAACCTTGCGCGGCCGTCGGGTCGGTGCCGATGTGATCCAGCGGGATCACCTCGATGCGCCACTCCTGGCCCTCGGGCTTCAGTGGCGCCGATGCCTGTGCGCGCGCCGGTTCGGCGACATGCGGGCCATGGCATCCGCGGCAGCGCTGCTCGAACAGCTCCTTGCCGCGTGCGGCCTTGTCGTAATCGACGGTGCCGAGAATATTTTCCGGCCAGCGTGGCGGCTTCAGCATCTGCAACACGTGTTCGATGCGCATGAGGCCGGGGATGTCCACCGAGCTGCGGAACCGCTGGTCATGCGGCAGCGGCTCGTTCATGTCGCTGCGCAGGGGCGCGATGGCGCCCACGCCCAGCGCCTCGCCCACGTTGCGCGCCAGCGGCTGTGCCACCGACCCGTTGTACTGCACCCAGTCGAATTTCCAGATGTTCCACAGATACGGGTAGCTCACCGGCGCGTCGCCGGTTTGATAGTTGGCCGGCACGAGGTGATCGCCGAACGCGGTGTTGCCGATGCGGCCCAACGCATCGGTGCGGCCGAAGCCCTCGTGCACGGGATACAGCTTGCGCAGCGGATTGTTCTGGCCGCTGTGAAGCATCGTCGAGATCGACGCACGCAGCGCCGCACGCAATTGGGGCTTGGCACGCGGATAACCGGCACCCAGCACCTTCTTCGCGAAGCGATCGAACTTCCACGGGCTGGCGAGCGTGTTGATCAGCGACGCCGCGAGTTCGGGCACGAAATTCCCGCGCGACATGTCGGTGAAGGCGTGCATGGCCGGGCCGCCATCGATGCGGATGGCCTGCGTGCGCCCCTCGCGCGTGTAGTGGATCTCTCCGGTGTGGCAGGCCGCGCAGGTGATGTCCAGCACGTACTCGCCGATGCGTGCATCGAAATGACGCGTGAAACCGATGGGCAACTGGTCGGGGTTTGCCGCAGAAGGCGCTGGATCGACCAGGAAGCGGTACCGGCGCATGTGTTCGGGGTCGGCGAAGCGCTTCGTGGAGAACGGCAGCTCGAGATTCACGAACCAGTCGTAACGAACTGCGCCGGTCGACGCGCCCTGGGGCATCGAAGTGCCCTGGGCCGTGTAGTAATAGGTCTCGCGAGATGGCGAATCCTGCGTTTCGCCCCATCCCTGGTCCAGCCACACATACTCATCCACGCGTTCGAGCGCGGGAATGGTGTGCACTGGCCACCAGACGAACCAGGCGAAAAGGCCGACCGCCACCGCCACAACCACCGCCGCAATCCCTGCACTCCATCCGAGCCACTTACGCATCGCGTTACTCCCTGGCGAATCTGCCGCATACTCCCAAACAAACTACGCCGACGACAGGATGGCGATTGTGAGCTGGCTCAAGGATGTTGCAACAGCGCGCGCAGCACGGCGCGCCATATATTGTTTGTTAGTTAGTTTGGCGGCGCCGGTTTTCGGGGATTCCCCCAACGTCATCGCTTTGTCCACCGACCGCCCGCTGCACATCGAGAAGCTGGCCGGCTCCATCGAGCTGCTGGAGGACCGGAGCGGGAAGCTAGGCATCGCCGAGGTCGCCGTCCACCCGGGATTCGTCGCCGGATCGCCCGAGGCGGCCAATGTGGGCTTCACGGCCTCGGCCTGGTGGGCGCGGGTGACGTTGCGCAATCCGTCGGATGCCCCGCGCCTCGTGTACCTGCGCCAGGGCTATCCACTGATTGACTCGCTCGACTTGTACTCGCCGGACACCCGGGGCGGGTGGCGCCGGCTGTCCACGGGCGACCGCCAGCCTTTCGATACACGTCCCGTGAATCACCGCGACTATCTGTTCCCGCTGAACCTGCCGCCGCACGGCCAGCACTCCTATTACCTGCGATTCGCTTCACAGGGCCCGGTGGACATCCATCTGTCCTTGCTGGACGCCAGTGAGCTCACCGGGGTGGTGAGCCGCGAGCAGACGGCCTATGGCATCTACTTCGGCTGCGTGCTCATGCTGTTGGTGTGGAGCGGCCTGGTGTTCGTGGCGGTGCGCGATGGCGCATTCCTCGCCTATTTCGCCTACGTCGCGGCCTTCGGCCTGTACATGGCGGTGAACACGGGCCTCGCCTTCCAGTACCTGTGGCCTGGAAGCCCGCAATGGGCCAACGCCTGCCTGCCGATACTGCTCAACGTGTCGTTGATCACGGCGCTGCAGTTCTCCATCACCATCCTGCGGGCGCGCGACTTCACGCCGAAGCTCGAGAAGGTCGCGCGCGTTCTGCAGGTGCTGGCGTTGCTTGGTGTGGCCTTGAACCCGCTGTTGCCGTACTCGGTGCTGGTGCGGCCGGTCACGTTCCTGATCCTGGTGTCGGTGGTGTTCATGATTGCCTTCGGCATCGTGAGCCTGCTGGCCGGCTCACGGCCCGCCCGGTTGTACGTGATCGCGTGGTCGGCCTTCCTCACCGGGTCCATCATCTTCCTGCTGAAGAACTTCGGTGTGCTGCCGCATACCTTCATGACGCAGCACAGCTGGCAGGTCGGGTCCCTGCTCGAGATGATCCTGCTGTCCATGACGCTCAGCAGCCGCATGAACGAGCTGAAGGAGCAGAGCCGCACCGATGCGCTGACCCTGCTCGGCAACCGACGTCTGTTCGACGACAAACTACCGTCGGAATTCGAGACGGCACGGGAGAACGGCTCGCCGCTGTCGCTGCTGGTGCTCGACATCGACAACTTCAAGTCCTTCAACGACAGCCACGGGCACGCGCAGGGCGACGAGGCCGTGAAACTGGTGGGCGTTGCGCTGCGCCGCCATGCGCGCAAGCCCGTGCTGGCGTGTCGCTATGGCGGCGACGAGTTCTGCGTGATCCTGCCTGGTGCCGGCGAAGACGCGGCAGCACGCGTCGCAGAGCGGCTGCGCGCCACCGTGCAGAACTCGCGGCAGGCGGATCTCGCCATCACCATCAGCATCGGCTACGCATCGTTCACGGGCCGCGAGTTCGCCACGCACGACCAGCTCTTCCAGGCCGCCGACGCTGCGCTGTATACCGCGAAGGAAGCGGGTCGCAATCGTGTGGCCGGCTACCAGGGCGGCCGCCGCGCCGATGACCCGCTGGCCCGCCGGGTGACATAAACCCGCGACCTGCGGCCACTTGCGCTGATTACTACAACTGTCATAGGCTAGGCCACAGTTGTAGTGACCGAGACGGCGATGCCCCAGATCCAACCCAAGTTGAGCGCGCTCGAGCTGCGCATCATGAATGAGCTGTGGACGCGCGGGCCCTGCTCCATCCGCGAGATCCACGAGGCAGTCGTGAAGAAGGATCGCCCCGCCTACACCACGGTGCAGACCATGGTGTATCGGCTGGAGACCAAGGGCGCGCTGCGGCGCACCCGCAAGATCGGCAATGCGCACGTGTTCGAAGCCACCACGACGCGCGCCTCGGTGCAGACACGTCTGCTCAAGGAACTGCTGGGCCTGTTCGGCGGCAGCGCGCGGCCGGTGATGGCGCACCTGGTCGAGATGGGCAAGATCTCCAAGGAAGACATCGACGACGCGCAGAAGCTGCTGCGCGAACAGTCGACCCGTGCCGACAAGGACGGGAAGATCAAGGACGCGACATGACACACGCGTTGATCAACCACCTGTGGCAATCGACGCTGTTCTGCGCCGTGGTGTGGTTGATCACGTTGACGCTGCGCGCCAATGGCGCGGCACTGCGCCACTCGCTGTGGCTGATCGCCTCGTTGAAGTTCCTGGTTCCGTTCTCGGCGCTGTACTACCTCGGCACCCTGGCTGGCCTGCCTACCCCTGTCGGCGGCCAGCCATCGTTGTTGGCGCAGGCGCTCGAAGTCACGACGCCGGTCATCTCGCCGACGACGTCGCTGATCACGCTCTCGCCGGTGTCGACCGCGAACTGGGGATCGTTGTTCGCGCTGCTCTGGGCGGTGGGCGCGCTGGTGATCGCGCTACGCTGGTTCATGGCGTGGCGCGCGGCTGATTCCATGGTACGAGCGGCGCGGCCGGTGCCGGGCTCGCTACTGGATGCGCGTGTCACGGACGCCGCCATCGAGCCGGCGGTGGCACGGGTTTTCCATCCAGTGGTGTTGCTGCCGTCCGCGCTGCTCGGGAGGCTCTCACCGCAGCAGCTGGGCGCCGTGCTGGCGCACGAACGCGAGCACATCGCGCGCCACGACAATCTCACCGCGCACCTGCATCGGCTGGTCCAGACGCTGTTCTGGTTTCATCCGCTGGTCTGGTGGATAGGCCGGCAAATGCTCGAGGAACGCGAGAACGCCTGCGACGAAGCGGTGCTGGAACACGGGCATGACGCGCGGGAATACGCCGAGGGAATCCTCGCCGTGTGTCGCCACTGCCATGAGCTCGCGTACGCGGAACACACCGCGTCCGCGATTTCCGGCGACCTCACGCGCCGCATCCGCGCCATCGTTCGCCACGTGCCGCCGGTATCGCCAGGGTTCTGCAAAGCCTTCGCGCTTTCGGCGTGCACGCTGGCACTGGGTTTCGGCCCGCTGTTCGCCGGCGCGCTCGATGGCGCTGCGCGGCGCCACGCGCAGGTGATCAGCGACGCGCGCAATCTCGACACGGCGGACATCACTGTCGGCCCTTCATCCGAGGGCCTGGGCAGGCGCATGAGGGTGCTGGCCGATGCGCGCAGCGTGACCATCCGCAACAGCACGCTGCGTGAGCTGGTGGCCATGTCGTATGGCGTCCACCTCGCCGATGTGAGCGGCGGAACCTGGCTCGACAACTCGCGCTACGACATCCGCGTCGAAGCGCACGACACGATGGTGGATCCCGACGACTTCGATCCGGTCGCGCTGCGCGGCGTCGTCAACAAGCTGCTCGCCTCACGCTTCGATCTGCAGATCCACGTCAAACCGATGATTTCGCGCTGACGGTCGCCTGCCGGAAGCCGCGGTCGCGCAGTCACTTGCCGCTAACTACTACAACTGTATTAGGCATGACCACGTTTGTGGTTGCCACGCCATGAACGCGTTGATCGACCATCTCTGGCAATCGTCGCTGTGCGTGATACTGCTGGGCGGACTGCTGGCCCTGGCGCGCCGGCATTCGGCGCAGGTGCGCCTTTGGCTATGGCGCCTGCTGGCGATCAAATTCTTAGTTCCCTTCAGCCTGTTCAGCGCCATCGGTGGCTGGTTCGGATTCCCGGCCCGTTTCCCCGGCGACCCGCCGCCCGAGTCCGCGGTGCGCCTGGTCGACGAGCTTTCGTCATGGTTTTCGATCAGCGCAGCACTCGACGGCGCCGGCTCGACAGGGATCGTGCTGGCGATCCTGCTGGTGGCCGCGGTGGTCACGGTTCGCTGGAGCTTCTGGAGAATCCACCGCGAATCACTGCGGTCGCGCGTGGAAGAACTCCGCATCGAAGCCGACCCCGACGACCGCGAACCCAGCCTGGGCTTTTTCCGCGCCGCCTTGTTCACGGCCTGCGCGTTGGCCGTCGTCACCGTGCCCATGATCGGCGGCGCGGTACGCGCCAGCGTCCACGCCCACCAGGTGCTCGAAGCCAACACGCGCACCATGGGCGAAGCGCGCGTGACGCTCCGGCCCGCGCGGCCCGGCCTGGGCTCGCGCTACTTCGTGAACGTGGACGCCCGAGGCGTGACCATCAGCAACATCACCGTTCGGGAGCTGACGGCCATGGCCTATGGCGTCAATCGTTTCTTCGTCCGTGGCAAGCACTTCCGCGACGGCGATGACGAGGACTGGCTGGTGGACTCGCGCCATGACGTGCGCATCGATGGGCCCGTGATCGAGCCAGAGCGCTTCGACACCTACGCACTGCGCAATGTGATCACGCGCGAGCTGGCAACCACTTTCGGCCTCGAGATCTACGTCAACAGCGAGTGTCAGAAGCCCTGTGGCAAATGGGGTGATCGCGTGCTGCTGCAGGTGGCGCCCGACTCCTGGGCGCTGGTGGAGACCAAGCCATGAGAAACGGGCGCAATTCTTGAAATGGAATGCTCTGCGCGATGACTGGGTGACGTATGGCGCAACTGATCGATCACGTTTGGCAATCAGCCGGCGTCGTGCTGCTGATCTGGTGCCTGGCCTCGATGACCCGGCGCAACTCGGCCGGGCTTCGCCTGTGGCTGTGGCGCATCGCCGCGCTGAAGTTCCTCGTCCCCTTCAGCGTCGTGTACGCACTGGGTAGCCGGGTCGGATTTCCCACGCGGCACAGCGCCATTCCACCGCCTTCGGGCCTGCTCGACGCGGTGGCATCCGCGACACCCTGGGCGACGCCGATGCAGGTTTTCGCTGCGTCGGGTTTCCCCTTCATCGGCGGACTGCTGCTGATCTTCGGACTGTCAGCGCTCTGCGTCTGGGCCACTGCTCACGAGTTGCAGCTGGCCGGCCGCCAGCGGACAGAGGAAATCGCGCGCGCCGAAGGCGATGCATATTGGCAACCCGTACCCCTCGGCATGTTGAAGGCCACCACGCTGGCCGCGGCCGTGTTCAGCAGCCTGGCCGCGCCACTGGTCGCGGGCGCGCTTCACGACCGCGTATTGCGGCAGGAAGCGCTGGCGCTCGACATCGAATCGCTGCGCACGGCACCCGTCTCGCTGACTGAAGCCAACTGGCGATTCGGCGACCGGCCGGAAATCCGCGCGGTGGAGGGCGGCGTGACCATCCGCAATGTGAATCTGCAGGACCTGGTGGCGATGGTGTATGGCATCGATCACTTCGAAGTCTTCGGTGGCGCATTGCCGTGGCTGGAATCGCCTCACTACAACGTCCAGGTGAGTGGCCCGCTGCATGCACCGGGGATGTTCGATCCGTACTCTTTGCGCCAGCCTGTCACGCAGTACCTGTACGACCAGTACGGCGTGTCGATCCGCGTCAATGGCAATTGCCAGGAGCCGTGCCTGAACCAGGAGTCGTTCGTCGTCGAGCGCATCCCCTGGACGCTGTCGAAAATGATCTCCGGCAAGAAATAGGTCTGGCGCAGCCACGCGGCCTGTCGAATCGCAAACCAGGGTGCTGGCCGGCAGTTCGGTTGCCGGCCGTCAGTTGGCGTCCTTGCCGCCGATCAGGTCGAGCTGCCCGCGCCGCGCCACGCGCCGGTCGAAGAGTCCCCACGCGCCCTCGTTGCCATGCCAGGCACCACCCGTGGCCGCCTTGGCGTACTCGGTGGCGCGTGTTTCGAAGAAATTCGCGTGTTCGACGCCGTTCAAGATTTCCGTGAGCCATGGCAGCGGATGCTCCTGGATGCCGAACAACTGAGGCAGGTTGAGCTGCTTCAGCCGCCAGTCGGCGATGTAGCGGATGTAACGCTTCACTTCGACGGCGGACAGGCCCTGCACCGGCCCCATCTCGAAGGCCAGGTCCACGAACCGGTCTTCGAGCTTCACCACCGTGCGTGCGCATTCGACGATGTCGTCCTTGACGGATTGCGTGAGCGCGCCGGTTTCCTGCGCGAAGGTGTGGAACAGGCGGATGATGCCTTCGCAATGCAGCGTCTCGTCGCGCACGCTCCAGCTGACTACCTGCCCCATGCCGCGCATCTTGTTGTGGCGCGGGAAGTTCAACAGGATGGCGAAGCTGGCGAACAGCTGCACTCCCTCGGTGAAGCCGCCGAACATGGCCAGCGTGCGCAGCACGTCGGCGTCGGTGTCCACGCCGAAGCCCTGTAGATAGTCGTGCTTGTCGCGCATGGCGGAGTAGTCCATGAACGCGGTGAACTCGCTGTCCGGCATGCCCAGCGTTTCCAGCAGCAGCGCGTAGGCCGCGATGTGCACGGTCTCCATGTTGGCGAAGGCCGCCAGCATCATCTTGATCTCGGTGGGACGGAACACGCGCGCGTAGCGCTCCATGTAGTTGTCCTGCACCTCGACGTCGGACTGCGTGAAGAAGCGGGGCGCCAGTACTCGATGGCCCAGGGGTACCGGAAGGGTTTGTAGCTCTTAGAGGGCGTGAGCAGGCCGGGCTTGTTGATGAGTTCGATTTGCATGTGGTTCACGGTGCCGGGTGGGGAAAGTGGGGAAAAGGCGCGCGGCGGTGGGGCGAGCGGAAAGGGCATCTCGCCTTTTCCCCACTTTCCCCACCCGGCACCATGATCATTGGCAGGCCAGGCATTCGTCGTACTTCGCTTCGTCATTCTCCAGCGGCTTTTTGGGCCACGCGCGCGTGTTGTCGGCTTCGACACCGGCGAACCCCGCGCGCTGCACGCTCTTCGAACGGCAGTAGTACAGCGACTTCACGCCGCGCTCCCAGGCCGTCCAGTGCAGCATGAGCAGGCACCGATCCCTCATGCGCGAGGATGGACTGCCAGGTGTCCTCGGTGTTGATGCCTTTTGCCTCCAGCAGCCTGGTCAGCGCCGGGTTGCGCACGCTGAACGACCCCGACAGCGTCTTGTGCGTGTAGATGTTCGCCGGAATCGGCTCGATGCAGGCGCTGGTGCCGCCGCAGATCACCGAGATGCTGGCGGTGGGCGCGATCGCCAGTTTGTGGGAGAAGCGTTCGGCGACGCCACGCTCGGCGGCATCCGGACAGGCGCCGCGTTCTTCAGCCAGCACGCGCGACGCTTCATCGGCGGCTCGACGCAGATGCTTGAACATGCGCAGGTTGGCGGCACGCGCCAGGGCACCCTCGAACGGGATGCCGTTGTTCTGCAGCCAGGAGTGAAAGCCCATCGCGCCCAACCCCACCGAGCGTTCACGCGAGGCGGAATACCTGGCGGCATTCATCGAATCCGGGGCATTGTCGATGAAATCCTGCAGCACGTTGTCGAGCATGCGCAGCACGTCTTCGATGAAGCGCGGCTCCCGACTCCACTCTTCCCAGGTCTCGAAATTCACCGAGCTCAGGCAGCACACCGCGGTACGCGCCTTGCCGTGGTGATCCACGCCCGTGGGCAGCAGGATCTCGCTGCACAGATTCGATTGGCGCACTTTCAGGCCCAGCTCCTGCTGATGCGGCGCGAGCTGCCTGTTGGCGGTGTCGCTGAACAGCAGATAGGGCTCGCCCGTCTGCAGGCGGGTCTCGAGGATTTTCTGCCAGAGCTTGCGCGCGTTGATCGAGCGCAGCGTCTCGCCGTTCTTCGGGCTCCTGAGCGCAAACGGCAGGTCGTCGCGCACCGCCTGCATGAACTCGTCGGTGACGTTGACGCCATGGTGCAGGTTCAGGCTCTTGCGGTTGAAGTCACCCGAGGGTTTGCGGATCTCGATGAACTCCTCGATCTCCGGGTGATGCACATCAAGTCTGGCCGCAGCCCTTCACCGTCTCGCCGATCGAGCGCACGCCGCCCCAGTAGGTGCCGATGCCACCACCGTTCGAGGCCAGCCACACATTCTCCGTCCAGGTATTCACGATGCCGTCGAGGTTGTCCTCCACGGCGTTCAGGAAACAGGAGATGGGCAGACCGCGCTCGGTTCCGCCGTTCGAAAGAATGGGCGTGGCCGGCATGAACCACAGCCTGGACATGTAGTCGTACAGCCGCTGCGCGTGCGCGGCGTCATCGGAATAGGCGCGCGCGACGCGCGCGAACAAGTGCTGCGGCGTCTCGCCCGTCAGCAGGTAGCGGTCGACCAGCGTGGCTTTGCCGAAGTTGGTGAGCAGCGCGTCACGCGAAGGGTCGATGGTGACTTCAATGGCGGCGCGTGCGGCCTTCGCGGAATCGATTCCAGGAGTTGCGCTCGCGAGATCATTCGCGCGGGATTTCCCGGGCTCGCGCGCAAGTTTCGCGCGCATGCCGGATACGGTTTGAATTGCCATTCACTGCTCCTTGGCCAAGGTCAGGGAATGGAGCAGCGCGGTTCTGCAGCGGCAGATTCACGCTACTGCCGGCACACCCCGTCCGATCAGAAGATTTCAAGTTGTGCGCCGGCAGGTCTCCTGGCTCACCGCTCCATCGCGACTTGTTAGGCCTTCCCGAGACTCCGTCTCAGTGACCTCGACACATTTTCACAGGGAAAATGTCACATTTCGCTTGCGGTCTACAGTTGCGGGGGCAGCTGCGGATTCAGCGAGTCACTACGATTCGCCTCACCGCATTCCCTTTTCATCGCGCTTTCGCGCGAACCGATGCACGACGAGATGTTGTGTTTCGTGACGGGAATTTGTCAACCGCTTGTGTGAAAGGAAAATCGTGAAGAAGTTTTTGAAATGGACGGGATTCGTCGTCGTTGGAGTCGTCGCCGTGGCGCTGGCCGCATTCGCATGGCTGTATCTCGCGTCCGAGCGCGTGCTGGCACGCGAGTACACGGCCACCGACCCGGTGTCGCTGACCATTCCCGGCGAAGCCACCGAAATCTCGGAGGGTCATCGTATCGCGCAACTGGCCGGTTGCCTGCATTGCCATGGTGACAACCTCACCGGAAGCGTTGTCGACGACATCCCGAATTTCGTGCGCCTGGTGGCACCGAACATCAGCACCCTGCTGCCGGCTTACTCGGACGCGCAGCTCGCCACGATGTTGCGCAAGGGCGTGAAGCCGGACGGCCACAGCGTGCTGTTCATGCCATCCGAAATGTTCCGGCATCTGGGGGACGCCGATCTCGCGCGGCTCATCGCGTGGTTGCGCACCATGCCTGCGATCCCCGAGGGTGTTGAGGAGAAGACCCAGGTTCGCATCATCGGCCGTCTCATCCTCGCCAATGGCGACTACCAGCCGGGAGCGCTGGCCATCGAGTCGTTGCCTGCCGCGGTCAACACCTTCGATGCCAATGACCCCGTGAGTCACGGCCGCTACCTGACCATGAACTTCTGCAGCGAATGCCACGGGCAGGATCTGCAGGGCTTCGCGCCCATCAACGCGCCCGCACTGGCCGTGGCCAAGGGATATTCCCCGGAACAGTTCACGCGGCTCATGCACGACGGCGTGGCGCTGGGAAACCGCGAGCTCAAGCTCATGGGCCCCACGTCGCGCGCGCGTTTCGCGAACCTCACGCCGGATGAAACCGCCGCCGTGCATGCATTCCTGCGAACACTCTGACGCTTCCGCTCAGGCGTTGTAACCGCCATCGACCGCGATGGTCGCGCCGGTGATGAAGCTGGCGCCCTGGCTCGCGAGAAACGCGACCGTGGCGCCGACTTCCTCCGGCTTGCCGTAGCGGCCGAGCGCGGTGCCCTGCTTCAGCACCTGGACAAAATCGCGCTCGTCGTCGCGATTCATGTCGGTATCGATGGGGCCCGGCTCGATCACGTTGACGGTGATGCCGCGCGGACCGAGGTCGCGCGCCCAGCCGCGCGTGTACGCGGCAACCGCCGCCTTGGTGGCCGAGTAATCGGCGATGCCGGGCCAGGGCGAGGACGTGCCGCCCATCGAGCCGATGGAGATGATGCGACCGCCGTCCTGCATGATCTTCGCGGCTTCGCGCACCGCCGTGTTCACGCCGCCGACATTCACGGCGAACTGCCGAGCCACGTCCTCTTCAGTCACTTCGCCGATCGGGCCGGTGATGAACACTCCGGCGTTGTTCACGAGGATGTCGAGGTGACCGAAATGTTCGGCGGTCCTTCGCACGAGGCTGGCCACTTCATCGGACCGGGCCTGGTCCGCCTGGAAGGCGACCGCGCGCACGCCTTTCTCCTGCAACTGACGCACCAGTGCTTTTGCCTTGTCGGCGTTCGATACGTAACTGATCGCCACATCCGCGCCATCTTCGGCCAGCGAGCGGGCAATGGCCGCGCCGATGCCGCGGGACCCGCCGGTCACCAGCGCGACCTTGCCCGTGAGCTTATTGTTCATGACCTTCTCCGTGGGTGATTGGGATGGAAAGCCTATTGATGGCCTGCTTGGCGATAAATCCGCCATTCGTGACATCTTTGTTTCCAATCGTGAATAATCAGCGACATGTCGAGCCCCACCTTCAACCAGATGCTGGCGATGCGCGTGTACGTCCGCGTGGTCGAAGCCGGCACCTTCACCAAGGCGGCGGATTCGTTGCGCATCCCGAAGCCGACGGTGACCAAGCTGGTCCAGGCGCTGGAGAACCACCTGCGCATCAAGCTGCTGAATCGCACCACCCGGCGTGTGACCGTGACGCCCGATGGCTCGGCGTACTACGAACGCGTGGTGCGGTTGCTCGACGATCTGCAGGACATCGAGTCCAGCGTGACTTTCGCCAAGGAAAAGCCGCGCGGCCGGTTACGCATCGACGCCGGCGCGGCCGTCACCAATTTCATCCTGCTGCCCGCGCTGCCCGAGTTCCTCGATCGTTACCCCGACATCGCCGTCGAATGCGGCGTCAGCGACCGGCCCGCGGATCTCATTGGTGACAACGTGGACTGCGTGATCCGTGGCGGCCCGCTGCTCGAGCCCTCGCTGGTGGCGCGGCACATCGGCGACATGCGCTGGATGACCTGTGCCACGCCGGCGTATTTCGCGAAACACGGCAGGCCTACCCACCCGAACGACCTGCTCACCGGCCACGTGCTCGCGGCATACGTGTTTCCGCGCAGCGGCCGCATACGTCCGCTGCTGTTCGAGCGTGACGGCAAGCGCATCGAGATCCCGCCAAATCCACGCGTCGCGGTGAACGACAGCAGCGCCCACCTCGCATCACTGCGCGCCGGCACCGGTCTCGGCCAGCTCATCTCGTTCATGGTGTCGGCGAGCGGCGCGTCGCGGGAGCTCGTGCCCGTGCTCGAGGAATGGCAACCGCCGCCGTTGCCCGTGCACGTGCTGTATCCGGCGAACCGCCATCTCTCCAGCAAGGTGCGCGTGTTCATCGACTGGGCGGCGCAGTTGTTCGCGAGAAGCCCGTGTACCCGTCTACTGTCCGGCTGAAAGCGGGGGCATGCTAACTACCCGAGACCCGGTGCGCCTCGAGGCGTACGCGGCATGCCTGCCAGGCGATGACCGGTCAGTTCAGGACGATGAGCAGGTCCTTGGCATCCACCTGCAACCCCGGCTTCGCCAGCACCTCCGCGACGGTGCCTTCGACTTCCGCGCGCACGCTGGTCTCCATCTTCATGGCTTCCATCGTGAGCAGCAGTTCGCCCTTCTGCACGACACGGCGACGAAGCGAACGATCAGCGTCTTGCCGCGCTCGATGTCGATGCTGACTTCGTCACCCGGCTCCATGCCATAGAAGAACACCGGCGTGGGCAGCACGGCGCAGTCGCCGTAGGCAGCGCGGTCCCGGGCGTAGTCCAGGAACACCTTGGGATACATGAGATACGACGCGAACTGCGTGTCGGTGGCGGCGCGGCCTAACTTCTCGTCCAGCTTCTTGCGCTCGGTTTCCAGGTCCAGCGGCGCCATGGTGGCGCCGGGACGCTGCTCCAGCGGCTTCTGCCCTTTCAGCACCTTCTTCTGGATGCCCTCAGGCCAGCCGCCTTCGGGCCGGCCGAGATCGCCGCGCATCATCTGCACCACGGATTCGGGAAACGCGACTTCGTAGTTCGGGTCCAGCACCTGCTCGCGCGTGAGCCCCGAGGACACCATCATGATGGCCAGGTCGCCGACCACCTTCGACGACGGCGTGACCTTCACGATGTTGCCGAACATCTGGTTGACGTCGGCATAGGCCTGCGAGACCTCGGGCCAGCGCGAATCATCGAGCCCCACCGACCGCGCCTGCTCCTTGAGATTCGTGTACTGGCCGCCCGGCATGGCGTGCACGTAGACCTCGGAGGCGCCGGCGCGCATGTCGCTCTCGAAAGCCAGGTAGTTTCTGCGCACCTGCTCCCAGTACATGGAGATGGCGCGCACCGCGGCGTGATCGATGCCGGGGTCGCGGTCGCTGAATCTCAGCGCTTCAATGATCGATCCAAGGTTGGGCTGCGAGGTGAAGCCCGACATCGCATCGATGGCGCCGTCCACGGCATCGCAGCCCGCGGCCACGGCCGCCAGCACCGAGGCCGCGGCGATGCCCGAGGTGTCGTGCGTGTGGAAATGCACGGGCAGACCGAGCTCCGTCTTGAGCGCCTTTACCAGCGTGAACGCGGCGTTGGGCTGGCACAGGCCCGCCATGTCCTTGATGCCGAGGATATGCGTGCCCGCCGCCTTCAGCTTGCGGCCCATCTCGAGGTAGTAGTCGAGCGTGTACTTGGTCTCCTGCGGCGAGGAGAGATTGCCCGAGTAGCAGATGGCGGCTTCGCACAGCTTGCCGGTGTCGACCACGGCGTCGATGGCGACGCGCATGTTGTCCACCCAGTTCAGCGAATCGAACACGCGGAACACGTCGATGCCCGAAGTCGCCGCCTGCTTCACGAAGGCCTTGACCACGTTGTCCGGGTAGTTGGTGTAGCCCACCGCGTTCGAGGAACGCAGCAGCATCTGCAACAGCAGGTTCGGCATCAGCGCGCGGAACTGCTCGAGGCGCGACCACGGGTCTTCCTTGAGGAAACGCATGGCCACGTCAAAGGTGGCGCCGCCCCAGCATTCAACCGAGAACAGCTGCGGCAGCATGTGCGCGTAATACGGGGCGATCGCCGCCATGTCGGGCTGGCGCATCCGCGTGGCCAACAGCGACTGATGCGCGTCGCGCATCGTCGTGTCGGTGATCAGCACCTGCTTCTGCTCGAGAAGCCACTTCGCGAACCCGGCGGCGCCCAGCTCATCGAGCTTCTGCTTGGTGCCCGCCGGCGGCGTCTTGGCAACATTCACCTTGGGCAGGCGCGCCAGCGTCATCTGCTTGGGTTTGAGACGCCCCTTCACTTCCGGGTTGCCGTTGACGATGACGTCGCCGATGAAAGTGAGGATGCG
This sequence comes from Steroidobacteraceae bacterium, assembly GCA_029266835.1. Classification (GTDB taxonomy): domain Bacteria; phylum Pseudomonadota; class Gammaproteobacteria; order Steroidobacterales; family Steroidobacteraceae; genus CADEED01. Next base: position 42,265 of record JAQSWD010000018.1, read on the forward strand.
CGTGGCACGATCGCGCTTCTTCTCCCACTTGAAGAGCTCGGGCGTCTGGTCGATGAACTTGGTGGTGTAGTCGCCGTGCGCGAACTTCGGGTGCGTGATCACCTGGTCGAGGAAGCGCAGGTTGGTGGCCACGCCACGGATGCGGAATTCCCAGAGCGCGCGATGCATGCGCGCGATGGCTTCCAACGGGTTCGGCGCCCAGGCCGTCACCTTCACCAGCATGGAGTCGTACGAGCGCGTGAGAATGGCGCCGGCATAAGCCGTGCCCGCGTCGAGGCGAATGCCGAAACCCGCGGGCGAGCGATACGCGGTGATCTTGCCGTAGTCCGGCGAGAAGTTGTTCTCGGGGTCTTCCGTGGTCACGCGACACTGCAGCGCGTGCGCGGTGATGTGGATGTCCTTCTGCGCGGGCACGCCGCTGTTCTCGTCGCCTATCTTTGCGCCATCCGCAATACGGATCTGCGCCTTCACCAGGTCTATGCCGGTGATGGCTTCAGTGACCGTGTGCTCCACCTGGATGCGCGGATTCACTTCGATGAAATAGAACTTGCCGCTCTCGGCGTCCTGCAGAAACTCGACGGTGCCGGCATTGCGGTACCTGACCGCGTTGCCGATCTGCAGCGCGTAACCGCAGAGCTCATTGCGCTGCGCCTCGGTGAGGAATGCCGCGGGCGCACGCTCGACCACTTTCTGGTTGCGGCGCTGCACGGTGCAGTCGCGCTCGAACAGGTGCACGAGGTTGCCGTGCGTGTCGCCGAGGATCTGCACTTCGATGTGCCGCGCCTGGCGAACCAGCTTCTCGAGGTACACCTCGTCGTTGCCGAAGCCGGCCTTGGCTTCGCGGCGCGCCACGGGCAGCAGCTCGGTCAACTGCGCGTCATTCTCGATGATGCGCATTCCGCGACCACCCCCGCCCCACGACGCCTTGAGCATCACCGGGTAGCCCACCTCGGCCGCCTGCTTCTTGCAGGCTTCCATGTCGGCGGGCAGCGGCGGCGTGGCCGGCATCACCGGCACCTTCGCGCGGGTAGCTAGATTGCGCGCAGCGACCTTGTTGCCGAGATCGCGCATGATCTCGGGCGTGGGTCCGACGAAGATGACGCCCTCGCGATTGCAGGCTTCGACGAATTCGGGATTCTCGGAAAGAAAACCGTAGCCCGGATGAATCGCATCGACCTTGGCCTCCACCGCGATGCGCAGGATGTCCTCGATGTCGAGGTACGCGTCCACCGGCGCCTTGCCGCGGCCCACCAGGTAGGCCTCGTCGGCCTTGGTCCGGTGCAGGGAGAAGCGGTCTTCCTGCGAGTAGATCGCGATGGTGCGGATGCCCAGCTCGTTGGCGGCCCGCATGACGCGGATGGCGATCTCACCGCGATTGGCGACGAGCAGGCTCTTGATGCGAGTCAACATGGATCTCTGTCTCTGCTTCTTTCTAGTATCGTGCCGGACGCGGAATTGTAACGAGATCGGCGGGCCCTTCTGGCGTCAATTTCGGTGCTGATACCGCTCGCATGCACTCGCTTCGTGCGCGAAATGGAGCTCACATGTTTGCCATCGCCATCCACGGCGGCGCCGGAACCTTGTCCCGCGCCGGGACATCGGCCGATCAGGAGGCCGCCTATCTGCAGGGCCTTGAGTCCGCGCTGGATGCGGGTTATTCGCTGCTGCACGAGGGTGGCAGCAGCCTCGACGCGGTAACCGCCGCGGTTGTCTCGCTGGAAGACAATCCGTTGTTCAACGCGGGACGCGGCGCCGTGTTGTCGCGTGACGGACTGGCCGAACTGGATGCGTCGATCATGGACGGCGCCACGCTGGCCGCGGGCGCGGTGTGCGGCCTCAGGCACATTCGCAACCCGATCACGCTGGCGCGGCGCGTGATGGACAGATCACCGCACGTCATGCTGGTGGGTGAAGGTGCCGAAGATTTCGCGCGCAACCAGGGAGTGGAACTGGTTTCCAACGAGTACTTCCGCACGGACATCCGGCAAAGACAACTGCATCGCCTGCTGCAGGGTGCGGCGGAGAAAGAGAACGATCTGCTGGCGCATGGTCCGGCCTCCGGCATCGATGCGGGGATGGGAACCGTCGGCGCGGTGGCGCTGGATGCGCGCGGCAACGTGGCCGCGGCGACGTCCACGGGCGGCATGACGGGCAAACGATGGGGACGCGTGGGCGATTCACCCATCATCGGCGCCGGCACCTACGCGTCGAACGGCGGCTGCGCGGTGTCGGCCACCGGGCACGGCGAATACTTCATCCGCGCCGTGGTGGCGCATGACATCAGCGCGCAGATGCAATACGCGAAGCTGACGCTGGCGGAGTCCGTGAAGAACACGCTGGCGCGCATGAAGGCGCTGGGCGGCAACGGCGGCGTGGTGGCGATCGCACCGGATGGCGAGATCGTGCTGGATTTCAACAGCGAGGGGATGTTCCGCGGCGTGCGCTCGTCGGGCGGGCGACGCGAGGTGTCTATCTATCGCTGACGCGAAGCCGGAAGCGTGTACCGCACCTGGCTAGCTACCCGACGCCTCGCGGAAAGCTTCACCGCGGAGCGGCAACACCGTGGTGGCCGCCGGGTCCACCTTGGCCGGCACATGCTCCGTGACCACGAAGCGGTCGCGGCCCTGCTTCTTGGCGGCGTACAGCGCCTGGTCGGCGAGGCCCACGGCGGCGTCATGCGTGGCCATGCGATAGGCATCGACCGAGACCACGCCCACGCTCACGGTGACGTAGGGCTGGGTCTGCGAATCGGCATGCGGAATGCGCAGTTCGCGCACCGCGGTCAGCAGTCCGCGCGAAATGCTTTCGCCGTAGGCCTTGTCTGCGCCGTACAGCACGGCCACGAGTTCCTCGCCGCCATAACGGGCGACGAAATCGAGAGGTCGGCGCCGCGCCGCGTCGCGCAGCGCGCTGGAGACGCGTCGCAGGCAGTCGTCACCGGCGATGTGGCCATAGCGGTCGTTGTAGGCCTTGAAGTAGTCGATGTCGATCATGATGACCGACACGGTCTGGCGGTCGCGCTGCGCCTGCTGCCACACGCGGCGGATCTGGTCCTCGAACGCGGCGCGGTTCAGGAGGGTGGTCAGTCCATCATGCGTCGCCACTTCCGTGAGCTGGCGATGCTCGAGGAAGGCGGTGCGATTCGCGTGTTCGAGCGCGTACGAGCCGACGATGCCGATGAGATTGGCGACGAACAGCGTGAACAGCAGGTAGCCCGCGGTGGTGCCCGGCATGGCCGTGGCCAGCGACGCGACTGTCAGCGCCGCGAACACGATGAGATTGGCGCGCAGCGCCTCGCGGAAGCGCAGGCCGATCATGAAATAGAAGAAGAACGCCACGAGCAGCAGCCGTCCACCCACCAGCGGGACTTCCGCGGGTGGCGAGAACGCGGCCATGAGAACGATGCCGATGCCGAACAGGGGCGCGACCAGACTGATGCCCAGGTCGTACCAGCGCGTGTAGAACCGCTTGGACGTGCAGATGAGCATGATGACGACCGCGGGCACGTGCATGGCGAAACGCACGATGTGCGTGACGCGCGCATGTTCGGTCGACAGCACGAAGTGATCGAGCACCGCATAACCCAGCACGGTGCAGGCGGAAAGCCAGATGGCGACGCGATTCCAGCCGCGCATCCGCGCGCGATGTTCCGCGCGGAATTCGCTTTCGAGCGGTTCGTCAAAACGAAGGGAACGAAAACCCTTGGCTAGAGTTCGCGCTGCGTCCGAGCTGCTTGGCGACGAGGGTTTCGTGAGCGCCATACGTCCGAGCCTGAAGGGTCTCCCTGGGTGAGACTGCTTTGTATGTGTTCAGCCGCCGCGGCGCAAGCCGGCGACCGATGCCCGGACGACTAAATCAGACTTGCGCTGGTTCGGTGCGTTGGGAAGGCGTCTTGACGCGCGTGCGCCAGACTTCGAGCGGGCTCCAGGACGGCTTGCGCGCATTCACCACTTCACGAGGGGTGCCTGACGAAAAGCCATCTTCGTTAGCCGCCTTGTTGATCGCCAACTCGAGCAACGAGTGCTCGGTCTGATTATTGGTTTTCATTTCTAGCCCTGAACCGTTTGGACCTTGAGGTCTTCTGGGCAGGGATTCTAGTACGCCGATTGTTAAAAAATAGGCTGCGAAACCAAGATTTTACGGATATGTCAACAGAGTAGGACGTGCGTCACAATTTTCACGGCGCGCTGTAGTCAGCCAGATATTGTTCAAAACTCAGCCTGTCGGCGGCTTCGATCGCGGCCTGCGCCCTTAGGGATTCATCAGCCGCGGCCTTGAATTCGGTTTGGCGCTCCACGTTGGGCGGATACAACGCGAGGAAATACTCCTTGTGAAGCCGTGACATGCGCAGCGCCAGGTCGAAGAATGACTCGCCGGTGGACTCCAGCTCCCGAAGCATTCGCGCCGAGGGAGTGCGGTCGACATCCTGGACTTTGGCCGCTTGCACCGCCAAGGCGGCCTGGTAGGGCCGCACGCGGTCGCCCTGGTCGAAGATCTCGGCGATGCCCTGCATGGAATCGATCAGTTCGCGAGCCCAGGTGTTCATCGGCACCGCCCTGCCATCTCGCTGCAATGTCAGGCCGGGCTCGCGGCCGCGGCGAGCGACGGTGAGGTGATTGGCGTCCAGCACCTCGTGCTCCCACGTGGCGATGGGTGGCGAGTCCTTCATCAGGCACATCGTCAGGAACACTTCGAGGAAGCGCAGCTTGTTCTGGTTGACGCCCACCGGATCGAAAGCGCTCACGTCCAGCGCCCTCACTTCGACGTATTCGACGCCCGCGCGCAACAGTGCCTTGGTGGGGCGTTCGCCCGAGCGCGCGACGCGCTTGGGACGGATGAAGCTGTAGTACTCGTTCTCTATCTGCAGGATGTTGGCGTTGAGCTGGCGCCACTCGCCGCCCACTTCCACGCCTAACTGCTCGTAAGGCGGATGCACCGTGGTGACGGCGCGCGACAGGTCGCGCACGTATTCGTCCAGGCTGTTCACCGACACCGACAAACCCGCCTGGTTGCGGTTGCGATAACCGAGATCGCTCATTCGAAGCGAAGTGGCATAGGGCTCGTACGAGGTGTCGTTCGACAGCCGCGGCAGCGTCACGTTGCGGCCGCGCAGGAACGAGTTGCAGACCACGGGCGAGACACCGAACAGGTACAGCACCAGCCAGCCGTGGCGCCGGTAGTTGCGCAACAGGTGGAAGTAGCGATCCGAAATGAAATGCTGCCCGCGTTCGCGCGACTGCATGAGATCGGCCCACGGATCCCACATGTTCACCGGGAACGAGTAGTTGTAATGCACGCCGGAGATGGCCTGCATCATGCGCCCGTAGCGGTTCGCGAGGCCGCTGCGGTAGGCGGTCTTCATGCGTCCGATGTTGGACCTGCCGAACTGCGCGATCGGGATATCCGCGTCGCTGTCGATGCGCGACGGCATGGACGTGGCCCAGAGCAGTTCATCGCCCATGTGCTGGTAGACGAACTGGTGCAGGTCGAGCAGGTATTGCAGCAGTTCCCAGCTGGTCTTGAACGTGGGCGAAACCAGTTCGATCAGCGCTTCGGAAAAATCCGTGGTGATGTTGTCGTTGGTGAGCGCGCTGCCCAGCGCCGCGGGATGCGGCGTCTGCGCGATGCGTCCCCCGGGAGTGACCCGCAGGGATTCCTTTTCGACGCCCTTGCGGCCGCCCTGGATGATCTGCGGCTCGCCGCTGTTGATCAGAGCCGCGAGTGTTTGTTCGAACTTGCGATCGATGGCGGCGCTCATGAGGGCCGGCATCTTGCCGGTTAGCCGATGAATTCCGCAATCAGTCTAAGTGGATACTCAGTAAGGAAAGATGTTTGCGTGGGTCCGGTCCCGTTGCTCAGACTCGCAGTGCTGCCTGAGCTGGGCCAGCATCCGGGGAAGTTCGCGTTTGAACGAGGAACGTGCCAGCCAGTTCGGGACATAACCGGGCGGGTCGATCTCCACGCGATACCGAAGCACTGTCCGCAGGCCGGCGGGTTCGAATTCCCAGATGCCCTGGTTGGCCTTGAAGTCCCCACGCACCTGCCGGAAGGCGATGCTCCGGTCGGGCACGAAGTCCGCGCGGAACACGTAGCTGAGCCGCGGGGCGTACCAGCCGAAATCGATCTCGTGCTCGACGAGACGGGAGTCGACCCCGGCGGATTGCGGCAGTTCGCGACAGGCACGCAGGTGCGGCACGTACTTCATCGCGTCGTCGCAGTTGGTCATGGCCTGGAAGACCACGTCGGGCGGCGCATTGATCAGCATGGCCGCGCGCACCGTGCCTCGCCGCTGCGAGGCATCCAGGCTGGCGCGAATCACGGTTTCACCTCGATTCATGCGCGCGGTTTCCTCCGGCGTGAGCACGAAATCGGCGGCCGGGGCGGGAAGACTCAGCAGGAACGAGGCCATCACGAAGCCGGCTGCCCGCACCACGCGGGTGGCGACCCACGGCAAGCCTGTTCTCTTCGTGCTGACATCCATGACACTGAGTGGGGCCAGCGCGGGAAAAGGTTCGTGCGGCGGTGTTCATTGTCGGTTAAGCCCGACCAGCCTAAGGTGGGAGCCATGAAACGCGCGGCCGCCGTCGTAGTCCTGGGCCTGCTGGCCTGCTCGCCGGCTTTCGCCTTCCGGTGCGGCAACAAGCTCGTGTCCAAGGGCGATTCGCGCACCGAAGTGGCGGCGAAATGCGGTGAGCCCACCGAGGTTTCCGCCCAGCGCAGCGTCTATCGCCGCCCGGTGATCTGGTCACACGGCCGGCCCTACTATCTGGGCCAGGACTTCATCGAGGTACCGGTGGAGAGCTGGGTCTACAACCTCGGCCCGCACAAGTTCATGCGCCGCGTGATCTTCGAGGACGGCGTGGTCGCCGAAATCGAGACCCTGGGGTACGGGTTCAATCCTGACTAATTGGCCCTGACTAGTTTGGCCTCGAGCCAGCGGTCGATCTTGGCGCTCAGCACGTCCATGGGCACCGCGCCGTCGCGCAGCAGCTGGCTGTGGAATTCGCGCACGTCGAATGCCGCGCCCAGTTCCTTCTGCGCCTTGGCGCGCAGCGCGGTCATGTGCAACTGGCCCAGCTTGTAGCCCAACGCCTGGCCGGGCCACACGATGTAACGTTCCACTTCCGCGGTCACGTCGCTCTCGGCCAGCGACGAGTTGTCCAGCATGTACTTGATGGCCTGCTCGCGCGACCAGCCCTTGGCATGCAGGCCCGTGTCCACCACCAGCCGCATCGCGCGCAGCATCTCGTCCGAGAGACGCCCGTACCATTGGTAGGGGTCGGTGAACAGGCCGAGTTCCTTGCCCAGCGACTCCGCGTACAGCGCCCAGCCTTCCGCGTACGAGGTGTAGTTGTTGAAGCGGCGGAAACGCGGCAGTCCGTCGAGTTCCTGCTGGATGGAAATCTGGAAATGATGTCCCGGCGCGGCTTCGTGCAGTGACAGCGTCTCGAGACCGAAGCGCGGCTGCGCCTTCAGGTTGTACGTATTGATGTAGAAGATGCCCGGCCGCTTGCCGTCGGCCGAAGGGGCCTGGTACGAACCTCCCGCAGCGGAAGCCGCGCGGAACGGCTCCACGGCGCGGATCTCGTAATCGGCCTTGGGGAAATCCGCGAACATCTTCGGCAGCAACTCGTCGATGTGCTGCTTCACATCGCGATAGGCGTCCAGCAGCTCACCCTCGCTGGTGAAGTAGAACTTCGGATCGTCCTCGAGATGCGTGAAGAACGCGTCGAGGTCGCCCTGGAAGCCCACCTGCTCTTTCACCGCCAGCATCTCGCCGCGGATGCGCGCCACTTCCGACAGACCGAGGTCATGGATCTGCCCGGGTTCCATGTTCATGGTCGTGGACTCGCGTACGCGCCAGCGATACCAGGCCGCGCCATCCGGCAGGTCCGACCAGCCGACAGTGGTGCGCGCGGCGGGTAGATAGTCGCGCTCGATGAAGTCGGCCAGCCGCGCGTAGGCCGGCAGCACTTCCTGCGTGAGCGCGGCGCGATACTCGGCCGTGATGCGCTCGCGATCCTTGGCGGCAATGCTCGTCGGCAGCGCCTCGATGGGCGCCCAGAAGATGTTGTCCTCGATCCTGGCCGTGATCATGTCGCGCAGTTGCGGCACCACCTTGGCCATGGCGGGACGGGGCACGGTGATGCCGCGCGACATACCCTCGCGCATCAGCGCGATCGCGCCATCCGCCCAACGCGGAAACTCGCGCACGCGGGCGAGGAATCGGTCGTAGTCCCGCGCAGTGCCGAAGGGCTGCGGGCCCGAACCCGACCCGAACATCGCGAGGGTCATGGGCAGGCCGCCCATCTGGTTGAAGGGCATCAGCTCTTCCGGGAATTTCTGCCCCGCCAGCGCCAGCTCGCGCTCGCCGACGAAGATCTCCCAGGTGATGCGGGCCGAAGGCGACAGCTTCGTGGCGTCGATGCGCCGCGCGCGATCGAGGAAGGCACGCTGGATGCCGAGCTCCTTCTCGCGGAAGCCCGGGCTGGTGGTTTCATCGAGTTTGTCGTCATAGCGCGTATCGCCGATGGCGGTGGCGTTCAGGGGAGACAGCTCGAGCTGAACGTCGAAGTACTCCTCGACCAGCGCATTGAGCGCGGCATCGGGCCCGCGCGCGCTGGGGGCCGAAGCGCAGGCGGTGAGCAACGTCAGCACCGTCAGAAAAGCGTATTTCTTCATGCCCCGGATGGTAACAGGCCATATGGCTGGGCCCGGTCGCCCGCGCCGAAGCGCCGCGTCGCATCGACGAACCGCGCGAGCGCGTGGCATCCTAGCCCGAAAGCCCCAGTCCGAAAGAATCGTCCGAAAGAATCGTCCGAAAGAACAGGCGGAGTTTCCCCCATGCTCGTTGGATCCCAGGTTCGTCGCGTCGCAGTAGTCGGCGGAATGCGCGTCCCGTTCGCGCGCGGCCACGGCGCGTACTCCAAGGTCGGCAACCAGGACATGTTCACCGCGGTGTTGCAGGCGCTGGTAGCGAAGTGCCGCATCGCCGGGGAAAGGCTGGGCGACGTCACCGGCGGCGCGGTGCTCAAGCATTCCAAGGATTTCAACCTCGTGCGCGAGTGCGTGTTGTCATCGGGACTCGACCCGGCGACTCCGGGCATAGACATGCAGCGCGCCTGCGGCACGGGCCTCGATGCCGCCATCTCCATCGCGATGAAGATCGCGCTGGGCCAGATCGACGCCGGCATCGCCGGTGGCTTCGACACCGTCAGCGACCCGCCCATCGTGTATCCGCGCGAGTACCAGCAGATCCTGCTGCGCGCTTATCGCGGCCGTTCGCTGGGGCAGCGCATCAAACCTTTCTTCTCGATTCGTCCGCGGCATTTCAAGCCGGTGATGCCCGGCGTGCTCGAGCCGCGCACCGGCCTGTCGATGGGCGAGCACTGCGAGCAGATGGCCAAGACCTGGAAGATCGCGCGTGCCGACCAGGACGAACTCGCCAACCTCTCGCATGTGAATGCGGGCAAGGCCTGGGCCCGAGGTTTCTTCAGCGACCTGGTAGTTAGCGAGTACCAGGGCCTGAAAATGGACAACAACGTGCGCGCCGACAGCACGGTGGAGAAACTCGCCTCGCTCAAGCCCGCCTTCGACCGCCGCAGCGGCCTTGGCACGCTGACCGCGGGCAATTCCACGCCGCTCACCGACGGCGCGTCGGCCGTGCTGCTGGCCAGCGAAGAATGGGCGCGCGCGCGCAACCTGCCCATCCTCGCGTGGTTCAGCTTCAGCAAGCAGTGGGCCGTGGACTACGTGGGCGGCAAGGAAGGGCTGCTGATGGCGCCCGCCTACGCCGTTCCCGCCATGCTCAAGGACGCCAACCTCACCCTGCAGGATTTCGATTTCTACGAGATCCACGAGGCATTCGCGGCGCAGGTGCTGTGCACGCTCAAGGCCTGGGAATCACCCGACTACTGCAGGGAGCGCCTGGGCCTGGACCGGCCGCTGGGCAGCATCGACCGCTCGAAACTCAACGTGAATGGCTCCAGTGTGGCCATTGGCCACCCCTTCGCCGCCACGGGCACGCGCATCGTCGCGTCGCTGGCGAAGCAGTTGTCGGAATCACCCACCGCCAGGCGTGGGCTCATTTCCGTGTGCACCGCGGGTGGCATGGGCGTCGTGGCGATCCTGGAGAAGGCCTGAGGGCACTCCGCGCCCCGGAAGGCCATGGGCCTTCCCATTGGTTTCATTTGAAACTAAATTGGCCGCATGAAGCGGTACGTCCATTTCCCGAAGGTCGAAGGCCAGGCTTCGCGCCAGGCGCATGCCGACCTGCCGGAAGGCACCTATGAACGCGAGATCAGCAAGGAAGGGTTTTTCGGGCCCGCGGCTCATCTCTATCATCGCCACCCGCCCACGGGCTGGGTGGATTTCGAAGGGCCACTGCGCCCCCACGCCTTTGACTGCACCAGGCTCGCCGACCGCCATGAATCGCCGTGGTCCGCGACGGAGCTGCTGCACAACGCCTCGGTGCGCGTCCGCTTCTGGCGGTGCGAGAAACGCATGCCGGCGCTGGCGCGTAATGCGGACGGCGACGAACTATTGTTCGTTCATGCCGGCAGCGGCGAGTTCTTCTGCGACTATGGCCACCTGACCTTCGCGGCCGGCGACTACATCCTGATTCCGCGCGGCACCATGTGGCGGGTGGAATGCGCCACGCCGCTGGCGGCGCTGCTCATCGAGGCCACCAACAACTCCTATCGCCTGCCTGACAAGGGGCTGGTCGGCCCGCACGCCATTTTCGATGCGGCCATGCTGGACACGCCGCGCATCGACGAAGCGTTCAAGGCGCAACAGGAGGAGACCGCGTGGCGCTTGGAAATCAAGCGGCGCGGCGCGGTGTCGACGGTCACCTATCCATTCAATCCGCTGGATGCCGTGGGCTGGCATGGCGATCTGGCGGTCGCGCGCATCAACCTGCGCGACCTGCGTCCGCTGATGAGCCATCGCTACCATCTTCCGCCCTCCGCGCACACCACTTTCGTGTCGGATCGCTTCGTGGTCTGCAGCTTCGTGCCTCGCCCTTTCGAAACCGATCCGGGCGCGATCAAGGTGCCCTTCTTCCACAACAACGACGACTACGACGAAGTATTGTTTTATCACGCGGGGAATTTCTTCAGCCGCGACAACATCCACCCGGGAATGATCACGCTGCATCCCGCGGGATTCACGCATGGGCCGCACCCGAAGGCGCTCAAGAACGTCCTCACGCAGAGCAAGCCAGCCACCGATGAATACGCGGTGATGATCGACACGCGCGATGCGCTGGAGGTCTCGCCGGCCGCCACCAGCGTCGAGTGGGCCGGCTACATCGACAGCTGGAAATCACCGGCGTGAAACTCGCGACCCTCAAGCGCGGCGGCCGCGATGGACGCCTCGCGCTGGTGAGCCGGGATCTCACGCGCTGCCTGCTGGTGCCCGGAATCGCGCCCACGCTGCAGGCGGCGCTGGACGAATGGGCGCTGGTGTCTCCTCGCCTCGCGGACCGCGCCGCCATGCTCGAGATGAACACCTCGAATGCCGACGTGATGCCCTTCGACCCGACGCAATGCGCCGCGCCGTTGCCACGCGCGTTTCACTGGGTGGACGGCAGCGCCTACGTGAACCATGTCGAGCTGGTGCGCAAGGCGCGCGGCGCCGAGATGCCGGAATCCTTCTGGACCGACCCGCTGGTCTACCAGGGCGGCTCGGACGACTTGTTAGGCGCCCATGACGACGTGCCATTCGCCGACGAGTCCTGGGGCATCGATCTCGAAGCCGAGGTGGCCGTGATCACCGACGACGTGCCGATGGGCACCACGGTCGATGCGGCGGCATCGCACATCAAGCTCATCGCGCTGGTCAACGACTGGTCGTTGCGCGGCCTGATTCCGGGCGAGCTCGCCAAGGGCTTCGGCTTCTACCAGGCCAAGCCCGCCACTTCGTTCTCGCCCGTGGTGGTCACACCGGACGAGCTGGGCGGCGCCTGGCGCGATTCGCGCGTGCACCTGCCTTTGCTGAGCCGCATCAATGGCCAGGAATTCGGCCGGCCCGAGGCCGGCGTCGACATGACGTTCAACTTCTCGCAGCTCATCGCGCACGTCACGAAGACGCGGCGGCTGGGCGCTGGCGCCATCATCGGTTCGGGCACCGTGTCGAACTACGACCGCAGCCGCGGCAGCAGCTGCCTCGCGGAAAGGCGCACGCTGGAGCAGATCGAGTCGGGCAGCGCGCGCACGCCGTTCCTGAAGTTCGGCGATCGCGTGTCCATCGAAATGCGCGACGAGCAGGGCCACAACATCTTCGGCACGCTCGACAACAAGGTCACGCGCGCGGTCAGCTGATGGCCACGTCCACGGACGTCGGCTTCAGCACGCGAAACAGATCCTTCGGCTCGAGCCCGACGAGGAATCCGCGCGCGCCGCCGTTGATGTAGATGCGCGGCATCGTTTCGATCGACTTTTCGCAGTAGATGGGCATGGCGCGCTTGAGTCCGAAGGGCGAGGTGCCACCCACCTGGTAGCCGGAATGCCGGTCCGCCACTTCCGGCGCGCAAGGGGACACGCTCTTGCACCCGATCTGCCGCGCCAGGTTCTTGGCCGACACTTCGCGGTCGCCGTGCATCAGGATGCACATCGGCTTCTTCGCTTCGTCCTCGAATATGAGCGTCTTGATCACCGCGTGTTCGTCCACGCCCAGCTGCTCGGAGGACACGCGCGTACCGCCGCGCGCCTCGTACGCGTAGAGGTATGGCGTGAATTCCACCCCGTTCTGGCGAAGCACGCGGATCGCCAGGGTGACCGGGTAGTCGGTGGCCATGCGCCGCAGCTAGCGGAAATCGGCGGCGCGCAGAGTTCGACGTTCGCCCTTGCGCAACCCGCGCCTGACCAGCTTGTCGCGGTAGCGAAGCCGCGCTTCGTTGTTGACGGCCGCCCGCAGCTGCGCCGTAATCAACTCGCCATCGCGCCACTCGATGTCCACCTCGAAGCCCCCGCGCGCGCGCAGGCCCCGCACCGAACCGGCGGGCCAGGCGCGCGGCAACGCGGGCAGCAGTTCGATCTCGCCGTCGACGCATTGGAGCAGCATCTCCGCGATGCCATTGGCGCCGCCAAAATTTCCGTCGATCTGGAATGGCGGGTGCGCGTCGAACATGTTCGGGTAAGTGCGCGACGGATCCAGCAGGAGCTTGATCACGCCATGCGTGTGTTCGGCTTCGCGCAGCCTCGCCCAGAGGTTGATGCGCCAGGCGATGGCCCAGCCGGTGGACAGATCACCGCGCAACTCCAGCGATCTCCTTGCCGCCGCCGCCAGTTCCGGCGTGCGGCGCACCGTGATCTGCTCGCTGGGGAACAGCGCGTAGAGATGCGAGACATGCCGGTGGTCGCGTTCGGGCGCTTGCATGTCCCAGTCCTCCAGCCATTCCTGCAGCTGCCCGGCCTTGCCCACCTGGTCAGGCGGTAGTTTGGCGCGTTTCGCGGCGCAGTCGCCGCGGAATTCCGCATCGACGCCCAGCAGCGTCGAGGCGCGCATGCAGTGGTCGAACAGGTCGCGCAGGATCTGGCTGTCCATGGCCGGTCCGGCGCAAACCGCCGCGTCGAACGGATGCAGGTTCTCCGGAGAGATGGAGGGACTGGTGACCAGGTATCTGCCCGAAGGATCCGGCACCAGTGTGTCGAGGAAGAACTCCGCCGCGCCCTTCATCAGTGGATAGACGTCGGCGAGGAAGGCGAGGTCGCGCGAGTAGTCGTAATGGTCCCAGAGGTGTTTGCACAGCCATGCGCCGCCCGTGGGCCACATGCCCCAGTGGGCGCCATCGATGGGCGCCGTGGCGCGCCACAGGTCGGTGTTGTGATGGGCGACCCAGCCGCGCGCGCCGTAGTTCACGCGCGCGGTGCGCGCTCCCGTGACCGCCAGGTCCCTGACCAGCGCGACGAGCGGCTGCACGCACTCGGGTAGATTGGCCGGTTCTGCCGGCCAGTAGTTCATCTCGGTGTTGATGTTGATGGTGTACTTCGAGCCCCAGGGGGCGGAGACCTTGTCGTTCCACAACCCCTGAAGGTTCGCGGGCTGTGTGCCCGGCCTTGAACAGGAGATGAGCAGGTAGCGCGCGTACTGAAAATACAGGGCGGCGAGTTGCGGATCGTCGCTGGTCTGGGATTGCCGGATGCGCTCGTTGGTGGGCAGATCGGCCGCGGCCGTGGAGCCCAGGTCCAGCGTGACACGCCGGAACAGGCGCTGGTGTTCGCTCAGATGCGCGGCGAAGAGCTGGTCGAAGCTCTTGCCCGACGCTGCCGCGAGCTGAGCGCGCGTGATCGGCGCCGGGTCCCCGCTCACGTCGTCGAAGCGCTTGAAGCTGGTCGCCATGGCGACCAGCACCAGCACCGAGTCCGCGCCCGTTACCGATAGCGCACCTTCATCGCTCGCCAGCGAGCCACCCTGTGGGATCAGCTTGACCCGTGCCTCGTAGCGCAGCCCCGCCGGAATGCCTTGTTGCGAAGTATTGGCACCGGACAGCACGAGCATTCCGTCTTCGACCCTCACCGCGCCCGGCATGGGTGTTTCGAAGCTGGCGCGGAAATCCACCGCGGCGGCGCGATCGGCGGTGACGCGGATGACCAGCACCTGGTCCACCGGTGAAGCGAAATACTCACGGCGGAACGTCACGCCATCCTGTCGATACCGCACGCCTCCCAGCGCGCGATCGAGGTCGAGATCGCGCACGTAGTCTTCGCACATCGATGACGCGCCGAAGCCCAGCATGAGATCGCCGACGGTCTGGTATGACGGCATGCGCATGGGCCGCCCCATCATCTTTTCCTGCGCCAGGTTCTGCGCCTCGCGATATTTTCCGGCATTGATGAGCTCACGCACGCGTGGCAGCGCGACAAGCGCTTCGGGATTCGACGGGTCGTAGGGCCCGCCCGCATACAGCGTGTCCTCGTTGAGCTGCAGGCGTTCGCGCGCCACGCCGCCGAAGATCATGCCGCCGAGACGGCCATTGCCGATGGGCAGCGCTTCGGTCCAGAGCTCAGCCGGCTGGCGGTACCAGAGACGCAGCGGGTTGCGTGCCGCGCTGCCGGCGCCTTCCTGCCCGAACGTATTGCCGCGCAATGCGCCAGCCGCGATTGCGCCCAGCGCCATGCCGCTCTTCAGTGCAGTCCTGCGTGTGACCATGGAATCCGCGCCGCCCCGTTTGCCGTGGAAGTTCTCCCATGAAAACCATTTTCATTCGAGAACGACGGTAAAGTAGCCCGCGGATCACGGTGTTGCAACCGGCGGCCTGCGCGTCGTGCCGTGGGGTCCGGCGTCTGTCTAACTACCTGCCCTGGCGGCGGGCTGGTCCGGCCTGGCGCCACTCTGGCAGGCCTGGCACACCAGGCAACCACGATCGAAGATGACCTTCCACTCTCCCGAAGCCTCACGCCGCCAGATCGAGGTGAATATGCTGATACGTTTGCCTTCCGGATCGAACACCGGGCCGGTGGTCAGCGCGAGCTTGCCGCCATCCTGTACTTCCACGAGTTCGGGCGCCCACGAGAATGGCGGATTCGGACCTTCGAAATAGCCCTTCCAGCGCTCGACAACGGCCGCACGGCCGCGTAGCGGCTCGTTGCCCAGCCAGATCGTGTCGGGCGCGAGCATGGCCGTGAATTTTCGGATGTCCCGATCCGCCAGTGTCTTCGCGAAAGCGATTTCCGTGGCCCGTACCTGCTCGGTGAGCTCGGCAAGCGATTCGGCGGCATGAAGCCCCGCCGCGAATGTTCCCAGAAACCAGATGACCAACACGCGGGTGAGAAGCGGCTGGATATTCATGAAATGACCCTCACATCTGTCTTCGTCCCATCTTCGCCCTACAGGGGATATGGCCGCATTATTACCTTCGAGGGAGAGGCGAGGCCGTCCCCCGGTGGCACAATGGCGTCCTCTCACCGCAATCTACTGCAGGAGTCACCCGCATGGGTGAATTCACCACTCTCATGGCGCGTGATGGCCATGAGTTCAACGCCTGGCTTTCGCCCGCCCCCGCGGGCGCGCGTGGCGCCGTGGTCATCGCGCAGGAAATCTTCGGCGTGAACCGCCACATCCGACGCGTGGCCGATGACTACGCGGCGCAGGGTTACGTCACCATCGCGCCTTGTTTGTTCGACCGCATCCGTCGCGGCATCGAGCTGGGTTATTCGGAGAAGGAAGTCCAGGAAGGCCGTGGCTACCGGCTGCAGATCCCGAAAGAGAAGTCGATGCTGGACCTGGCGGCATCCATCAATGTGGTGAAACACGCGGGGCGTGTCGCGGTCGTGGGTTACTGCTGGGGCGGGACGCTGGCGTATCTCGCCGCCTGCGAATTGCCGGTTTCCTGCGCCATCGCCTACTACGGCGGGCAGATCAAGGATCACCTGGCCAAGTCACCGCGGCGGCCGGTGATGTATCACTTCGGCGAGAAGGACCCGCATATCCCGGCGGGCGACATCGATCGCATCCGCGCTGCGGATCCCGACGGCATCTTCCACCTGTATCCCGCGGATCACGGTTTCAATTGCGAGGATCGCGGCACCTACGACGCGGCGAGCGCGCAGCTCGCCCGCGAAAGGTCGCTGGCATTCATCGCCGAGAGGTTCGCAAGCAAATGATCAAGCTCACCGACGCGTCGCTCTGGAAGGAGCAAGGGTTCATCAACGGAACGTGGACGGCCGCGGATTCCGGCCAAACTACCGGCATCCGCAACCCGGCCAGCGGCGAAGCGCTGGGCGCCGTCCCCGACATGGGCGCCGCGGAAACCCGGCGCGCCATCGAAGCCGCGCATGCGGCGCTGCCGGCGTGGTCGCGGAAAACCGCCGGCGAACGCGCGCGCGTCATGCGCAAGTGGTTCGATCTCATGCTGGCCAACCAGCAGGATCTCGCCGTCATCATGACCGCCGAGCAAGGCAAGCCACTGGCGGAGTCAAAAGGCGAGATCGCTTATGCCGCTTCGTTCATCGAA
The DNA here is from genome assembly GCA_029266835.1 of Steroidobacteraceae bacterium. Taxonomy (GTDB): domain Bacteria; phylum Pseudomonadota; class Gammaproteobacteria; order Steroidobacterales; family Steroidobacteraceae; genus CADEED01. The sequence continues at coordinate 59,222 of JAQSWD010000018.1, forward strand.
TGGTTCGCCGAGGAAGGCAAACGCGTGTATGGCGATGTGATCCCCGGCCACCAGGCTGACAAGCGCATCCTGGTGCTGCGGCAGCCCATCGGCGTGGTCGCGGCGATCACGCCGTGGAATTTCCCGGCCGCCATGATCACGCGCAAAGCCGCACCCGCCATCGCCGCGGGTTGTCCCATCGTCGTGAAGCCGGCGCCGCAGACGCCATTCTCCGCGCTCGCCATGGCCGAGCTCGCGCATCGCGCCGGCATTCCACCCGGCGTGTTCAACGTGGTCACCGGTGACGCCGTGGCCATCGGCGGTGAGTTCACCGGCAACGACAAGGTGCGCAAGCTTTCGTTCACCGGCTCGACGCCGGTGGGCAAACTACTCATGTCGCAGTGCGCGGGCACGGTCAAGAAGGTGGCCCTGGAACTCGGCGGAAACGCACCCTTCCTGGTGCTGGACGACGCCGACCTGGATGCCGCCGTGGCCGGGGCCATCGCCAGCAAGTATCGCAACACCGGCCAGACCTGCGTCTGCGCCAACCGGTTCATCGTGCAGTCCGGCATCTACGATGCCTTCACCGCCAAGCTCACCGAGGCCGTGAAAAAGCTGCGCGTGGGCGACGGGCTCAAAGGCGAAACCGACCAGGGCCCGCTCATCGACGAGAAGGCCCTCAAAAAGGTGGAGGCGCACATCGCGGATGCGCAGTCGAAAGGCGCCCAGGTGGTCACCGGTGGCAAGCGGCACGCATTGGGCGGCACGTTCTACGAACCCACCGTGCTCACCGACGTGTCGACGAAGATGACGCTGGCGCGCGAGGAAACCTTCGGGCCCGTCGCGCCGCTGTTTCGCGTGGACACCGACGAGGAAGCCATCCGCCTGGCCAATGACACCGAATTCGGCCTCGCCGCCTATCTTTACACCAGGGACCTGGCCCGCTCCTGGCGCGTCACCGAGGCACTGGAGTACGGCATCGTCGGCCTGAACACCGGCCTCATCTCCACGGAGGTGGCGCCATTCGGCGGTGTCAAGGAAAGCGGTATCGGTCGCGAAGGTTCGAAGTACGGGATCCTGGAGTTCACTGAGATGAAGTACGTATGCGTGGGCGGTATCTGACATCGCGCGCATAGGCAGCGCGCGAGTTCCTGCGTAAACTCGCGCGCCAGTGCTAGGGAAGTTCCACGAAATCAGCGTCGAGACGGCGGACATCGCCGATTCGGTCGCCTTCTATGAGCGGCTGGGTTTCAGCCACTGCGGCACCACCGATACGTGGCCGCATCCTTATGGCGTCATGACCGACGGCAAACTGTTCATCGGCCTTCACCAGTTCAAGTTTCCCTCGCCGGTGATCACGTACGTCCATCCGGGTGTCGCGCAGCACTCGCACGTGATCGGGAAGCTGGGCGTCGAGATCGCCTGGAAGCGGGTCGGTGACGACTCGTTCAACGAATTCGGGTTTCTCGATCCCGCCGGCCAGCCAGTGCGCGTGCAGGAAGCCCCCACGCATTTTTCCAGCAACGCCGAACATGGCGTCACATCACTGTGCGGCGATTTCGCCGAGTTCAGCATCGCCTCTGCGGACTTCGAGCGCATGCGCGAGTTCTGGGAGCCGCTGGGCTTCGTGGCGCTGGGCGAATCGGACGAGCCCTATGTCCGCATGTCCATGACCAGTGACCACATCGACCTGGCCGTGCATCGCCCGCGCACGCTCGACCAGCCCATGCTGGTGTTCGCCGAGGCGGACATGGGCGAACGCATCGAGCGGCTGAAAGCGCTGGGCGTGGAACTGGCCGAAGACCTGCCGCGCGGTCTGGATCCGCGCCAGAGCGCCCTGCTGCGCGCGCCCGAAGGTACGGCGCTGCTGCTGATCACGTCGATCGACTGACCTCCGCGCGGCGGGTCAGCCGCAGGCCGAACACGAAGATCGCCAGGTTCACGCCGGCCAGCAGGAAGAAAGGCCCACCCTTCGATACCGAGTCATAGAGCCAGCCACCCAAGGCATTGGTGAACAGGATGGCCGCGGAGGCGCAGATGCCAGCGAGGCCGAACACCGCGCCGCGCACGTCGCGCGGCGCCTCCTGCCCTAACAAGGTCTGCCCGGCGATGATCGCGGCGATCTGGCCCATGCCGAGCAGTACGGCGACGGCGGCCAGCAGCAGATCCTGCGTCGGGTCGTCGATGAACCCGCACAAGGTGTAAGCCAGCGCGGCCAGTGCCATGGCGACGACGCCGACCCGCACGCGGTCGACGCGATCGAGCAGCGCGCCCACCACCGGCGCGGTGATCAGCCCGGCGATCATCGCGGCGACGAAGGGCCAGCGCGCCCGGTCCGCCGCGTCGGCCATGCCCACGCCTTTGTCCAGCCAGGCCTGCTGCAGCCGCAGCGAAAGGAACGTGCCCAGCACCACGCGGTCGCCGAACGAACCGAATTGCAGTAGATAGGCGAACCAGATGCGCCGGTTGCCGCGCGCCGCGGCCAGGCCTTGGACGACAATGCGCCGAAGCGGCAGTGCAGCCGCGGAGTCGCTGGGCGTGCCACGGCGCAGGCCGGCGAACACCACCACCGCGGACACCGCGCACAGCGCCGACGCCAGCCACAGGGTGATCGCGCCCGCGCGCATTTCCTCGACGCCGGCGTCCTGCAGCCATTTGGGCAGATGCGCCAGCACCAGGATCAGCACTGCCGCCCCCGATCCCTGGAAAAACCCGGCCACTCCCACGAAGCGGCCGCGGGAGGACTCCGCCGGCGTGTCGGCCAGCACGGTGCCTAACATGGTGCCGACCGCAGCCACGCCCACCGAAAAGAACAACGCGCAGCCCGTGAGCTGCGGCACCGTCCGCGCCAGCGGATACAGCAGGAACCCCGCCGCCAGCCACAGGAAACCGAAGGCGTAGACAGGGCGGCGGCCGATCTTGTCGGCCAACGCCCCGAAGGGCGCCACCAGCGCCAGCGCCACGAGTTCGTTGGCGAAGTTCAGCGCGGAAACCGTGCGGCCCTGCAGGTGCTCGGGCAGCCTCAGGTTCACGTTCAGCAGCCAGGCCTGGAAGAAACTGACGAAGGCCAACAGGCCCACGGTGATGAAGGCCGCATATAGATAGATGAGCGCGTGGCGCGGCAAGTACCCGGGCGCCAGGCGGATGCCGGCGAGTCGCCCGTGGTCTGGGGTGGGCTCGTTCACGTCGCCCCATGATGGCACGGACGCCCGGCCCCGGCGGGGCGCGCCGAAACGACAGCGATGCGCGGCGCCCGGGTAGGCGCACGGCCGCGAATGTGGCCAAAATCGGTGATAATCGCCACAACACCGCGGCCATCCCATGGGCGGCGGCACCCAGAACAACGGAGTCTTTCCCATGACGCGATCCATGACCGCGGCGGCGTCCGCGCTGCTGGTGCTTCTCTGTTCCTCCGTGCATGCCGATGAAGGCATGTGGACCTTTCACGGCTTTCCCTTCGACAAGGCGAACTCGGCGCTCAAGACCAGGCTCGACCAGGCCTGGCTGGATCGCGTGCGCCTGGCCACCGTGCGCCTGAGCAATTGCACGGCCTCATTCGTTTCCGGCAATGGATTGATGCTCACGAATCACCATTGCGTGGAGTCCTGCCTCGCGGAGCTTTCGTCCAAGGAAAAGAGCCTGGTGGAAGACGGCTTCCTCGCCACCAAGCCTTCCGATGAAAAGAGGTGCCAGACCCAGGTGGCCGACGTGCTGGTGGGGATGGAAGACGTGACCGCCAGGATCGGCGCCGCCGTCGCGGGCAAGGACGAGATGGCCGCGAACGAAGCGCGCAAGCAGACGCTCACGCAACTCGAGTCCGATTGCGAGAAGTCGAGCAAGCGCAAGTGCCAGGCCGTGACGCTCTACGAAGGTGGCCAGTACTGGATGTACCAGTACCAGCGCTACACCGACGTGCGCATCGTGTTCGCACCCGAAGGCGACATCGCCGCCTTCGGTGGCGACCCTGACAACTTCCAGTTCCCGCGCTGGTGCCTGGACATGGGCATCCTGCGCGTCTACGACGCCGCCGGCAAACCGGTGAGGACACCTAACCACCTGAAGATCAACTTCGCGGGCCCCGCTGCCGGCGACCCGGTGTTCGTGTCGGGCCATCCCGGCTCCACCGATCGCCTGCTCACGGTGACGGAGCTGCAGGCGCAGCGCAACTACGAGCTGCCGAACTGGCTGCTGCGTTATTCCGAGCTGCGCGGCCGCTACATCCAGTTCTCGGCGGAGAACCCCACCAATGCGCGCATCACGGCCGACCAGCTCAATGGCATCGAGAATTCCATCAAGGTGCGCCGCAAGCAGCTGGATGCGCTGCACGAAGATGCGTTGTTCGCGCGCAAGCAGGCCGAAGAGGACAACCTCAAGAAGCAGGTGGCCGCCAGCGCGGACTTGCGCGCCAAAGTCGGCGACCCCTGGGCGGACATCGCGCGCGCGGAGTCGGTGAAGCGTGGCGTGTTCTATCCATACACGTTCATCGAGAACAACGCCGGCTTCCAGGGCCGCCTGATCACCTGGGCGCGCGCGCTCGTGCGAGGCGCCGAGGAGCGCTCCAAGCCCAATGCAGAACGGTTCCGCGAGTTCACGGACGCCGCGCTGCCGCGCATCGAACAGCAGCTCGGCGCCGCGGTGCCTACCTATCCCGAGCTCGAAACCCTGCGCCTGACGTTCGGCTTCGAACGCATGCGTGAGTGGTTAGGTCCCGATCACCCGGTCGTACGCCAGCTTCTGGCCAAGGAATCACCGGCCGAGCTCGCGAAGCGGCTGGTCGCCGGTACGAAGCTGGCCGATCCGGCCGCTCGGCTCGCGTTGTGGAAGGGCGGCGCGGCCGCGGTGGCGGCCTCCGACGATCCGCTGATTCAGCTGGCGCGCGCCATCGAGCCCGAGGCCCGCAGGATCCGCAAGGACTGGGAAGATCGCGTCGAGGCGCCCATGGAGCTGGCGTCCGAGAAGATCGCCAAGGCGCGGTTCGCGGTGCTGGGCACCAGCGTATATCCCGACGCGACGTTCACGCTGCGCCTCAACTGGGGCACGGTGGGCGCGTGGGTGGAGAACGGCAAGCAGCTCGAGCCGTTCACCAAGTTGGCCCGCGTGTTCGAACGTGCCACCGGCGCCGAGCCGTTCAAGGTGCCGGACAGCTGGCTCAAGGTGAAGGACAAGCTGAACCTGGACACGCCGTTCAACCTGGCCACCAACAGCGACATCGTCGGCGGCAACTCCGGCAGCCCGCTGATCAGCGCCAAGGGCGAGGTCGTGGGCCTGCTGTTCGACGGCAACATCCACAGCATTTCCGGTTCGTACTGGTTCGACACCGAGAAGAACCGCGCCGTGGCCGTGCATCCGGCCATCATGAAGGAGGCGCTGACCAAGGTGTACGGCGCGACCGCGCTGCTCGCCGAACTATCGAAGTGACGGAAATGGAAGTGACGGAAATGGGGTCACTCCCCATTTGCTGGATGACGGGGTCGGACCTGCGGGCAGGTCCGACCCGATTCGATTCGAGGCCGACACCGGGGCCTGACCCCTCTTGCTAGGAAGTGGGCAGTGACCCCATTTCGCGGGCGGAGATCGCGAAGCGGATCTTCATCTCGTCGAGCACGACCAGCGTGCCCATCGCGATGCTGAAGGGCTTCAGACCCAAATCCGACTGCTTGAGCGGGAACTCGCCGCGGGCGATCAGCGTGCCTTGCTTGCGCTCGATCCGGACCGGCACGCGCAGGTTGCGCACCTGTCCCTTGAGTGTGATCTGCACGCCTACGTCGAACCCCTCGCCGGCCGCCACCACGTCGGTGGCGCGCAGCACTATCTCCGGGTAGTTAGCGCCGTCCAAGAGCGCCTCCGACAGCAGGTTCTTGCGCGTGCCTTCACGCGCGCTCTGCGGCACCCCGGCCGGGAAGTCCGGGCCCGCATCTTCGCGCATGGCCGGCTCATCGATGGTCAGCTCGGTGACCGGTACGCGGATCTCGAAGCGCGTGGCGGTCAGGTCCCCCGTCACCTGCACTTCGCCCCCGAGATGATGCGAAGCGATGACGTGGTTATGCCCGAGACGCGCCATGGCGCCGCCGCGATACACCAGGATCTGCAGCAGCGATTCCTCGGGAACTACCTGGTATTCGACCGCCCCGGCGGGAATGCCGCGCTGTTCGGGCACCGGAGTCGGCGCGGGCGCCGGAGGAGGGCTTGTCTGGCAACCCCACAGCCCCCATAAGAACAGGCCTGCCAACCAGGGGCGATACGGGAACCTGCGGCTGCTCGGCGACATACTCATGAGGGTTCCCCTCTCCATTGAATTGACGGCAGGTAGCTCAAAGGCATGAATTTCCGCAACACATCCCGCTCCTGGGGAGCGATATCCAAGGCGCTGCACTGGCTGATCGCGCTGCTGATCATCACGCAGTGGGTGATCGCGTCGCGCGCCGACAACCTGCCGCTGGGCGCGGCGAAACTCCAGGCAATCGCCTGGCACAAATCGTTCGGCATGACCATTCTCGCGCTCGCCATCATCCGGTTAGTGTGGCGATGGGTGAATCCCGTTCCCACGCTCGATGGCGTCACCAGAACCTGGGAGCGGCGGCTGGCCACGATTTCGCACGTGATGCTGTACGGGCTCATCTTCGCCATGCCCCTGTCCGGCTGGCTGATGTCCTCGGCGCGCAATTTCCCCGTGAGCTGGTTCGGCCTTTACCAGTTTCCCGACCTCGTGGCCGCGAACAAACCGCTGTACGAGCTCACGCATGACCTGCACGGCGCGATGTTCAACGCGCTGGTCTGCGTGGCGCTGCTGCACATCGCCGGCGCGCTCAAACACCACTTCATCGACAAGAACGACGTGCTGAAGCGCATGCTGCCCTTCGGCGGAGCCCGCCATGACTAACTACATTGCCATCGCCATGCTGACTCTGCTCGCGGGCAGCGCATCGGCCGCGCCCGCCAGGTACGTACAGGCCGCGTCGGGCAACAGCCTGGCGTTCACCTTCACGCAACTCGATGCCGCCAGCACCGGTCATTTCAAGACCTTCGCCACCGAGCTGCAGTACGACGAATCCAACCTGGCCCAGAGCACGCTACTGGTACGCGTGATGATCGATTCGCTGGATACGCAGGACGCCGAGCGCGATGACGCGCTCAAGACCACCGACCTGTTCGACGCGAAGGCCTTTCCCGCGGCGACCTTCGTGGCGAAATCCCTGGCGCGCAATGCCGCGGGCGGTCTCGAAGCCGTGGGCAGGCTCACGATCCGGGGCCTGAGCAGGGATCTGCGCCTGCCGCTGACGCTCAAGCCCACGGCGAACGGTTTCGAGCTCAGCGGGCAAACCGCGATCAAGCGGCTGGATTTCGGTGTCGGCCAGGGCGACTGGAAATCCACGGAGTCCGTGGGCGACGATGTGAAGCTCCAGTACAAGGTCACACTCGTAAAGGCATCGACATGAGACCAGCGGTCGTTTTTTCCACCATGCGCCGCGTGTGGATGGCGGTGTCGCTGTCCGTCGCGCTGCTGTCGTTCTATCCCGCGTTCGTGGGCCGCACCAGCTGGTGGCTGCCAGGCCTCGCCCTCACCTTCTTCCTCATCTTCCTGATCGAACCGCTGCTGCTCACCTGGGAGCTGCGCAAGAGCGGTGACCAGCTGCAGATCACCGACGAGGGCATCCTGCGCAAGCTCGCGCGCGGCCAGAATGAATACGTGCGCTGGGATGACCTCCGCGAGGTGTCGATGGTGGTGGGCCAGAACGCCGCGGCACCGGACGAATACTTCTACGTGCTGGCTGGCTCGGGCAAGTCCGGAGTGCTGGTCACGCAGAACCTGGCGGTGAGGCACGACCTCCTGTCGCACCTGGCCAAACTACCGGGGTTCGATCACCGCGCCGTGGCCGAAGCGATGAGCGCCATGGGAGCCCAACGCTTCGTTTTGTGGCGGTGCCGAACCATCGCCGGCGAGGCCACGGTCATCCCGATGAACCGGATCGAGCCACCTACCCGCACGCTTCACTAGCGGTTCGCCCCGTTCAGAAAGCCGAACCATCCTTGCGCGTAAAGCGCACCGCCGCGTTCACGCCGTGGAACAACAGGTCCACGTCCGAGTAGTGCGCCGTATCCCGCGGGTCGCGGTTGCTCACCTCGAGATACACCGCGGCCTGGTCGCTGCGATTGACGAGTTGATGACCATCGCCCTTGCGCGCGTCATCGCAGGCGGGAAACCCCGCGCACATGCCGGCCTTCAGCACCTGCTCGCCCGCGTCGGTGATCAACACCACCTCACCGCTCAACACGTACACGAACTCTTCCTCGTGCGTGTGCCAGTGGCGCATCGAGGATTCCTTGCCTGGCGGCAGGATGGTCTGGTTGATGCCGATGGTCTTGAGCCCCAGCGCATCCCCCAGCGCTCGTTTCTCGCGCGGCAGGACGCGTGAACGATAGGGCTCCGGGTAGCCGGACGATGAACGCGCTTCGAGAGATCGTGGATCCAGGGCGGGCTTCTTCAGACTCATGTGTGATTGACCCTCGTGTGGGTGAATGAGAGTGTAGCGGGATGCCGGATGTGTTTGATGATGTCGGGGAAATCGTCGACGAGGCGCTGCGGCGCGTGGGAAACAAGGTGGTACTGGCGTTGCCGCTGGGCATCGGCAAACCCAACCTGATCGCCAACGAATTCTTCCGGCGCGCGCGTGCCGATTCCACCCTCGAACTGACCATCTTCACCGCGCTCAGCCTGCGCAAGCCCACCGGCGCCAGCGACCTCGAGCGCCGTTTCATCGGGCCACTGGCCGAGCGGATATTCGGCAACTACCCGGACCTCGACTACCTCGCGGCGGTACGCACCGACAGCCTCCCCGCGAACGTCCAGGTCATCGAATTCTTCTTCGAGCCCGGCTCGCTGCTGAATTCCACGCAGGCGCAGTCGAACTACCTGTCCGCCAACTACACGCACGTGGCCCGTGAACTGGT
>JAQSWD010000019.1 GCA_029266835.1 Steroidobacteraceae bacterium
AGATCCGGTTCCGCGACTCCCGACTTGCGCAGCTGATCGGCAGAGCCTGCATGCGCCGCGGCGCCCGTGGTGGCGATCACCGGATACATCAGTACGGCGAAATCAGGCTTCGCTGAAACCTCGTCCGCGTCATCCTGTCGGGCGTAGTTCAGCGCGGGCTCGGTGATCAGCCGCGCGCACAGGTGTCCACCGGCTGAGAACCCCATGATGCCGATGCGCATTGCGGACTCGCCCGTGGGCAGCCGGCGATGCCGCAGCAGCCGCATGGCGCGCATTGCATCGTGCACCGGCGTGTCGGCGCCCGCGGACCAGCCATCGGCAGGGAGTCGATAGCGCAGGACGGCGGCAGCGAACCCACGCTCCGCTAACCACTCCGCCGCTTCGTATCCCTCCTTGTCCATCACCACGCGCACATAGCCGCCACCCGGAACGATGAGCAGCGTGACGCCGTTCCATTTCGTCTTCGGCTTGAACAGCGTGAGATTGGGCCGCGTGACGTGTTGCGCGAAGCGGTCGCGCATCTGGCCTTCGGGCAGGCGCTCGACGATCTCCTCGCGCACGGAGACGCGATCGCCACCGGGCGCGCCAGCGGGCCAGAGGTCGACGACGGCGTCACCCGACTGAACGAAGGGTGCTGGGGCGGAAGGGCTGGTGTGAGCGAGAGAGGTCATGACGCCGGCGAGAATGATCTGGCGACGGTTCAATGACAACGGGTGCGGCTTCATCGGGCCAGTATGCCGCCGCGCCGAATTCATGCACAACAAGCGGCGCGGACGAGAAATCGCGGCAGAAAAAAGGGGGCGGGATTTCTCCCGCCCCCATGGGTGACTCTAACTAAAGATCAATACTTGAAGCGGGCGCCGAGGAAGTACTGCGTGCCCTGGTGGTGGTAGTACGACAGGCGGTTGCCGGTCGAGCTGACCCATTGGTCCTGCACTTCGTCGGTGAGATTCAACGCTTCGAGCGAAACGGTGAAATTGTCGTTGATGTTGTACGACGCCGAGAAGTCGATGTTCATCGTCTCCGCCGTGCCTTCCACGTCGTTGCCATTGCGGCCGGGGACGGTCGTCAGGTAGTCCGAACGGTAGGCCGCCGACACGCGGGCGCTGAACGTCTTGTTGTCGAAGTACAGCGTGGCGTTGTAGGCATCCTTCGAAAGACCCGTGAGGTCGTCCTTCACGTTGGCGGTCGCGAGCGGATCCAGCACCGTCGGCGCGGGCGTCTGGTAAACGATCTCCGAAGCCACCTGCGTGTAGTTCAGGATGGTGCCGAAGTTGCTCCAGACACCGGGGAGGAAGGTGAAGGGCTGCTGATAGCTGACTTCGAAGCCATCGACATCACCGCCCGGAGTGTTGACCGGAACCGTGAAGTCCCAGATCGCATCCGGAGAACAGCCGCCCTGGCCGCCGCAAGCCTGCACGGCCAGGCTGTCAGGCAGGTTGTAGGGGTTGCCCGTGAACGGGCGCTGATCGCGCAGCGTCTGCACGAACGACTCGACATCCTTGTGGAAGACCGCCACCGAGACCATCGACTCGGGAGCGAAGTACCACTCCACGCCCAGGTCGTACGCCTTCGCGCGGAAGGGGTCGAGACCCGGGTTGCCGATCGTCGCGACGCGGTTGTTTCCCGAGGCCGTCACCGTCGAACCCGGGGTGATGCTGCCGAGGTTCGGACGCGTCATCACCTTGGCGGCGCCGAAGCGCAGCAACAGTGAATCACTGAGGTCGAACACGAGGTTCAACGAGGGCAACACGTCGTCATACTTGCGTTCGACGGTCGTCAACACCGGGACGCTGTTCACCACCGCCCAGCCCTTGGAGGTCTGCTCGGTTTCGACGTAGCGGACGCCGACGTTGCCGCGCAGCGTGCGGCTGCCGATCTCCTGCACGAAATCCGCCTGCACGAAGGCACCGATGTCGTTTTCCTCGACCTCGTTGTTGTTGCCCAGCACGGCGGAGATGCTCATCGGGTAGATGGACGGGTCGTTCAGTTGCAGGGCGTCCACGGCCGCATTCATGTCGGGGCCAAGCCATGACGTGACGCTGCCCGAAGGCAGGCCGAGCCCGCCGTCCTGGAACTTCACGATGTGGCTGTACGAGCTGACCGGCGCATTGACGGCGTTCGCAACCGTCGGGATGTTGGATTCGCCCGCCGCACGGCGCAGTTCTGCCGACTTGTAAACGTAGTTCTTCCAGTCCGGACCGAACTTGAGCTTCCATGCGTCCGACATGCTCCACTCGAGGTCGATCGACGCCGTCTGGAAGCTGTTGATCGTCGACTGCGGACGCAGGCGGATCTGGGTGAGGCGCCAGGTGGCCGGAGAGGACACATCGGTGGTGCCGTAAGTGATCAGCGGTACGCGGCGGTTCTGGCGGAAGTCGTAGCTGTAGCCATCCACGTTGTCGGCGTCGAACAGCAGGGTCGTCTGCACGGGGTTCTCATGGTTGGCCTCGGCGAAGCCGACCAGGGCATTCATCGAGAACGTATCGCTGAACGCGTGCTTGCCATCGAGGGTCACCTGGGTGAACTCGGTGGTCAGCTCGTCATGACGCGTCTCGGAACGGATGTCGACATCGTTGAACACGCCATAGACGAGCGAGTTCGTGGAGTCGATCTCGCCGTCGATCAGGTCCACGTCGTTGATTCCGTTCGCGCCGTTCGTGCTGAACACGGGAGCTTGGAGGAAAATCTCGTTTCGCTCGGCGTCGAATTTGGCGTACAGCGTGTCGAGGCTGATCGTCGTCGCGTCGCTGGGCGCGAACTGGAACGAAGCCGTGACGCCGATGCGCTGCTGGTCGTGCTCGTACTTGTCCAGGCGCGGGATACGCGGACGGAACGCTCCGTTGAGCTGCGCCGTCGTGATGGGGCCCGTGTACAAAGCCGGGTTGATCGCAGCGAAGCTGCCGGCGGCATTGCCGGAGGTCTGCCAACGAACGGTGCTGGCGCCGTCGTCCGACAACTTGCGGTCGGTGTAGGCCACCGAGAGCAGCGCGCCGAACTTGCCATCGGCGAATGTGTTGCTGATGAGGAAGGTCGCGCGCGGATCCGATTCCTCGTTGAGATCGTTGTAGCCCAGCTGCAGGCCGCCCGCGATGGTCAGGCCGTCGTAATCGAAAGGCCGGCCCGTCCGCAGATCGACGGTCGCGCCGAGCGAACCTTCCTCGGTTTCGGCGGAGGCCGTCTTGCGCACGGTGATGCTGTTGAACAGCTCCGACGCAAAGGTGTTGAAGTCGAAATTGCGGCCACGGTTCGTGCCGCCCGACGCGTCGGTGCTGCCGTTCGCGCTCATGGCTTCGATGCCGTTGATACGCACGCGCGTGAATTGCGGACCGAGGCCACGCACGGAGATCTGGCGACCTTCGCCGGCGTCGCGCGCGATCACGACGCCAGGCACGCGCTGCAGCGATTCGGCGAGGTTCAAATCAGGGAAATCCGCGATGTCTTCGGCGACGATCATGTCGATCGAGCCGGCTTCCGCCTTCTTCGCTTCGATGGCTTTGTTGAGGCTCGCGCGGAAACCGGTTACCACGACTTCCTCGACGGCCTCGGCGCCTTCCGGCATGGCGTCCGGATTGGAATCCTGTGCGACCGCGCTGGCGGCGATGGCCAGCATGGCGGTGGCGGTGGTCAGCGCCTTCGCGCTGGGGAAGGCCGCCTTTTTGACGGCTGATTTGATCGACTCGGACATTTTTGCCCCTCCAGGACGTGTGTCCCCGCTGGACCCATGTTCAACGGTGAATTGATTGCGCCGGCCGCTAACAAGCGTCCCGCCGACGCGCTTTATCCCACACTAATGACACCGGTATCAACACCCCCCGGGCATCCGGCCCGAAGCCTATGTTTTCACTGGTATATCTGGGACAAGCGGCGCAGATTGTGCCCTCAGTCACGTTGCCCGGCTGTGTGATTTGTACGACGTTTTGCGACGGAGTTCACAAGCCGGCACACTCAATTCCGGGCCTTAGTGCGATGTCCTATCTATGTGCGACTTGCCGGTAGGAGAAAACCTGCAACAAAATCGCGCGCGTCCTAACTTCTCGCCGGGCAAAAGGTGGTTGTTAGCGCAAACAAATTCAAGCGAGACTAATTCATCATGAAGCGAAAAAACCTCTTCGTCGGCGTTATGGCTGCCGCCACCTTGTTCGTCGCGGGCTGCGAGTCCGTGCGCACCACCAGTGCCGGCGCCGTGGGCGTCGACCGCAAGCAGCAGATGCTGGTTCCCGCCGAAACCATCGAGGAAGGTGCCGCACAGGCGTACGAAGCCGAACTCAAGGCGGCGCGCGACAAGGGCGTGCTCAACACGGACAAGGCACAACTCGCACGTGTCACCACCATCGCCAAGCGCATCGTCGCGGCGACCCCGAGCTTCCGCGCGGATGCGGCGGGATGGAACTGGCAGTTCAACGTGCAGAAGACCAAGGACCTGAACGCCTATTGCATGCCCGGCGGCCGCATCATGGTGTATTCCGGCCTCATCGAAGAACTGGACCTGACCGATGCCGAGCTCGCCACCGTGATGGCGCACGAAGTGGCGCATGCGCTGCGCGAACACACGCGCGAACGCGTCTCGCGGGCGTATGGGCAGCAGCTGGTTCTGTCCGGAGTGGCGGCGGTGACGGGCGTCAGCGAGGGCACGGCGAATATCGCCAACATGATCGCCCAGGTGACGTTCCAGCTGCCCTTCGGCCGTGACCAGGAATCAGAGGCCGACACCATCGGCCTCGAGCTCATGGCGCGCGCCGGTTACGACCCGCGCGCGGCGTTGTCGCTGTGGAACAAGATGAACAAGGCGAATCAGGGCGGGCAGCCCAAGTTCCTGAGCACGCACCCGTCGCCCAAGGATCGCAGCAAGGACATCGAGAAGCTTCTGCCCCGCGTCCTGCCGCTCTACAAGCCCCGCTAGTCAGTCGCGGCGCGCGGCGGTGGTCGCGGCCACCGCGCGGCGGAAATCCACCAGCGCGGGCAGGGCCGCGAGCAGCGTGTCGGGCAGCAGTGGCTTGCGGGCCAGCCACACCGGCGCGTCGGAGAGCCAGGGCACTTCGGCGTTGGCCGGGTCGCCGGTCAGGATGACCGTGGGCACGGCATGGCCTAACAACCTCGCGAATTCCTCGGCCACCTCGGTGCCGGTCATTCCATTGCCCAGGTGGTAGTCGACGATCAGCACGTCGAGTTTGCCGCGCAGGGCGTCCGCGAATGTCAGCGCCTGTTCGCCACTGGCCGCTTCGCGGGTCTCGAAGCCCGCGAGTCGCAGGAGCAGGGCGGTGGAGCGGCGCATCGCGTCATCATCGTCAACGTGCAGGATGAAGCCGCGTGCAGAAGGAGCAGGAACATTCAGCGGCAGGACATCGGCAAGCTGGGCTGACATGGTGAGCTCCGCTCGTGGTACGTAGGTAAAGGCTGTCGGACGAGTTTTGGCTTCGATTCCCGGCGCGTCAATCCGGAACTTTCCTACACCAGCGCCGAGCGTCAGCGTAGTCCACGACGTGTTCAGATCGTGTGAAACAGCGGAGACAGTTTTATTGCATTGCGCGAGTGACTTCTTCGCACAGTGCCGCGTACGAGGGCGGAATCTCGATGACCTTCGTAGCGCCAAGCCGCATCGCCGAGACCGCTTCGGCCACGTCATCGGGATCGGTGATCACGAAGATCGGCAGGTTGCGGCGCAATTCGCGAGCTTCCTGCAGGAACTCGTCGACCGGCTCCTCGCGCAGATCGTCCGCGATCACCAGGCAGCCGGCCTCGCTGGACTGCGCCTGCGCCAGCGCCGCCTCGAGTGAGGTGGGCCAGATGACATTGGAAAAACCGCTCAGGGCACGCAGAACTTCGCGGGTACGCTGGGAGGATTGTCCGGCGACAATGATGTTGCGCACGCGTCTGGTTCCGCCGTTTTCCAGGGCGTCGTTGCCGTTGTGATCTGACGCCACCATCGCGGCGCGGAGCATTGCACCCGTGCCCTTGGCTGGTAATACGTACTTTCTCTTGTCATCCGGCAACGGCCTGAATGGCCGGGGTTTATGGCTGCCGGGCGATAGCCATCATCATGCGGACCAGTTCCGCCAGCGATCCGGCTTCCATCTTCTGCATGACATGGGCGCGGTGGATTTCCACCGTCCGCTGGCTCACACCCAGGTCACCGGCCACCATCTTGTTCGCCTTGCCCTGCGTCACCAGTTCCAGCACCTCGCGTTCTCGCGGACTCAGGCTCGCGAGCCGTTCGCGTATGCGGTCGGTATGGCGCAGGCGAGCCCGGTTTTCCGAATCACGGGTCAACGCGCGTTGAACGCGGTCGAGCAGGTCCTGGTCGCGGAATGGTTTCTGAAGGAAATCGAAAGCGCCGTGTTGCATTGCCTCCACGGCCATCGGGATGTCGCCATGCCCGGTGATGAAGATGACCGGGATGGTCGCCCCCTTGAGATTCAACTCGTGCTGCATTTCCAGCCCGCTCATGCCGGGCATGCGCACGTCCAGCACCAGGCAGCCGGGCTGTGCCGCGTCGTACTTGGCCAGGAACTCCGGCGCCGACCCGAAGACCTCGGCATGCATCCCCGCGGACTTGAGCAACAGCTTGAGGGAGTTGCGCACCGCGTCGTCGTCATCGACCACGAATACGGTTTGCGGAAGCTCTTTCATGACGCGGTCTCCACGTGGGCCGGAAGGACGAAATAGAAGCAGGCGCCGCGCGGCTCGTTGGCGCGGTAGCCCAGTCGCGACGCATGCGCCTTGATGATCGAGCGGCTGATCGCAAGTCCGAGGCCGGTACCGGTCGCCTTGGTGGTGAAAAAAGGCTCGAAGATCTTCTGTTCGAGATCCGCGGCGAGACCCGGTCCGTGATCGTTCACCGACACTTCGATATCCCCCTCATCCGTCAGGCGAGTGGCGATGCGCACATCGATGGGCTCGCTGCCCGGCTGCACGCTTTGCGCCTCGAATGCATTGTGCACGAGATTCATGAGCACCTGCTGTATCTGGACTTTATCGACCGTGACCGGCGGCAGGTCCTCGTGCAGGTCGAGGTCCAGTCTGCCGTCGTGCACGCGCGCGTCGGTGGCGAGCAAGGCATGCATTTCGCGGATCAACCCGTTGATGTCCAGCGGTTCGCGACGTACGTCTTCATTGCGCACCAGCGAGCGGATACGGCGGATGATTTCGCCGGCGCGCAACGCCTGTCCCGCGATCTGATCCAGCGCGCCGCCGATCTCCGGAAGGTCGGGCGACGGCACGCGCAACAGGCGCGCGCAGGCCTGGGCGTAGTTGGCGATCGCAGCCAGTGGCTGGTTGAGCTCGTGCGAAATTCCCGCCGCCATCTCGCCCATGGTCGCGAGTCGCGAAACGCTGTTCATGCGTTCCACCGCCCGGCGCGCCTCCGTCTCGGCGCGCTGCTGTTCGGTGATGTCCTCGCCCGAGAGCATGATGCCCGTGGTCACGTTGTCGGCGTCGCGCAGCGCCACCGCGCGCCAGGTGACGAACCGGTCTTCACCGTCGGCGGAGCGCACGTGGTATTCGCAGCTCTGCGGCTCGTCGCTGCCGCTCATCAGCAGGTTGCGAAACGCGGCCCGTGCAGTGGGCCGGTCTTCGGGCGGCACGCAGGTGTCGATCCAGTTGCTGGACAGGATCTCCTGGTCCTTTTTCTTGAGTACACGCACGGCCCGCTGGTTGACCAGCTGCACCATGCCATTGCGGTCGGTGGCCACCAGCATGACCTGCGCCAGGTCGAGGTACAGCCGATTGAGCTGTCGCTCCTTCTCGAGCGTGGCCAGCGCCTTGCGACGCAGCGACGTGTCGTGCAGGTACCCGACGAATTGCGGTGGGTCGGTGCGCGGAATGCGTCCCACGCTCAGGAATACCGAGAACTCGCTGCCATCGCGATGGCGCACCCGCACGTCGCGCCCCTTGCCGAGCACGCGGCTTTCGCCGGTGGTGAGGTAGCGTTTGACGTGGCCGTCATGCTCCTGCCGATCCTGCGACGTCATCAGCATGCTGACGTTGCGGCCGATCGCGTCCGCGGCGCGGTAGCCGAACATCTCTTCGGCCGATGCATTGAAGGCGAGGACCCGCCCGCGATCGTCCATGATCACGACGGCGTCTAGCGTGGCCTCCAGCAATGCGAGTACATCGGGAGTCGGCGAGGACATCCGCCCAAAGATACGTTTGGGCGGGCCGCCTTGGCTAGCTAGGGACGCCGCCGGCGCCCGGGAAACCCATCGGTCGTCGTCAACCTTGGGCGGACGGGACTCCCTGCAGCAGTTTCGCGTCCACCTCGGCTTCGGCCGCCAGCCAGTCCTCGGTTTCGTGTCCGGGAGCGAAACCACGCTTCTGCGCTCGGTAATACGCGGCTTCGGCGATCAGGGCGGCGCGTTTTTCCGGCCCGACGAACTGCGTGGGCGCGGGAGCGGCCTTCGCCTTGCCGGTAATCGCCAGGGTTTTCCGGGGTGCTCGCTTGCGCGGCGTGGTCGTGGGGTTCTTCTCGCGAGGCATATCCATTGTCTCCTTGGCTCTCCTCGGGGTTTGGAGGCCAGCAATTATCCCTATTGATAATGATTGGTGGGCGCCGTCTCATGGGGTCAGCATCAATTTTTCTCATCTGCACGGCGAGGAATGTCAGATGAATGCTTACGACCTGTGCCATAAAAACGTGGTCACCGTCAGGCGTCACGAAGAACTCGCCACCGCGGCCTGGATGATGCGCGAGCGAAACGTGGGGTGCCTCGTCGTCGTGGACCCCGCTGGCGCTCATGGCGGGTGGCGACCGGTCGGCCTGCTCACCGATCGCGACATCGTCACCAATGTCTTCGCGCGAGAATGCGATCCGCGCAGCGTGGTGGTGGATGAAGCCATGACCCGTCATCCCACGACGATATTGATCAGCACCAGCCTCGAGGAGGCCGTGCAACGCATGCGCAACGCGGCCGTGCGGCGCGCGCCCATCGTGGATGAGCGCGGCTGCCTGGCCGGGCTCCTGGCCCTCAGTCATATTCTCGAGTACCTGGCGCAGCGCGCACCATCCGTGGTGACACCCATCCGGCCCGACCTCCGCTACGAGCAACCGCCGCGTGCCGCCGCGAATCAACCCGGCAATATGGGCATGGACAGGATCTGAACGCCGCGGCCCGTGCGCGGTACGCGCGACTGGAAGTCCGCAGGCTTGACCACCAGGATGTCCGCGGTGACCGCGTCCATCACGAACTCCGCGGTGTTGCCAATGAAAAAGCGCTTCAGCCCGGAGCGCGAAACCGCCCCCATGGCGACGATTGCACTTCGTTCGCGCTTCGCCGTGGTGGGGATCACTTCGTTCGGGCGTCCCTGCACGAGATGACAGTGGCTCCGTTTCACATCGAAACCGTCGACCAGCTTCTCGAGCTGCCGGCGTGCGATGCGCTCCAGGTCGGCGTGGCCGGTGTCCATGTCGGCCAGCGGCCCGTCGGGCATCGTAGGCATCATCGCCAGTGGCGGGTGGAACACATGCAGGGCGTGCAGCTCACCGCGTAGCGCATGCACCAGCTGCGCGCCCGCGCGCAGGATCTGCCGGTCGAGATTGCTGGGCTTGGCGTAGGCATGGCCGGGGTCCACGGCCGCCAGCACGCGCGGCCGGTGATACAGCGGCCGGTTCTTCACCAGCAACACCGGCATCGGGCACATGCGCAGCAGTTCCCAGTCGGTGTACGCCAGCAACCAGCGCGCAGGATGGCGGCTGGAGCCGCCCTTGGCCGAATGATGGTTCTCCACCACCAGCAGGTCGGCAGCGATGCGCTGCGCCTTGCGGATGATGGCTTCCGCGGGCGGATAGTCCCAGTCGGCGGCGACGTCCACGTCGATGTCGTGCTTGCGGATGCGCGCCGCCAGCTTCTCGAGCTGCTCGCGCCGCGAAGTCTGCACCTCGCGTTTCACCGAGCCGAGATCGATGCCACGGCCCTGCAGCGCTTCCGCGTACAACGGAGTCGCGATGTCGTGGAACAGCGTGAGCTGCGCGTTCAGTCCCTTGGCGATCTGCGCGGCCTTGTTCACCGCGGGCAGCGCGCGCGCCTGGGGATCCTTGACGGCAACCAGTATTCGCCGGATGGGTTGCATGCGGCGAGCGTCGCCGAGCGCGGCGCCACCCTGCATCGGTAGGACTACCTAGGCGCGGTCAGCGCCGGCCTACCGCATCGTACCGGCGTCTACTTGGGCGCGGCGCGCGCCGATTCTTCCAGGAAGGTGCGCAGTTCCGGCGATTCGTCCACCAGCAGGTGCGCCGCGCGGCGCACGCGGATGATCTGCTCGGACGACAGCGTGAATGTGGTCGGGACGCGGTCCAGGTACTCGCGTTCCCCGGCATCGCGCACGCGGTCGAAAGACAGCTCGACGAGATCGACGTCGAACTTGTCGCAATCCGGAATCGCCAGCGAGGTCTGGCAGCGCGTGGTGCGCACCTCGTTTTCCCAGCGCTTCACGCGCGCGCGCATCAGGTTCATGGTTTCGAAGCTGTACCGGTTGAACGTGACGCTGACCACCGCATCCATGACTTTCTTGATGCCCAGCGGCTCGGGCCGGCGCGCGTACTTGCGGTCGAAGCCGGTGCGGGCATCGACCACGATGAACAACATGCGGCGCGCGCGCGAGTAGCCATTGCGGCGCAGCGCATCGGTGACGTTGTCGCCCAGCGCCACCTCGTCGAGGATGGCGCGTGCGCCGAGATTGTCGGCCAGCGCGCCATCGGCGAGATGCAGGAAGGGATACTTGGGATCGAGGAAGGTCTGCAGCCGTTCCGCGCGCTCGCGGCGGTAGGCGTCGTCCGCGCTTTCACCATCGAGCACGGACGCCGGCGGCTGGTAGCCGCAGTCGCCGGCGAAGGTGCGCATCACCAGCGGCGCGAAGTAGATGGGCGTCGCGGCGGAGGAGAACACCGCGCGAGCCAGGGGGATGCTCTTCGGGTCCACGCAGATGCCATTGAGCTGTTCGCGCGTGTAGGTGAACGGCTTGGCGCGCACCAGGTCGGTCGCCGTGATGATCACGCGCGGCGAGCGCGTCATGATGTCGTACACCGTGGCGCCGTTGAACAACTCCTGGTCGAAGTACTCCACCTCGAGGTCGCTGCGGCTCACCAGCGTCTTGGCCAGGCGCGGCCAGCTCGAGGGCCTCAGTATCTTGTTCCAGAGATCCTTTTCCGTATCGTGGTTGAGGAATCGCGGCGCGTAGCTGTCGAAGGTCTCCTTGCCATTCATTGCGTAGTACGCGGCGGTGAAGGCTCCGCCCGAGACCGCGGAGATGAGGTCGACTTCGTCGAGCAAGGTGTGCTGCTCGCCATCGGGCGTCGTCACCTTCACGTCGCGCAGCGCCTCGAGCACGCCGTACGAGAACGCCGCCGCGCGTTTGCCGCCACCGGAGAAGGTGACCACGACGAACAGTTTGTCGGAGTTGGCGTCGACGCCGGGCGCGAGCACGGGCGCGGTGAGGGGCACCACGGTCCGGAGAGGCTGCTCCCGGGTCGGCGTCGTGCCGCAGGCGCCCAGCACCATTGCGGCGGCTGCTGCGGAGAATGTCAGGCGCGACAGGCCGGAGGTTTTCATTGCGGGCCTATGATACGTGCGCCTGGCAGGCAGAGTGAGGGGTATGCCCGGTGCGCGCTGAAGATCGCACCTGCGCAGCGGGTGGAAACTAGGCGCGGTAGATGTCCGGCCGCACAATTTCCATCAGGTGGGTGTTGCCCGTGGTGTCGCCGAAACCAAACTGGCGATACAACCCCTGCGCGTCGCGCGTAGCCAGCATCACTCGGCGCGCGCCGGCCAGTGCCGGATGCGCCATGACGGCGCGCATCATGGCCTTGCCGAGGCCGTGACCCTGGTGTTCCTCGAGCACGTAAACGTCGCAAAGGTAGGCGAACGTCGCGTAATCGGTGACCACGCGCGCGAACCCGACCTGCCGGCCGCCGGCGCGTTCATAGACGCCGAAGCACAGCGAATTCCGCGCCGCACGCTCGACCGTTGCGCGAGGGATGCCCGGCGACCAGTACGAACGCGCGAGCCAGGCGTGGATGGCGTCGATGTCGAGTCTTGCCTGCTCAGTGGATATCTCGTAGCTGTCGGCGAGCTCAGTCAACGATGTACAGCCTCGCGCCCGTGTGCGTCGACGAGCGATGCGCTTCGGCGTCGTCGGCGACCTGGTACATCATTCCCGGCCGCAGCGTGAACCGGCGACCATCGGCGAGTTCCGTGTCGAGTTCGCCCTCGAGGCAGAGCAGGAAATGGCCTTTGGTACACCAATGGTTCGCGATATAGCCGGGCGAGTATTCCACCATGCGTATCCTCACGTCGCCGAAATTCCGCGTGCGCCAGGCCGCTTCGCCGCGTTCGCCAGCATGCTGGGTTATTTCGACCTGAGACCAGTCGGTGACGCCGAAAGGCAGCGCCTCGATGCGCATCAGTACTTGCCGGCGAGTACGTCCGCGAACATCGCGCTGTCGACATTGCCGCCGCTCAGCGTGAGGCCGACGCGCCTGCCTTGCAGGGATTCCCGTTCGCGCCAGGCGGCGGCGAATGCCGCGGCCCCCGCGCCCTCGGCCACGTTGTGCGTCATGGCGAAGATGCGGCGCATGGCGTCGGCCAGCTCGGCATCTGTCACCTCCACGATGCGCTCCACGTTCGCAAGGACAATGGCAACGGCTTCGGCGTCGGGCTTGCGGCAGGCCATGCCGTCGCCGAGTACCGTGCTCACTGGCGCTTCCACCACCTGGCCCGCCTCGAACGAGCGCGCGAAGCAGGGCGCCTGCGCCGAGCACACGCCCACGATCTTCGTGCGCGGCGAGTAGACATTGCGCGCCGCGGCCGCGGCGCAGATGCCCGAGCCCTGCCCGATGGGCGCATACACCACGTCGATGTCCGGCACGGCGCGGAATAGCTCGGCCCAGTAGGTGGCCACGCCCAGCACGATGTCCTGGTGAAACGCCGGCACCATGTGCAGCGCCTCGCGCGCGCCGACGCTGGCCGCCTCCTCGCGGGCTTCCTGGAACTCGATGCCGTGTTCCACCAGTTTCACGCCCAGCGCGCGCATGGCGTCGTTCTTCTCCACGCTGTTGCCGCGCGGCACATACACCGTGGCAGGTAGTTTGAAGCGGCGGGCGGCCAGGCCAACGGCCTGTCCGTGGTTGCCGCGGGTGGCGGTGATCACGCCACGAGAAGCCGGCTCCTTCTGCATGAGCCGGTGGAAGTAGATAGCTGCGCTGCGCGCCTTGAAGGCGCCGATGGGCGTGTGGTTCTCGTGCTTGATCCACACGTTCGCGCCGAAGGCCTGCACCACCTGCGGCCACAGATACTGCGGGGTCGGCGGCACCAGCGTGCGCAGCAGTTCGGCGGCCTCTTCGATCGCATCGCGACCCGGAAGAGGGAAGTGCTGCGGCGCCGGCGTGGCGGTGAGCGTGGAATTCGCGGCTTTCATGTCTTGAAATATACGCGACACGCTCAGTACAGTTACAGTACAGTTCAACACCCGACCAGGCCCACTGGCCCGCTCTTATATATGTCGCTGCAAGCCAAACAGGATCACCGTCTCCCCGCACAACTGGCCGCGCGTCTCGCGCAGCGCATCGAGACCCATGCGTTACGTCCGGGTACCCGCCTGCCTTCCATCCGCAATTGCGCCGTGGAGTCGCGCGTGTCGCGCTCCACCGTGGTCGAGGCCTACGACCAGCTCATCGCGCAGGGCCTGATCGAGTCGCGCCGCGGCTCGGGCTTCTACGTGCGGCTTCGACAGGCTAACCACCCCGCGCGCCGCCGCAATGGCAATGCGGCGCATCCTGTGCCCGGCACCGTGCTCGACGTGAGCTGGCTGTTGCGCGCGCAGCGCCGGCAGTCACCGGGCAGCGAGCAGCCGGGCGCCGGACTGCTCCCGGAGAACTGGCTGGATCACGAACTGGTGGCTTCCGCCGTGCGTGGCGTGGGCCGCAGCCGCGGCTCCTGGCTGCTCAAGTACGGCGCTGTCGAGGGCTATCTACCGCTGCGCGAGGCTTTGAGCACGCGGCTTTCGCAGGTGGGCATCGACGTGGGAGCCGACCAGATACTCACTACCGCGGGCGCGACCCAGGCCATCGACCTCGTGGCGCGGCGCTTCCTCGCGCCCGGCGACGTGGTATTCGTGGAGGATCCGGCCTGGTTCGTGATGTTCGCGCGCTTCGCGGCGTTCGGCGCCCGGATAGTCGGTGTTCCCCGAGGCCCGGACGGGCCCGACATCGTGGCGCTGGAAAGCCTGCTGGCGCGCGAAAAGCCCAAGTTGTTCATCCTCAACTCCGTGGCGCACAACCCGACGGGGTCGTGCATTTCGCAGCAGGTCGCCACGCGCGTGCTCGAGCTGGCGGCGCGCCACGACTTCATGATCCTCGAAGACGACATCTATGGTGACCTGCAGGGGCGCCACGCCATCCGCCTGGCCGCGCTCGACGACGCGCGACGCGTCATCTACGTGGGCGGGTTCTCCAAGACGCTGGCCGCCAATCTGCGCGTGGGCTTCGTGGCCGCCCATCCCACGCTGGCCAACGATCTGCGCGACATCAAGGCGCTCACCGGCCTGGCGTCCAGCGAGCTGTGCGAGCGCGTGGTGGCACGCATCATCGTCGAGCGGCGCTATGAACGCATGCTCGAGGGGCTGCGCGCGCGCCTGGACGAGTGCCGCGGCCGCACGGCCGAGGCGTTGCTGCGCGTGGGCGCGAAGATCGCCGGTCCGCCGCCCGGCGGCATGTACCTGTGGGCGGATTTCGGCCGGGACACCAACGAGCTGGCCACTGCCGGCAGCCGCGAAGGCGTGTTGTGCGCGCCCGGTAGTTTGTTCTCGCCCACGCAGCTGCCCAGCCACTGGATGCGCGTGGCCGCGGCCACCTGCCTGAATGACTCCGCCATGAAATTCCTCGCGAGGACCATGGAACGCACGCCCGCGCGCTGACGCGTCAAATTGGCGCAAATCCACGCCAGTTTGAGCGCCGCCCCGGCGCGGGCCTAGAATGTCCGCAAAGCCGGCGAGTCCTTCCGGACCAACGCCGCAAACAAAAGGGGCAGCTCATGAATGCGTCACGGTCTCCCGGGTTTCCGTTGTTGATTCTCTGTGCGGCGCTGACCATCGGCGCCTGCTCCAGGAAGGAAGAAGAGAAGCCCGTCGGCGACGCGGAGGCCATGATGGCTTCCACCGCGCTCGAAGGCTCGCTCGATATCGTCGCGTGGCCGGGCTACATCGAGCGCGGCGAAACCGACAAGGCTTACGACTGGGTGTCGGAGTTCGAGGCCCAGACCGGCTGCAAGGTCAACGTGAAGACCGCCGGCACTTCCGACGAGATGGTGTCGCTCATGACCAGCGGCGGTCCGCAGCCCAGCCCGCCCGGCGATGCCTCGTGGCCGCCGCCGGGTAACGCGCCATATGACCTGGTGACCGCGTCGGGCGACGCGTCGGTTCGCCTGATCAGGGGCGGCACCGTGATGCCCGTGGACGTCACACGCATCCCCAGCTTCGCAAGCGTCGACGAACGCCTGCAGAAGGCGGCCTGGCATTACATCGACGGCAAACACTACGGCGTGCCCTACCAGTGGGGCCCGAACGTGCTGATGTACAACACGGAGACCTTCAAGACGCCGCCGACCTCGTGGTCGGTGGTCTTCGAGGAGCAGAAGCTGCCCGACGGCAAGAGCAACAAGGGGCGCGTGCAGGCCTACGATGGGCCTATCTACATCGCCGACGCCGCGCTGTATCTCAAGGCGAAGAAGCCCGAGCTCGGCATCAAGGATCCGTACGAGCTCAACGAGGCGCAGTACACGGCGGTACTCGGGTTGCTGCGCGGCCAGCACCCGCTGATCCAGCGCTACTGGCACGATGCCAACGTGCAGGTGCAGGACTTCATGAACGAGGGCATCAAGGCTTCGGGGTCATGGCCCTTCCAGGCGAACACGCTGCTGGCCAACAAGGCCAAGGTCGCCGTCACCGTGCCCGAAGAGGGCGCCACGGGCTGGGCGGACACCACCATGCTGGCCACCGGCGCCAAGCATCCGAACTGCGCGTACAAGTGGATGGAGTGGTCCATCTCGCCGAAGGTGCAGGGTGATGTGGCCGCGTGGTTCGGCTCGAACCCCGTGGTGCCCAAGGCCTGCGAAGGCAACGAGTTGTTAGGCCCCGAGGGCTGCAAGACCAACGGCATCGAGAACTTCGACAAGATCGCGTTCTGGCGCACGCCGGAAGCCAAGTGCGCTTCCAACGCGGAAGGTTGTGTGCCCTACGCGCGCTGGGTCACCGACTACGCGGCGGTGATGGGCGGTCAGTAAGAGTGTGCGGGACAGGGCTCCGCGCCCTGTCCCCACTCCGGCTCGACGGTGGTTTCCTCCTCCACCAACAGCATGACATCCGCCATCGAGTTCCGCGGCGTCTCGCGCGTCTATGGCGATGTGCGCGCCGTGGATGACGTCAGCTTCGCCATCGAGCCCGGCGAGTTCTTCGCCATGCTGGGTCCCTCGGGCTCGGGCAAGACCACTAGTTTGCGGCTGGTGGCTGGCTTCGACGTTCCAACGAGCGGGCAGGTGTTGCTCGATGGCGCGGACGTGTCGGGCGTGCCGCCCTATGAGCGCAACGTCAACACGGTGTTCCAGGACTACGCGCTGTTCCCGCACATGACGGTGCTGGAGAACGTGGCCTACGGTCCGCGCGTGCGCGGCACTTCGAGATCGGAACGCGCGCGGCGCGCCCGCGAGATGCTGGACCTGGTGCAACTCGGCGCACTGGGCGGACGCCGCCCGGCGCAGCTCTCGGGCGGACAGCGGCAACGCGTGGCGCTGGCCCGCGCGCTCATCAATCACCCCAAGGTGCTGCTGCTCGACGAGCCGCTGGGCGCGCTGGATCTCAAGCTGCGCGAGGAAATGCAGATCGAGCTCAAGAGCCTGCAGAAGAAGCTGGGCATCACGTTCGTCTACGTGACGCACGACCAGGGCGAAGCGTTGTCGATGGCCGATCGCGTCGCGGTGTTCAACAAGGGCCGCATCGAGCAAGTCGCCGCGCCCCGCGAACTGTACGCGCGGCCCGCCACGGCATTCGTCGCGCGATTCGTGGGTAGCGCCAACGTGGCCGATGCCGCGCTGGCCCGTGCGCTGGGGTTGCCGCAGCCCTTCGCCATCCGCGCGGAAAATGTTGCCGTGCTCGGTGAGGCGGGGCCGTCTCCGGCCGGCAGCCACTGCGCGCCCGGTGCGGTGCTGGCGGTGCAGTTCCACGGCGCCGCCAGCCGCTGGCAGGTGAAGCTGGATGCCGGCGAAGTCTGGAGCGCGATGGTCACCGAGGAGGACTCACGCGCGCTCGATGGCCTCGCGGTAGGCGCACGCGTGCGGCTCTGCTGGCCGCGAGCGGCGGCGGTACCGCTCAACGAAGCCGGGGCTTTCTGAGCCATGCGCGCGGCGTCGACGTTCTTCTACCGACGCCCCTACTGGTACGTCGCGCTGCTGCTGGTGCCGCCGCTGCTGTGGTTCGGCACCGTGTATCTCGGTTCGTTGTTTGCGCTGCTGGCGCAGAGCTTCTACAGGATCGATGACTTCACCGCGCAGATCGTGCGCGAGCCCACGCTCGATACCTATCGACAGCTGGTGACTCAGCCTGCCAATGTCGACATCGTGTTGCGCACCGTGTCGATGGCAATCTGCGTGACCATTGCCTGCGCCATCATCGCGCTGCCCATCGCCATCTACATGGCGCGCTACGCCAGCGGCCGCATGAAGGCGTTCTTCTACGTGGGCGTGATGCTGCCCATGTGGACCAGTTACCTGGTGAAGATCTATGCCTGGCGCCTGTTGCTCGCAAAAGAAGGCATCATCGCCTGGTGTTTCGGGAAGTTAGGCCTGACGGGCCTGCTCGAAACCCTTCTCGAAGCGCCTGGCATCGGCGGGCCGTCGCTGTCGTCGTCATACCTCGGCATGTTCATCGTGTTCGTGTACATGTGGTTGCCGTTCATGATCCTGCCCATGGCCGCCGCGCTGGAGCGTGTGCCGGGCTCCCTGCTGCAAGCATCGGCCGATCTGGGCGCGCGCCCTTCGCAGACCTTCCGCAACGTGATGCTGCCGCTGGCGGTGCCCGGAATCGCGGCAGGATCCGTGTTCACGTTCTCGCTGACCATGGGCGACTACATCATCCCCAGCGTGGTCGGAGCGCCTGGCTACTTCATCGGCATGATGGTGTACGTGCAGCAGGGTACCGCCGGGAACATTCCGCTGGCCGCGGCGTTCTCGGTCGTGCCCATCGTGCTCATCTTCGTCTACCTGGGTATCGCCAGGCGCTTCGGGGCCTTCGATGCCCTTTAAAGAAAGAT
This sequence comes from Steroidobacteraceae bacterium, assembly GCA_029266835.1. Classification (GTDB taxonomy): domain Bacteria; phylum Pseudomonadota; class Gammaproteobacteria; order Steroidobacterales; family Steroidobacteraceae; genus CADEED01. Next base: position 18,290 of record JAQSWD010000019.1, read on the forward strand.
ACCGGCCGAACAAAGCCTCCTGGCTGGTGCGCGCCGGTGCCTTCGCGGGTTTGGCGTTCATGCACATCCCGGTGTTCATCATCATCCTGTACGCGTTCACGACGGACGACCGAACGTATCGCTTTCCACCGCCGGGACTCACGCTGCGCTGGTTCGAAGTCGCCTTCGGCCGCGCCGACATCTGGCAGTCGATGTCCTTGTCGCTGCTGGTCGCCGCCTGCGCCACCGTGATCGCGCTGATACTCGGAACGCTGGCCGCGTTCGCGCTGGCGCGCGCGAAGTTCCCCGCGAAGGATTCACTGACGGTACTGTTCGTGCTGCCCATCGCGCTGCCCGGCATCATCACCGGCATCGCATTGCTGGCCGCCATGAAGACACTGCGAGTGGATCCGTCGGTGCTCACCATCATCCTGGGGCATGCCACGTTCTGCACCGTCATCGTCTACAACAACGTCATCGCGCGCCTGCGGCGCCTGCCCGCCAACTGGGTGGAGGCCTCGATGGACCTGGGCGCCGACGGCTTGCAGACCTTTCGCTACGTGCTGCTGCCGCAGGTGGCGACAGCCTTTCTCGCCGGTGGCATGCTGGCGTTCGCGCTGTCCTTCGACGAAATCATCGTGACGATCTTCACGGCCGGCAAGGAACGCACGCTGCCCATCTGGTTCTTCAACGAACTGTTCCGCCCGCGGGATCGACCGGTCACCAACGTGGTGGCGGTGATCGTCATCGCGGTCACCCTGATACCCATAGTCCTGGCTTACTACCTCACGAGGCCTGACGATGAACACGAAACTGCTCGTTAACGGCAAGCTGGTCAAAGGCAAGGGCGACGACCTGGGTGTGCTGGACCCGGCCACCGGCAAGGTCATCGTGCACGTGAACGAAGCCTCCGAGGAGCAGGTCATCGCCGCGGTGAAGGCCGCAGCCAAGGCCTTCCCGGCGTGGTCGGCCACCGTGCCCAAGGACCGCGCTACGCTGCTGTACAAACTCGCCGATCGCATCGAAGCCGAAGCAGAGGAGTTCGCGAAGCTCGAATCGCAGAACTGCGGCAAGCCGTTGCCAGCGGCACTCAACGATGAGATCCCCGCGATTGCCGATGTGTTCCGCTTCTTCGCCGGCGCATGCCGCGTGATGACGGGCTCCATCGCCGGCGAATATCTGCCCGGTTTCACCAGCATGATCCGCCGCGACCCGGTCGGCGTCGTCGCATCGATCGCGCCATGGAACTATCCACTCATGATGGCCGCGTGGAAGCTGGCGCCGGCGCTGGCGGCTGGAAATTGCGTGGTGCTCAAACCGTCGGAGCAGACACCGCTCACCGCGCTCAAGCTGGCGACCATCTGCGCGGAGCTGTTTCCCGCGGGTGTCGTCAATATCCTGTTCGGGCGCGGCCCGTCGGTGGGCACGCCGCTGGTGACGCAACCCGAAGTCGCGATGATCTCGCTGACGGGCTCCATCGCCACGGGCGAAAAAATCCTCGCCGGCGCCGCCAATGGCACCAAGCGCACGCATCTCGAACTCGGCGGCAAGGCGCCCGTGATCGTGTTCGACGATGCGGATCTGGAAAGCGTGGTCGGCGGCGTGCGTACCTTCGGGTTCTACAATGCCGGGCAGGATTGCACCGCGGCCTGCCGCATCTACGCCGGACCGAAGATCCACGACAAGCTGGTGGCCGAACTATCCGCCGCGGCCAGCAGCATCAAGCTGGGCACGCAGGAAGAGCCCGGCGTGGAAATGGGGCCGCTGATCACCGCCAAACAACGTTCGCGCGTGTCGGGCTTCGTGCAGCGCGCGTCGGAGAAGCGGCACATCGAGATCACGGCGGGCGGCAAGGCGCGCAGCGGCGCGGGCTTTTTCTACGAGCCCACCGTCATCGCCGGTGCGCGGCAATCCGACGAGATCGTGCAGAAGGAAGTGTTCGGCCCGGTGGTCAGCGTCACGCGTTTCAAGGATGCGGACCAGGCCATCGAGTGGGCGAATGATTCGGACTATGGTCTGGCGTCGTCGGTATGGACCAAAGACGTGGGCAAGGCGATGAAGGTCGCGTCGCGGCTGCAATATGGCTGTACGTGGATCAACACGCACTTCATGTTGGTCAGCGAGATGCCGCATGGCGGCATGAAGCGATCGGGGTATGGCAAGGATCTATCCGTGTACGCGCTCGAGGATTACACGGCCGTGCGGCATGTGATGGTCAAGATCTGATTTGGCGGCGCGGCGCGGCGCTTCAGCGCACGAGCTGCAACGCGCGCAATTGCGCTTCCAGTTCCGCCACCGAGGCCCAGGGATGGATCGGCGAGTTCCTGCGCTCGTCGGGCGGATTGTCAGGCAGATCATCGGACCAGCCACCGCAACCCGTGAGCGGCAGCAGCGGGCGCTTGTGCAGCCACGCCAGGCACACTTCGGAGATGGTGCCGGCGCGGCCACCAATCACGAGGCAGGCATCGCCCGCCAGGGCCATGAGCAGGTTGCGCGCATCGCCCATGCCGCAGGGCACGACCACCGTCGCGGGCCAGTCGGCCGCCGGCATCTCGCCGGGCGGAATGATGCTCAGCACTTCGCCGCCCGCGGCCACGGCGCGCTCGGCGGCGACGCGAGTGGCCGGGCTGCCGCAACCGCTGACTACGGTGATTCCAAGCCGGGCCATGCGTTCGCCGGCATCGCCCGCGAGTTCATAAGCTTGCGATCCTGGTTCGGCGCTGCCGAGCACGCAGATTTGCGGGCGGCGATTCGATTTCGACATGGATTCCCTTGGATCAGTAACGGCAGTGTTGATCTTCGCAGGGTACACCGTCGCGGTCGCCGTCCATCTCCATTCCGGGGCAATGTTCCATGAACCAGGTCGCTTCCTCGCAGGAGCGCATCTGGCTGCAACGTTTCCGGCCGTCGCAGCGGTAGTTGGCCGTCCGCGTGAACCCTGAGCTCGCGGCGTCGTCGCGTTCGGGCAACTGGTTGCGCGGGTCGGCCGCGTACCGCTGCCGGGCGGATTGCACCGCTTCCGCGGTCTCGCGGGCTTTCTTCTGCTGAAAGTGTTCCCGGAGCAGCAGGCCGACGGCGACGAAGAAGACTATGGTGATGATCTTGCGCATGGGCCTTACTACCGGCGCGACGTCACTCGCATGCGGCGATTCTGCCAGAAAACGCTATTTCGTCTGCTCGCGTTCCGCCCAGGCGTCCTCGAGGCGGCGGGCCGAGACACGCGTGCGCGTGCCCAGCGCCTGCGCAAACAAGGACACGCGGAACTCTTCCAGCAACCAGCGGAATTCGTCGTCGCCGGGTGGTTTGAGCCCGCGTTCGGCCTTTACGCGTTCGCGATAGCGAGACTCCAGCGGCGCGATCTCGCTGGCCAGCTTCGCGTCACGCCGCGGGTCCAGCGGTAGTTTGTCGAGCCGCTGCTCGATGGCCTGCAGGTAGCGGGGGAATTCCTTCAGCCGCTCCCAGGGCGTGACCAGCAGGAACCCGGCCGGGGCCAGCCACGCGAGCTGCGCGCGGAGGTCCGCCGCGGCGGAGGCATTCTGCGGTTTTGAAAGCGCGGCCTGGATGCGGCCGATCCGCGTGAGCGCATCTTGCACCGCGCGGGAAATCTCCTGCGCCGGCAGACCCATTCCGCCGCGCTGCGTGGTGATGCGCGCATCGAAGGCAGGGCTGCTGCGCAGCGGCTCGCGTCCATCGAGGAACACCGTCATCACCAGCCGGTCGAGCAGGTCTTCGCGCAGATCGCGGCCGGCTTTCAACTCCGGGTTCAGCAGCGGATGCGCCGCGAGATTCCGGTAGACCATCTCGCCCTGAACGTTGACCGCGAGGTCGCGGCGCATGGGCTTGAGATCGCGGGACATCACCAGGCGGATCAGCCGCGCCGTGCCGCGATAGTGGCTGGACTTGGCCTCGGGCGGAGTCGCGAACGCGCGTAACCCCACGCTTTCGCCCTCGTCGACGAGCGCGGGGTAACCCACCTGCTGGCGCGCGCCCGTGTCCTGGCGCTCGGGCAGATCGCCAAACACCCAGGTCCGCGCGCCGGTGGTGAGCTGGGATTGTTTGGCGTATTCCTGCTGCGATGCGCCGGCGTGACGCCCGCGCAACTCCGCCAGGCTGCGCGAGCGTGCGATCACCTTGCTGTCGTCGTCGATCAGCAGGAAGTTGAACCGCAGATGTGGCGGTAGTTGGTCTTCGCGGAAGGCATCGCTCGGCACCTGGACTCCGGCGGTTCGCAACAGCGCCGTCGCGAGTTGCTCGTGCAGCGAGCCGCGACCGCGGTCCAGCAGCGGTAGCGCTTTCGCCACCGCCGCGGGCACGGGCACGAAATGCACACGCAGGTTCTTGGGCAACGAGCGGATCAACGCTTCCACCTTCTCATCCAGCAGTCCCGGCACCAGCCATTGGAAAGGTTCTTCCTGGATCTGGTTCAGCACGTGCAGCGGCACCAGCGCGGAGACGCCATCGTCCTCGTTGCCGGGCTCGAAGCGGTATCGCAACTGCACCACCAGCGGGCCGGCGGAGAGATGATCCGGAAACAACGTGGCGTCGAGCTCGGCCTCGCCGGGCGATACGTCGCTTTCCTTGAGCCACAGGATCTTGGGATCGGCGGCCTCCGCCTTTCGACGCCATTGCTCGAATGCTGCACCCGTGGAGATTCCCTCGGGGATCTTCGCATCGAAGAAATCGTAGAGTTGCTGCTCGTCGCCCAGCAGATCAACACGGCGGCCTTTCTGCTGCAGGTACTCGAGTTCTTCCAGCAGCTTGAGGTTGTGTTCGAGGAAGCGTGCGCGGGAGTCGTACTCCATGAGTACCAGCGCATGCCGGATGAACATCTCGCGGGCGGCCTTCGGGTCGACATGTTCATACGGCACGCTTCGGTCGGAGGTGAGCGTAAGGCCGAACAGGGTGGTGCGTTCGTAGATGGCGGCGCGCGAGGCGCGGCGCTCCCAATGTGGGTCGTAATGCTGCCGCTTGATCAGATGCCCCCCCACCGCTTCCACCCAGGCGGGCTCGATACGCGCGACGGTGCGCGCATACACCTTGGTGGTCTGCACCTGCTCGGCGCTCACGATCCATGGCGGCCGCGCCTTGAACTGGCCGGAGCCCGGGTGGATAGAGAGCTTGGTGCCGTTGGCCCCGAGATACTCGGCTTGTTCCTTGCGCTGCGCCACCTGCGAGAGCAGGCCGACCAGCAGCGCGCGATGTATCGAGGAATAGTCGGCGGGCCTGGGATTGAGCTTGAGCGCGAGCTCGCCCTTGACCACTTCCATGACCTGGCTGTGAACGTCATGCCACTCGGTGAGCCGCAGGTAGGAGAGGAAGTTCTCCTTGCACCAGCCGCGCAGCTTGGCGCGCGACAGTTCCTCGCGCTTGACCGTGAACGCATTCCAGAGCTTGAGCAGCGACAGGAAGTCGGATTTCTCGTCTTTGAAGGGCGCGTGTTTCTGGTCGGCCTGGGTTTGTTTGTCGGCCGGGCGGTCGCGCGGATCCGGCACCGACAACGCCGAGGCGATGATGGCCACTTCGTCGAGACAATGCTCCTCGGCGCCCGCCAGCAGGATGCGCCCCAGCCGCGGGTCAAGCGGTAGTTTGGCGAGCCGGCGGCCGATGTCGGTGAGCACGCCTTCATCGGTGAGGGCGCCCAGCTCGCGCAGGGTCCTTTGCCCGTCGCGGACATACCGGCCGTCGGGCGGTTCAACGAACGGAAACGCCTCGATGTCGCCCAGCTTCAGCGCGTGCATCTGCAGTATCACCGCCGCGAGATTGGTCCGCTGGATCTCGGGCTCGGTGAACTCGGGCCGCGCGAGGAAATCCTCTTCGGAGTACAGCCGTATCGCGACACCCGGGCCCACGCGCCCGCAGCGCCCCGAGCGCTGGTTCGCCGACGCCTGCGAAATCTTCTCGATGGGCAGCCGCTGCAGCCGGCTGCGATGGCTGTAACGGCTGATACGCGCCACGCCGGTGTCGATGACCGCGCGGATGCCCGGCACGGTCAGCGAAGTCTCGGCCACGTTCGTGGACAGCACCACGCGCCGCTTTCCTGAAGTCTTGAACACGCGCTGCTGCTCGTCCTGCGACAGCCGCGAATACAGCGGCAGGATTTCGCAGTTCTGCGGATGGTGTTTGCGCAGCGACTCGGCGGTCTCGCGGATCTCGCGCTCGCCGCTGAGGAACACCAGGATGTCACCCGGCTGCTCGCTCCACAGCTCGTCCACCGCATTGAGGATGGCCGTCTGTTCGTCGGCCGCCGTTTCGTCGTCGTCCTCGTCCAGTTTCACGGGGCGGTAGCGAACCTCGACTGGATAGCTGCGTCCCGACACATTGATGATGGGCGCATCGCCAAAGTGCTTCGAAAACCGTTCGGGATCGATGGTCGCCGAGGTGATCACGATCTTGAGATCCGGCCGGCGCGGCAGCAGCCATTTGAGATAACCCAGCAGGAAATCGATGTTCAGCGAACGCTCGTGCGCCTCGTCGACGATGAGGGTGTCGTAGTCGTCGAGGAAGCGATCACCCTGCGTTTCGGCCAGCAAGATGCCGTCGGTCATCAGCTTGATGAGGCCTTCAGGGCGGCTGTGATCCTGGAAGCGCAGCTTGTATCCCACCAGCTGTCCCAGCGACACCTTCAGTTCTTCGGCGATGCGCGACGCCACCGCGCGCGCGGCGATGCGCCGCGGCTGCGTGTGACCGATGATGCCCGCGACGCCGCGCCCGGCCTCGAGGCAGATCTTCGGCAGCTGCGTGGTTTTTCCCGAGCCCGTCTCGCCGCAGACGATGACCACCGGGTTCTGCTCGATGGCACGGCGGATCTCGTCGCGGCTCGCCGAGACCGGCAGTTCTTCGGGGTAGGAAATCGCCGGCACGCTGGCCGCGCGCGCGGCGCGGGCCGCGGCCGATGCCGCGAATTTCTCCGCGAGCACGCTCTCGGCCTTGGCCACATCGTTGCCGCGCAGCTTCTCGTTGCGCAGGCGATCGCGATCACGCCGCAGGCGGAATTGATCGCGGCGAAGGACGGAATCGAGGGAAAGCTGCGCGGGGTCCGGGGACGTCATGATCGCGGGCAATGCGCCCGGGGAAAGTAACCGGCCGCGAGTTTACCGGGGATGGGCCCGGGAGGTCTCGCTTCCGGCGCGCCGGCGCCGCCGTCGACTCCCGGATATGACGCCACGGGAGGCGTGCCATCTTTTTTCCCGCGGCGGCGTCAAAGACATCGAGCCCTCGGAACCAGGGAGCCGCCGATGCTGCGCAGGGATTTTGGAACCGGAATGCTGTTGCTCGCGCTCGCGCGAACAGCGGGTGCCACACATCACGTTCCCGATGGAACGCCGCTGCAAGTCCTGACGCGTGGACGTGCACGGGTTTTCGTCTTCAGTTTCGGCGATGCAAAGGACGACTCGTGGGCTACACAGGAGTTGCGCCGCGCGTTCAAGGCAAGCTCGGTTCTGTGGCTCGAAGTGAGTCACGATCCTGGATCCGAGCCCGATGCGGCATCGAAGCGCGAGCAGCTCACGCGCAACCCCGACGGCCGGACCTTCTTCGATGTGCTCGAGCCCGCGGTACGCGCACGTGCCAGGGAGTACTGCGCGCAACTGGGTATTTCGCAGGAGCGCATATCGCCGCAGCGCCCGTGGAGTGCCTTCTACACGATCAATGGCGCCTACTGGTCCCGACACAAACCGTCGTTCCAACCCCGGAATCCCGATGAGACGCTGACGAAGTGGGCGAAGGATCAAGGCAAACCGATCCGATACGAAATGCCCAGCCAACTCGACTTTGCCCGGTTCATGGCGGCCATGCCCGATGCAGCACAGAGCCAGTACATGACTTTTCTGTTCGACTTCCTGGATGATCAGACGGCCGGGCGCAATCAGAACGAATTCGACTGGATCAAGGGCGACACCACCCTGGCGGAGCGCGCGGTGGAAAGGATGCGGACGCGCACGCCGGATCTTTATCGAATCATGCAAGTTCAGCGCAATGCATGGTGGGCACGGGCGATCGATCGGATGCTGACATCCGGCGGTACGCACTTCGTCGGAGTCGGGCAGATGCACACTTTGGGCCCGGACGGAATTCCCAGGCAGCTTCGGCGGACTGCGAAAAGTGACCAAGGCTGACGGGCTCAATCCCCGTCGCGGCTAACGCGCATTCCACGCGCACGCCGTTTTTCGCGCGCCGCGCGGACAGGGCTTGACCTCAAGTCGGCTTGAAGGAGCAGGCTCTCTGCTCATGAACTACCTGCTTTGCTCGCTGATCGTCGGAGTCGTCGCCACCATGGTCATGGACCTCTGGGGCGTGCTCCGCAAACCATTGTTCGGGATGCCCGCCGCCGACTATCGCCTCGTGGGGCGGTGGCTCGCGCACCTCGCGCGCGGCCGGTTCCAGCACGAATCCATCGCTCGGTCGCCTGCGGCAAGCCGCGAAGTGGCGCTGGGCTGGGCCGGGCACTACTTGCTGGGCATCGTATTCGCAGCCGCGTTCCTGCTGATCTTGGGAACGGACTGGATTCGTGCTCCGACGCCACTACCCGCACTGATCTTCGGTCTGGTCACAGTGCTGGTGCCGTTCCTGGTCATGCAGCCATCCATGGGGATGGGCGTGGCCGCGAGCCGCACACCGCGGCCATCCGCCGCACGCATCCAGAGCCTTCTCACACATGCCGTCTTCGGCGCCGGCCTCTACGTCGGCGGCTGGGCGGCCCACCTCTATCTACCTGGAGATTGAAATGCAGATACCCGCACGTTTCGCGCCCTTGCTGTTCGGCGCCTTGTTGTCCGCCATCATGGTGGCCATCGTCTCTGCCTTCGTGCTGCTCACCACGCAGGGCATCCACTCGGGACTGGCCTCGCAGTGGCTCAAGAGCTGCCTGACGACGTGGCCGATTGCGTTCCCCACCGTGACCCTCATCGCGCCGATGGTGCGGAAGATAGTGGGTCGTCTGACGGTGCAGGCCGCCTGAGCGCCTGAGGCGCGAGCCTCAGGCCTTGGACCTGTTGACCGCCACCGCGGCCTTGATGAGCGCCTTGAACGCCTTGTCGTTCACTTCGGCGCCTTCCGTGAAATCGATGGCGCGTCGCGTGTTGCCGTCGAGGCTGGAGTTGAACAGCTTCGCCGGGTCTTTCACCGACGCGCCCCGGGCGAAGGTGAGCTTCACGGCCTTCTTGTAGCTCTCGCCCGTGCAGATGATGCCGTCGTGCGACCACACCGGCACTCCCCATTTCCATTCCTCGACCACGCCGGGGTCGGCTTCCTTGATGAGCGCGCGCAGCTTCGCGAGCGTCTTGCCGCGCCAGTCGCCCAGTTCCTTGATGCGGGCGTCTATCAACTTCGACGGCGACTCGCCT